>DATKOE010000095.1:0-53237 GCA_035524815.1 Rhizomicrobium sp.
CCCGCGGCCCAACGCGCCTACGAGCAGGTGCGTATCGCCGATGCGTCCGCGAGCGAGGCTCCGGCGCAGGCCGTGCCCGCTCCCGCGCCTCCTGCTCCCGTGATCTCCCAGCTCGACCACAACAAGGACATTCCGGCGACGCTCAAGACGGGCACATGGTCAAACCAGGTGCCGGTCTACCTCACCCATTCCGCTCCGTGCAATCTGGCGTGCCCCGCCGGAAACGACGTGGTCGGATTCATCCAGGCGCTCAAGAAGGAAGGCGTCGAAGCCGCCGCGGCGATCCTCTCGCGAACGCAAGCCCTGCCCTCCGTGTGCGGGCGGGTGTGTCCCAGCTTCTGCATGCAGAACTGCAATCGCGCGGCCTTCGACGGTGCGGTGAACATCCGCGGGCTCGAACGCTACATCGCCGACCGTCAGCTCCAGGAGCTCGTGCCCGAAAAGGCCGTGAAGCCCAGGCGCGTGGCGGTGGTGGGCGGGGGGCCGGCGGGGCTTTCCGCCGCCTTCCAGCTCGCGATGCGCGGCCATGCGGCGACGATCTTCGAGGCCGGGCCCGCACTTGGCGGCGTGCTGAGAAACGGCATTCCAGCCTTCCGCCTGCCGCCCGAAGCGCTGAAGCGCGACATCGACCGCATCCTGAAGCTCGGCGTCAAAGCCGAGTGCAACCGACGCATCGCCAAGACCGAACTGGCGCGGCTGGCGAAGGAGTTCGATGCGGTGGTGGTGTGCGTCGGCTTCGGTTCTTCGGCCGCGCTCGGCGTCAACGGCGAAGGTCTCGACGGCGTCGAGCAGGGACTGGCCTTCCTCGATCGCGTCAAGCGCGAGCGCGTGAGCCTCAAGGGCGACGTGCTCGTCGTCGGCGGCGGCAACACGGCCATCGACTGCGCCCGTTCGGCGCTACGCTGCGGCGCGGCCTCGGTGAAGATCGTCTACCGCCGCGCCCGCGAGGAGATGCCCGCCATCGCCGAGGAAATCCAGGACGCCGAACGCGAGGGCGTGCGCCTCCATGAGCACCGCGTGCCGGTGGAGTTCGCGGGCGCGGGCAGCGTCCGCGCGGCGGCGATCGCCGAGGTCGAACCCGGCCCGCCCGACGCCAGCGGCAGGCGCAAGCCCATCGTCACCAGCCGCACCGAGATCGTCTCCTGCGACAAGGTCCTGCTGGCGCTGGGTCAGAAGAGCGAACTCGATCTCATGCCCGATGCCTGGAGCTTGAAGGATGGGCGCGCGCACGAAGACGGCAAGCCGCTGCCGGTGTGGTTCGCGGGCGACTGCGTCACCGCCGACGGCACCGTCACCCACGCCATCGGCAACGGCCGCCGCGCCGCACTCGCGATCCTTGGCGAGGCCGAGCCCCAAACGAACGGAGCCGGGCGCGTGGCGCCGGGCCAGATCCGCTTCTCACATTTCGACGTGCTGCCGCCGCGCGCCGACCGCGCCTTCGCCCCGCCGGGCCTGAAAGGCAATTTCGACGAGGTCAACCTGGGGCTGGCCGGCCCCGATGAGGCCGATCGCTGCTTCTCCTGCGGCCACTGCACGAACTGCGACACCTGCCTGATCTCGTGCCCCGACGGCGTCATCGTACGCACCGCGATCGGCTATCGCATCGACGCCGACTACTGCAAGGGCTGCGGCATGTGCGTCGCCGAATGTCCGCGCCAGGCGATGGAAATGCAGGAAAAGCACCAAGAGGTGAAGGCATGACCGTCCAACTCTTGAGCGCCAATCACGGCGCCGCGCTGGCGGCGACGCTGGCCGGACGCGCCAACTGCAAAGGCCGCGGCTTCGTCAGCGGCGTCTATCCCATCACGCCGTCGACTGAGTGCATGGAGTTCCTCTGCCAGCAGAGCTTCGAGAAGGGCCGCGTCGTGCGCGTGGAAAGCGAGCATAGCGCGATGGGCGTGTGCATCGGCGGGGCCGCCGCGGGCGCGCGCACCTTCACCGCGACGAGTTCGAACGGGCTTGCCTACATGTACGAGAACTGCATCGCAGCGGCGATGCTGCGCCTTCCGGTCGTCATGGCGGTGGTGAACCGCACCCTGGGGCCGCCCTGGAACATCTGGGCCGACCAGGGCGACGCCCTCACTCTGCGCGACCACGGCCTCGTCCAGATCTACTGCGCCGACAACCAGGAACTGTTCGATTCCGTGCTCGCTGCGTTCCGCCTGGCCGAAGACAAGCGCGTGATGATGCCGGTGATGGTGAACATGGAGGGCTTCATCCTCTCCCACACCGTGGCGCAAACCGACGTGCCCGATCAGGAACAGGTGGACAATTTCCTGCCGCTCGCCGACATCCCCCATCGCATGAACCACGTGCCCCACACTCTGGGCCAGATGGAGGTACCGCATCAGACCGAGACGCACCGCTGGCAGCATCACGAAGCCCTGCTCGACGCCGGGAAAGTCTACGCCGACGTGCAGCGCGAGTTCGAGAAGGCGTTCGGGCGGCGCTTGGGCGACGCGGTGGAAACCTATCGCGCCGAGGATGCGCAAACGCTGATCGTCTCCATGGGCACCATCGGGCTCACCGCCGAGCGGGTTGTCGACGCCCTGCGCGAGAAGGGCGAGCGGGTGGGCGCGGCGCGCGTGCGCCTGTTCCGGCCGCTGCCGGCGGAGAGCCTCCGCGCACTGTTTGCGGGCAAGAAAGCCGTCGCAGTGGTCGAACGCGACATCAGCCTTTCGACCGGCGGCGTGCTGTGGAGCGAAGTGCGCAATCTCGCGGCGCCGGACACCGTGGTGCAGAGTTACATGGCGGGGCTGGGCGGCGGCGACGTGCGCCCCGAGCATCTCGAAAAAACACTGACCGACCTGCGGTGGCGAAAGACCGCGGGCGCGCCCGCCGTCATGGAGGCCGTGTGATGAACGAACCGGTCCTGGGCGGCATGGCCTGCACGGCGCTCGATCGCACCGAACCGATCATCCGGCGCGGCAACACCAACTGCGGCGGCTGCGGCATGTCGAGCACGCTTCAGGCGTTGCGCCACGCCGTGGGCAACCGGGCGGTCGAGCTAATCGTTCCGGCATCGTGCTGCGCGGTGGCGGGCGGCGGTTTCCCGCAATCCACCTTCGGCGTGCCGACTCTGATGACGACGTTCGCGTGCGCGCCGGCGGTGGCGAGCGGGGCTGCGGCCGTGGCGTCCATGAACGGCGAGGACACGCGCGTCGTCTGCTTCGCCGGCGACGGCGGCACCTTCGATATCGGCTTCGCCAGCCTTTCGGCGGCCGCCGAGCGCAACGAGGACATCCTGTTCATCTGCTACGACAACGAAATCTACGGCAACACCGGCGGCCAGCGTTCCTCGGCAACGCCCGCGGGCGCGGTGACCACCAACACGCCGGACGGCAAGCCCGAGCAGAAGAAGGACATCCTGGCGGTCATGGCGGCGCATCGCATCCCCTACGCCGCCTCGATCTCGCTGGCGCATGCGGAGGACGCGCACCGCAAGCTCGCCTTCGCGCTGGGGGCAAAGGGCTTCCGCTTCCTGCACGTGCTGTCGCCGTGCCCGACGGGCTGGAAGTCCGAGCCGGCGCTGGGATTGGAACTGGTGCGGCTGGCCGTGCGCTCCGGCCTGTTCCCGGTCTACGAGATATTCGACGGCAAGCGGCACGTGGTGAACATCGAGCCGGATTTCTCCGACGAAGCGCTGGACATGTACCTGTCGCTGCAGCGCCGGTTCCAGAAATCGGGGCTCACGGCGACGGACCTTCGACCCGCCATCGACCGCTACTGGCAGAACCTGCGTTCGCTTTCCGGCCGCATCGTGCCGGCGCGGCGCGACGCTTAAGGAGACCTGCGATGAGACGCTACGTCGGCGAACGCATCAAGGCGCTGCGCGAGGCGCAGGACATGAGCCTGGAGCAGGTGGCCAAGCTCACCGGAATCGATGCCGAACGCCTGCGCGCCTACGAGGGGGGCACGGCGGTGCCCGCGATCGGCGCGGTGATCCAGTTGAGCCGCGTGCTCGGCTCCAAGATGGAAGGCATCCTGCACGGCGGCGCCCTCGTCAGCGAGCACCTCACCATCTGCCGGGGCGGCGAGAGCCTCGGCGGCGACCAGGGCGATACCGAACAGTCTTACGCCTACGCCACGCTGACGCGCCCGGGCACGGCGGGCCACATGATGGAGCCGTTCCTGCTCACCTTCGATCCCAAGGTGGCGCAGGCCCCGGCCATCACCCACGACGGGCAGGAATTCTGCTTCATCCTCGAAGGCGCGGTGGAACTGTTCTACGACGGGCGGCGATACCGCCTCGGCCAGGGCGACAGCGTCTATCTCGACGCCTCGCTGCCGCACACCTTCCACGGCCTGGGCGACGGTCCGGCAAGAATGGTGGCGGTGGTAAGTTCGTAGCTGTTGCAGGCTCAGTCCGTCCGTCATGGCTGCCCTTGCGGCGGCCATGACGGTTAAGGGATGCATTGGCCACACGCTAATCCGATCTGTCCCTCGTGATCATGAACGTTGCCATGTCCCAGGCGTTGCGCATGCCGATGACGAGCAGCGCAATGAAGACGGCGGCAAGGATGTCGAGCGCCAGAGAAAACTGCGTGCCCACCATCACGGCGGCAGCGGTCATGCCGAGATAGGCCAGAACCGGCAGGACGGCGTAGAACGACCAGTCGGCGGCGTCGAGCTTGAGCGAGCGGATGCGCGTCACGATCACGACGCCGTAGATCGCCCCGCCCACGCCGCCCGCGCCCAGCAGCACCGCCAGAACCAGCGGCGGCAGCGCCGGCACGGCCAGGATCGCCGAGCCGACGAGCACGCTGGAAAGATGCACGGCGGTGGGCGTGATGAAGCCGCGGATGCCCGTCAGCCGCTTCTCGCCCATGCCCGAGGCGAGCGTCGCCACGATGAAGGTGGCACCGACGATCACGCCGGACGCCGTGCCGATCATCACGTAGAAATCACGCCATTCGGCAAGCGAGATCATCGGCCGTCCCGCGGAGACTCGGAACCGTCAAGATGCCACGGCGAACGCGGCGCGATAAGTGCCCGTCAGTTCTCCACCTCGACGTCCTTGACGGCGCCGCAGCTCGAGCCGAGCCACTGGCCGGAGACGGTCGAGTCGATCGTCATCGCCCTGCCGCGGCGCGAGGCCACGACGTGGGTTGTGCCGGTGATGCTGGCGGGACCGGAGGCGATGAAGTGAACGCTCATCGACTGCACGCCGTCGCTGTCGCCCGAGCAGGTCTCCTGAATGTTCATCTCGCTCATGGTGTTCGAAACCACGGTGGAAGTGCAATGCTCGCTGTCGCGCCCGACCGAGAAACCCTTGTTGAGCTTCTCCTGAGTCATGCACTCCTTCATCTTGTGCGGCGTCGCGATGGCGTGCTGCATCATCGCCATGATCTTGGCGCGGCGCTCGGCCGGAATTTTCGCCAGTTCGTCGTCGGAGATCGGCATCTCGCCGCTCACCTTCGGCGTGATCGTCACCTCCCACAATCCGGGATTGACGTGGATCATCGCCTGGACCTTGGTGGGAGGCGGTGCCGCCGTCTTGCTGTTCGCGGCAAGCGCCGGCATGGCAGCGACGACGATCGAAGCAAACGCAACGTGAATTGCCTTCGGCATGAAGTCTCCTCGATGGAGCAGGTGTCCTCGGCGCGATCTATAGCAGCCGGTTTGCGATGCTGACCATCGCATTTGTTCCGTTCCGTTGCGTCGGCTTGCGGCGGAAATCACGCCGCGTCAGGAATGCGCGCGTGCGGGCGGGGCGGATGCGATGCTCCGCGCGGCGCCGCAAGCGAGCCGTCCGGCGGCGGCATCGGCCGGGCGGACGGCCGGCCAGCGGCGAAACGCGCATCGGCAGGCTCGCTCCGGCTTCCTAAGATGCTCCTCCGCAAACCTCACATCGAAAACACATCCGATGAAACGCCACGCCCTTCCGCTGCTGCTGATCGTGCCTCTTGCCGCAGGCTGTTCGAGCACCGGCGTGCCCCTGGAGCCGTATGTCGGGGGGCGCGTGGTCGAGCGCGCGCAGCCGCCGCAGGCCGATGCGGGCATCTGGGCGAGACTGGTCCCGTCCGGCGGCAAGGGCGGGGTTTCCTACGTCTACGAATGGCCGGGAGTGTATTTCGAGGCGCAGTTCACCGGCGATTCCGTCGACGTGAAGGTCGACGACGACCAGAACAATCTCTATCTCTGGCTCGACGGCGTGCACAAGCTGACGCTGACGCGCGGCGGACGCACCACGCTGAGCCTGAAGGACCTGGGGCCGGGCAGCCACGTCGTGCGGCTGGAAAAGGCCAGCGAAACCCAGAGTTCGACGGGCGCCTTCGACGGTTTCTATGTGCCGTCGCGCTCCGACGTCCTGCCACGGCCGCAGTACGGCCGCCGCATCGAGTTCATCGGCGATTCCTACACCGTCGGATACGGCAACACTTCGCGCGGCCAGACCTGCACGGTTCAGGACGTGGCCGACACCACCGACACCTCGCTCGCCTTCGCGCCGATGACGGCCAAGCACTTCCACGCCGCCTACCGCATCAACGCCTTCTCCGGCCGCGGCATCGTGCGCAACTATTCCGACATCGCCCACGGCGACACCCTGCCGGTGATGTACCGCTACAAGCTGTTCGACAAATCGGCCGAGGCGAAGGATGCGGGCTGGTCGCCCGACGTTGTGGTGATCGGGCTCGGCACGAACGATTTTTCCACTGAGCTCGCCCCCACGGAGGTGTGGAAGACCCGCGACGAGCTGCACGCCGATTTCCAGAAGACCTATGTCGAATTCGTCAAGACGATCCGCGCCAAATGGCCGGACGCGCACATCATCCTGTGGGCGACGACTGGCTTCGCCGGCGAGATCAACGCGCAGGTGACCGCCGTCGCCGACACGCTAAAGGCGCAGAACTTCGCCGACTTCGAAATGATGTCGGTCGACAATCTCGACATGCAGTCCTGCCACTTCCATCCTTCGCTCAAGGACGAGGCGATCCTCTCGCAGATGCTGATCGACCGCATCGCGGCGCTGCCGAGGTTCAAGGCGCCGTAACCGTCCGGCGGCATCCACAGACAAATCGGTTTGGGCTGACAGATTCGTGCGCTCCGGGCCCCCGGGCACGCCAGAACCGGAATGCATGACGGGCTCGTCAGGAAACTCCCGGACTCGCGACCACGCGGCGAATCGAGGACATTGAATCGGCTCGGCGAAGCCGGTCATAACGACACAAACCTCGGAGGGTTGTCATGGCTCGCGTGACCTCGCTCGAACTGCTCGCCTTCAACCTCAAGCTCCTCGGCCCCAAAAGCAAAAAGAACGTGCTCATCAGCGCCGGCCGGCCCGAGAGCAAGCGCAAGATGCTGCCAGCCATCCGCCGGCTCGTCACCCTCAACGTGAACCTCTACGCCACGCCGGGCACGCACGCGTTCCTGGACGAGAACAACGTCCGCAACATCGAGATCCACAAGATCACCGACGGCCACGCGCCCAACATCCTCACCTTCCTCAAGGCCGACCGGTTTGACCTCGTCATCAACATCCTGACCGAAGACCCCGACTACGACGAAGCCTCCGACGCCAAGCTGATCCGCAAGCTCTCCATCGAGAACGGAATCCCGCTCATCACCGACCCCGAGGTCGCCATAGCCACGCTCGACCAGATCATGATCGACAACGAGCGCGGCACCTACCGATACAAGCTGGCCGACGACAGCGAGAAGTGGAACCTGAAGCTGCATTTCATGGAGGCGGTGGAAAAGCGCGGCGGGCTCGCCAACCATCACGCCCATTTCGACAAGGCCTATCTCATCACGCTCGAGAACCTGCGGCTTTCCCAGGTCGACATGCAGAAGAAGTGGGAACTCTACAAGTACCTCAAGGAAAACTACACCTACGACGACCTCGTCGAGCGCATCAGCCGCGGCGTCGAAACCATGGTGGAGCAGGGCGTCACCTACTGCCGCACGATGGTCGACGCGGATTCGACGGTCGGCCTGTTGCCGATCCGCGCCGCCACCGAAGTCAAGAAGCGCTATGCCGACCGCATCCGCTTCGAGGTCGGCGTGCAGCCCCTGCAAGGCGTGCTCGATCCGGCTTCGTACGTGCAATACGCGGAAGCCTGCCGCATGGCGGACTACTGCGGCGGCCTGCCGTCGCGCGACGCGCCGCTGGAGGAAAAACACCTCGACGTCGTGCTCGGCCTCGCCAAGCAGCTCGGCAAAAGCGTCGACGTGCATGTCGATCAGGAAAACAACCCCTTGCAGAACGAGACCGAGCTTCTGGCCGTCAAGACCATCGAGCACGGCATGCAGGGGCGCGTCTTCGGGGTCCACGCGATTTCGGTCGGCGCCAAGGACGAACGCGAGCAGGACCGCATCACCGCCAAGATGGTGGAAGCCGATCTCGGCATCATCGTCTGCCCCTCGGCCGCGCTCAGCATGAAGCAGCTTGCCATGTCGGCGCCGCTGCACAACTCGATCGCGCCGTTCGTGAAGTTCCGCGAGGCGGGCGTGCGCATGTATCTCGGCATCGACAACATGCACGACCTGTTCATGCCGATGGTCGACGGCGACATCTGGACCGAATGCCGGGTGCTGATGGAGGCCTGCCGCTTCTACGACATCGAGGCGGTGGCCGACTGGGCCTGCGCCAAGCCGGCAAACGCGGCCCAGAGCGCGAGGCTTCAGGCGGCGTCGTAGGTTTCGTGGCGGCAACGTTGCCAGCGCGGGTCCGCACGCTATGCTCGGCGGCGATGCGCATAAGAAACCCGGGACTGACGGCGGCGCTGGCGGCCGCTCTCCTCGCTCCACTCTCGCACGCGGCAGGCGAACGCGATTTCTGCAAGCAGTACCGCGCCATCGTGGCGGACGCGCGAAACGGCTTCAGCGGCTTTCGCGGCAAGCGCATCAAGCAGGAGAAGGCCACGGTCGCGCCGTTCGGCACAATCGATTTCTACGCCGCCACGGGCTGGCCGGACGGGGCATTGAACTGCCACATCGAAATGCGCGACGAAGCCACCGAAGACGGCCACCAGTATCCCAACTACTACTGCGAATTCCCGATGCTCGCCGCAGACAAGGGCAAGGCGCTGCGCCGCCTGGCGGACCGCATCGCCGCCTGCACGCCGGGCGTCAGCCGCCCGTCCGGAACCGGCCTCGACAAAGAGGGCGGCATGCTGACGTGGCACTCGAAGAACTACGACGTGCACTATTCGGGCTTTGCGGGACCCTCGAACGCGAACCTGCGTATCCTCGTCCAGGCCGAGAAGCGCTGAAGCGACAAAGCGCCGCTCGCCGAAGAACGGGCTTCGATGTCCAATGAATGCCGCCTCCAAAGGACGCATCGCATGAAACGGATTTGGCTGTCGGCGCTGGCGGGCTTGACCCTGCTGGCGATGCCCACGCTCGCGCAGGTATCGAAAGCCACGGTCACGGGCGGCAAACTCGAAGGGGTCGTTGCCGACGGGATCGCCTCGTTCAAGGGCATTCCGTTCGCCGCGCCGCCGGTGGACGATCTGCGCTGGCGCGCGCCGCAGCCGGTCGTGCCGTGGAGGCACACCAGGAAGGCCGCCAGGTTCGCCGCCTACTGCATGCAAGGGCCCGGCCTGATCGGGCCGTGGCAGGCGGGCAGCAACATGAGCGAGGACTGCCTTTACCTCAACGTGTGGACGCCCGCGAAGTCCGCCGCCGAACGCCTGCCGGTCATGGTCTCGATCCACGGCGGCGGCTTTGCGGTTGGCATGGCGGGTTCGGCGCTGTTCGACGGCACCAACCTCGCCAAGCGGGGCGTCGTGGTGGTGACGATCCAATACCGTCTCAACGTGTTCGGATTCCTGGCACACCCGGAACTCTCGAAGGAAAGCGGCCACGGCTCGGGCGATTTCGGGCTTGAGGACCAGATCGCTGCGCTCAAATGGGTCAGGACGAACATCGCGGCGTTCGGCGGCGATCCGGCCAACGTCACCATCTTCGGGGAATCCGCGGGCGGCATGTCGGTTTCCATGCTGTGCGCTTCGCCGCTCGCCAGGGGGCTGTTCGCGAAGGCCGTCTCGCAGAGCGGCGGCTCGTTCGCCGGACCGAAATTCGCGGACGAAGGCGGCATGAACGTTTTCCCGCTCGCAACCGCCGAGGGCTACGGCAAGGAAGTGTTTGCGGCGCTGGGCGTGAGGGACCTCGCGGCGGCGCGGGCGCTTCCGGCCGCGGTGGTGCTGAAAGGGGCGGGCAACCGCTTCTGGCCGGTGTTCGACGGATATGTGCTGCCGGAAGACCAGTACCTCCTCTATCAGGCGGACAAATTCAACGACACGCCCATCCTGATCGGCACTAATGCCGACGAGGGCGCGCTGTTCGTAAAGTCCGGCACGCCGGAAGGCTTCGAGAAGGAGGTGCGCGAAGGCTACGGCGCAAAGGCGGATGCGATCCTGGCCGCTTATCCGCACGCCACGATCGACGAAGCGTTCAAGGCGTCGAAGGACCTGATGGGCGATACGTCGTTCAACTGGCCGACCTGGACCTGGGCGCGGTTGCAGACCGAGCACGGCAAGAGCAAGGCGTTCGTCTATCTCCTCCAGCACCGAACGGCCCAGCAGCCGACCGGCGCCTGGCACGGCGCGGACATTCCGTTCTTCTTCGGCAACCTCGCCGGACCCGGAACATCGCCGAGCCCGAACGACCGCGAACTGGCCGATCAGGTGATGGGCTATATCGTCGATTTCGCGCGCACGGGCGATCCCAACGGACCGGGACTGCCGGCTTGGCCCGCGTTCAGCGCGAGCGATCAACAGGTGCTTCAGTTCGACCCGACTGGAGCGATCCCATACCCGTACCTCGACCGGCTCAAGGTGCTCGACGACTACTATGCGTGGCGGCGGGCGCAAGCGGCCGGAACGGCGCAGTGATCGCGGCGCTCAGCGCGCGAGGCGCCGGCAGGCGCGCGCCAGAGCGGCGAACTGCACGACGGTCAGGTGCTCCGGCCGCTCGGTGGGGGCGATGCCGGCCGCTTCGAGAATCGGCTCGGGATTCGGCGTCAGCGTCTTGAGGCTCTGGCGAAGCATCTTGCGCCGCTGGCCGAAGGCCGCCGCGGTCACGGCTTCGAGGTCCGCCAGTCCGGCGGGCGCCACCGGCTCGGGAAGCGGATCGATGCGCACCACCGACGAGGTGATCTTCGGCGGCGGCACGAAGGCGCTGCGCGAAACATCGAACTGGATTTTCGCGCGGCTCCGCCACTGCGCCAGCACCGACAGCCGGCCATACGCCCCGGTCCCCGGCGCGGCGACGATGCGCTCCGCCACTTCGCGCTGGAACATCAGGGTCAGACTTTGCCAGAACGGCGGCCACGTCTTCGCGGTCAGCCATTTCACCAGCAACGCCGTGCCCACGTTGTAGGGCAGATTGGCGGCCACGCGCACGGCCGCACCGATGCCGCGTTCGCGCAGCAACGCAGCCTCGTCGACCGTCAGCGCGTCCTGCGACACTACTTCAAGACGGCCGGGATAGACGGCCGCGATCCCGTCGAGCGCCGCAAGGCAGCGTTCGTCGCGTTCGACGGCGATGACCTTCGCGGCGCCTTCGAGAAGCAGCCCGCGCGTCAGGCCGCCAGGACCGGGACCCACTTCGTAAACCACCGCACCTTCCGCTTCGGCGGCGCGGGCGATGCGGCGCGTGAGATTGAGGTCGAGCAGGAAGTTCTGGCCCAGCGACTTCTTCGCCATCAGCCCGTGCGCGGCGATCACCTCGCGCAGCGGCGGCAGGTCGTCAGCCATCTTTTTTCGCCGCGCTCGCGGACGGAAACCCGGAATCCAATTTTCCGACGCGCGCTCTTGCATCCGCCATCTTCGCCGCCAGCCTGATCGCGGCGATCATGCTGCGCGGGTCCGCCAGCCGCTTGCCCGCGATCTCGAAGGCGGTGCCGTGATCGGGCGAGGTGCGCACGATGGGCAGGCCCAGCGTAACGTTCACGCCCTCCCAGAACGACAGCGTCTTCTGCGGAATAAGCGCCTGATCGTGATACATGCACAGCGCCGCGTCGTAGCGGGCGCGCGCTTCCGCGTGGAACATGGTGTCGGAGGGAAGCGGACCTGCCACGGCATGGCCGCGCCGCGCCAGCTCCTCAACCGCCGGACGGATGACGTCGATCTCCTCCCGCCCGAGTTCGCCATCCTCGCCGGCGTGCGGATTGAGCCCCGCCACCGCAAGACGCGGCACGGCGATGGCGAAATCGCGCCTGAGGGCGGCGATGGCGATCTCCGCCGTCTCGACGATCGCCTCGCGCGTGACCAGGCGCGGCACTTCGGCCAGCGGAACGTGCACGGTCAGCGGCACGACGCGGATGGTGTCGCCGGCCAGCATCATCACCGCCCGTTTGACGCCGGTCAGGTGCGCGAGATAATCGGTATGTCCGGGAAAGGCGAACCCGGTCTGCATCAGCGCCGCCTTGCTGATCGGCGCAGTGACGACGGCGCCCGCTTCGCCGCCCATAGCCATTCCGACGGCGCGCGCGATCGCTTCCACGGTGGCAGGCGCGTTGGCGGCGTCCGGCTTTCCGGGCGTCCGCACCGCGTGGGACATCACGGAAACGACGTCGCCCGGCGCGACCGGACCGCAGGCCTCGAACACTTCGGGGCATCCCACGAACAGGAGCCTGCGTTCGCCGATGCGGCCGCCGAGCGCGTGAAATGCCGCGACGGCGACCTCCGGCCCGATGCCGGCAGGCTCGCCCATCGTGATGAGGATGGCCTCAGCGGACTTCGATGTCGGCATTGCGCCTCAGGTCCCGGTTGTACCGGCGGGCGAGCGCACTGATCTGTTCTTGGAAGAGCGAATTCTCGACCTGTTCGCGCGTGGGCATCGGAAATGCCTGAAGCTTCGGGGCGCGCTTTTCGCAGCGCACGAAGATCTCGATGCCCGCGTCCGACTTGAACGGCTCGGCGACGCCGCCGGGCTCGGTCTTGGCGAGCGCGTCGCGGGTCTCCTGGTTCAAGTCCGCGACCCGCGTGTTTCCGAGCGCGAAGTAGACGATTCCCGGCTCCTTCTCGGGCAGCTTGGACGCCATGTCGCAGCTCGTGGTCACCTGCCTGATCTGCTCGGCGATCTGCATGACCTTGTCCATGTACTCCTTGGGCGGCTTCGGCGGCAGGCGCAGCAGGATGCGGCCGAGGGGCACGACCGCCGGCAGCGTCGCGGCCGTGGGCGTGTCCTCGACGATCTTGGTGCCGACGGGCTCGTAGCGCTGGCGCAGCAGCAGGATGTAGTAGCCGCCGATGGAGCGGATGGGCGCCGACATGTCGCCGGTCTTCATGCCGAGCAGGGTCTTGTTCAATTCCGGCGCCAGCTGGCCGTCATAGACGGTACCGATGTCGCCGCCGTCAGCTGCGGAAGGGCTCTGACTGAATTGCCGGGCAACCGCAGTGAACTGTGCGCCCGCCTGGAGCTGCGAGACGAGATCTTCGGCCTGCTTGCGCACCTTGTCGTCGAGGTCGGGGTTGTCGACCGGCAGGAAGATTTCCGAAACGGTGAAATGTGCCTTGTCGGCGCCCTGCTTGATGCGCGCCATCTCGGAATCGACCTGCTCGGGCGAGACGGTGATGCGACCCGCGTAGTGATCCTGCACGGCCTTCTGCCACAGGACCGAAGCGGCGATCTGCGAACGGAACGTCGCCATCTTGACGCCGCCGTGAGCCAGAACGCCCGTGAGCTGCTCCTTGGTCATGTGGTTGTCGTCGAGGATGTTCTGGATGTACTTGTCGACTTCCACCGACGAAACGGTGATGTCGTTCTTCTGCGCCTCCTGGCGCTGCAGCACCTCGGTCTCGAGCTGGTCGAGCACCTGGTCGCGCACCTTCTTCTCCATCTCCGGCGTGCGCGGGATGCTGGTCGTGCTCATCACCAGCGCGATGCGCTGGCTCAGCTCCCAGCTCGTGATCGGCAGGTCGTTGACGAGGGCGACGATCGAGTTCTGGCGGTTGGGATTTGGCTTGGTCTCGACGGGTTCCGCCGCGGCCGCGGGCGCCGAGGCCGTCGACGGCGAGACCAGCGCGTCGCGCTGCGCGGTTGCCGGCGCGGATGCGCCCGGCGTTGCCGCCTCGGGAGCGGCGGCCCGGCAGGCCGGCCACGCAGCCAGCGCCAACCCCGCAATCAGACCGGCAAAGACGCAGTTTCTAGCCAGCATGAACAGACGCTTTTTCCTGGACCAATTTGCCGCAACAGGCGGGGGAGAATAAGCAATTCCGCACTTCGATCAAGGACGGCCGTAGGCGAATACGTCCTCCGGGAACAGGCTGAAGGCTTGGATTTCCTGTTCGTTGGTCTTCAGCTTGAGCCGCAGGATGACCGAGGTCGACGGCGGAAGGTCGCGGTCCGTGGTGTATTTCCGGCGGTAGGCCACGGAAATCCCGAAGCACTCGTCCTCGTAACCAAGCCCGAACTCGTTATCGAGGGTCTGCTGCGCCTTCAAATCGCGACGGATGGCCGCAAACGCCTGCCAATCCCGGTAGAAGTTAACGTCCAACTGGGCGTTCACTTCCTCGCGGGCCGGAAGACCGAGGGTGGGCGAAAGCTGGACGTAGCTTATGCGGGTGCTGGAGCGGCCGTAAGTCCCGGTCAGATAGACCTCGTCGCGCCGAACATTACCGGTTTGTTCATCCACATCGATGCGATTGGTCAGGTCTATGTAAGGCGGGAACTTGATGCTGAAGCGGCCGACCGCGTCGGAGCGCGTGTCGGACAACCCCGGGATGTTCGCGAAAGCGGGATCGGACTTGAGCCGGAAACTCTGGCCGATCAGGGCCTCCACATAGCCGGACTCGAACCGGGATTCGGCGCGCATGCCGAGGTTGGCGCGCGGCCCGCTCTCGACCAGATCGTATCCCGGCACCTGATCGAAGCTGAAGATGTTGTTGTCGTCGATCTCGGCGCTGAGGCTGTCCTCGTTCGGGATCGAGTTGGGATTGCCGCCATAGGGCTGCGCCACGAGCTGGACGATCGGCTCCAGCACGATGGACTTGCCGCTGCTGTTGGTGCTGATGAACGGCCAGCGCCAGTCCAACGCCGCGTAGGGCAGCCCGCGGGTGACGTAATGACTGCTGGTGGGCAGCGGCGCCGGAGTGTCGGTGTGGTACACGTCGCCGCGCGCGTCGAGCTGGAACGTCCACAACTGGCCGTTGCCCGTCACCATGGGAAGCCGCCAGCGCGCCTCGGCGGTGAGGCGCTGGTCGTTGGCGCCGACGTCGCGGGTCAGCGCCACGCTGTTCACCTCGAAACGGAAGCGGCCGCCGGCCCATTTGTGTTCGGGGATGTAGGTGTACTCGACCAGCGGCAGCGCCACCGGGAAGGTGCGGTTGTCGTCGGTGGCGCGCAGGCCCTGGAAGAAATAGCCGGCGATCGAGAACCGGCTGCGGTCCTGCTCCCCGGCCAGGAACAGGTCCGACAGCAGGCGGTCGAGCTGCGAGATGTCGTATCGCTTCAGGTAGGTCACGTTAGAGGTCAGCTGCGCGTCGTAGCCGAATTCCCAGCTCTGCGAGAGCATCGCCCGGCCCGACCCGAACAGGTGCGAGTAGATCTGCGTCTGTTCTCCGTTGAAGCCGCCGTTCGGATTCTGCGCGACGCTGCCCTGGAGCCACATGCCGCCGTGGTCCCAGCGCTCGCGGAATTCGCTCATCAGCACGTCGCCGCCGCGCGTGGTGACGATCGGTTCGACCGTGAGGTCGCGGCTCTTGGACATCGACCAGTAATAGGGAAGGCTGATGAAATACCCGATCGACGAGGTGTTGCCGACGTCGGGCATCAAGAAGCCGCTGGCGTGCTTCACCGTCGGGTCGGGTTCGGTCAGGTAGGGCGTGTAGAGGACGGGAACGCCGAACACTTCGATGGTGGCGTCCTTGAACTTGATGCGGTGCTGCTCCTCGTCGTGCACCACGCGGAACGCCCGCACCTGCCAGACCGGCGTGCGCTCGCCCGGCTTGTTGCAGATCTTGCACGGCGTGTAGGCGATGTGCCGGCCTTCGGTGAGGCGGTCCCCCGTCCGGCTGGCGCTGGCGGCCACGAGGCGGCCGTACTTGCCGATGAGGGCGCCGAAGCCGCTGAGCGCGCCGTCGCGCATCCTGTCCGTCAGGGTCACGTGGTCGGCGAAGGCGACGTTGCCGTTCGGGTCCATCAGGCTGACATGGCCGTCCGCCGTGATGACGTCGGTGTTCTGATTGTAGGACACCGAATCCGCGAGCAGGATGCGCCCCTCGTAGTCGATCTCGACATGCCCGCGGGCGGTGACGATGCGGGTCGTGGTGTTGTATTCGGCCTGGTCCGCCTGCAGCAGCATCTGCTTGTCCGCCGGCGCGGACGCCGTTGCCGCAGCCGGCAGCGGCGCGCCGGCCGCGGCAGGCGCAAGCGCAACCAGCGCGACGAGCGCGCAAGCCTGCGTCTGCGGAGTTGATCCCCTTCTCATCCGTCCTCCTGGTGGAAGACGAGCGTCATGCCGATCAGGATCGCGGCCACCGCGGGCGCCGTGGCGGCCAGCCATGGCGGCAGTATAGCCGACTGGCCGAGCGCCCGGGTGAGATCGGTGAAGAAGTAGACGGCAAATCCCGACAGCGCGCTGATCAGCACGATCTTCCCCAGGCCGCCGGCGCGCGAAAGCCGGAGCGAAAAACTGGCCGCCATGAACACCATCGCCGCGAACAGAATGGGCAGCGTCAGCAGCGAATAAAGGTACAGCCTGTAGCGCACGGCGGAGAAGCCCGCGTTTTCGGCGGCCTGGATGAAGTGGGGCAGCTCCCAGAACGACAGCGTGTCGGGCGGAGCGAAACTCTCCTGGATCTGTGCGGGGGTGAGCGTGGTCTTCGTTTCGTACCGGTCGTGATGGCGAACCACCCCGCTCGGCCCGCTGACCCAGGCGTCCTTCAGCACCCAGGCCCCCTGCGCGAGCTGGGCGCTGCGCGCGTCGATGCGGCCCAGGACGTGATCTTCGGCGCCGTAGAGGAACACGATCACGTCGTCGAGGTGCACGCCCTGGTCGGCGACGGACAGCGCGTGGATGACCGACTGTTCGTTCTCGTCGCCCTGGCGCAGCCACAGCCCGTTGGCCGAGACCGAAAGCTGCGAAGCCTGTCCCTTGATGTACTTGGCTTCCAGCGCGGAGAACTGATTCAGCATGCGCGACGCGGCCGGCGTCACGGCCACGACGACGAACACGCCGATGACGACCGCCATCGCCAGCGGTGGCATCAGGAAATCCCACGCCGACACGCCGGCGGCGCGCGTCGCCACCAGCTCCTGGCTGCGCGAAAGGCGGATGAAGCAGAACACGCCGCCGAACAGCACCGCGAACGGAAGCATCTTCTGGCCAAGGTCGGGCATCTGCAGCAGCGCCATGCCGACGATCACGGCGCTCGAAACGCCGCGTCCCGCCGTACGATCGATCAAGTTCACCACGTCGATCGAGAACGCGACCAGCAGGAGCGCGCCGTAAACAGTGCCGACACCCAGCAGGAACTGGCGCGCCAGATAGCGGTAGAGCGTCCACGACCAGCTCATGCCGCCGCCTCCGCCGGAGCCTGAGGCGCAGGCTCGGGAAGGCCCACCGACAGAAACACGATCGCAACCGCCGCCCCGGCGAGCGGAATGAGATAGAACAGGACGCAGAGCGCGGGCTTGCTCACCGCCAGACCCTGGATGCCGTAGCCCGCGATCCTGAGGCCCGTCGCCGCGAAGCACGCCGCCGTCATGCGCAGCATGTGCGCCCCCCGCGCGCGCCGCCCGCGGGTGATGGCGGCAAGCGCGATGAATGCGAAGGCGATGCAGTAGAGCGGCTGCGAGATGCGGTTGTTGGCTTCCGCGAAGTAGGCGTTCCTGACCTTCGGCTTCAAGTTCGGATCGGGATTCAGGAGCTCGTAGAGGTAGCGTTCGTTGGTCTGGCGTTCGGTCGGCGTCGCCGGGCCCGAGAACTGATCGAGATCGAAGACGTAGCGCTGGAACTTCAGCATGGAAAGGCGCGCGCCGTGCTTGGCGCTCTGCTCGATCGTGCCGTCGCGCATGATGAGGCGCGCGCCGGCCGGCGTCTGCACGATCTGGCCGCTTTCGGCGAGATAGGTGATGGGCGCCTTGGTATTGCGGTTGTCGTGCACCAGCGCGCCGTGGATTTCGCCGTCGGAATCGATGGCGCGGATGAAAACCGTCAACCCCTTGGCCGGCGTGTTGAATGTGCCCTCGTTGAGCAGCGCGGCGCCGATGTTGGCGCGGATGTCGATCACCTTGTCGTTCATCGCCCGCTGGCCCGCCGGCATCAGGTACAGCCCGCAGAGGTAGGTGAGGGCCATCACGATCACGGCCGCGGTGATGACCGGCACCGCAAGCTGAGCGCGGCTGAAGCCGGCCGACGCCATCACCACCAGCTCGCTGTCCTGGCTGAGGCGGGACAGCGCGTAAAGCGAACCGAAGAAGTAGGCGAGCGGCAGGATGATCACGAGCAGGCTGGGCAGGATAAGTATGGTCAGGTAGAGGAACGTGCCCGCCGACTGCCCCCGGTTGATGATGAGGTCGAGGAAATGCAGCGACTGGGTCAGCCAGATGACGCAGGTCATCAGGAAGGCGAACAGCGCGATCGGCCCCATCAACTGCTTGAGGACGTAGTACGACAGCCGCGGCATGAACCTTCCCGTGCGCCCGGCCCGGCTTGCCCCCGGGCCGATTCGACCTAAACTAGCACTCCCCTCTTTAGCATTCCCATGCGGCCGCAGGGCAACCCGGCCTGTCAACTGGAGAAAACCCATGCAATTCAACTTTGCCGCAGCAAAGGCGGTCGATTCCGGCGTCTGGGTGGTGGGCGCCGCAGAAGGCACGGGCCTGCTTCCGGCTGCGGCCAAGGCCGACAAGGCGTCGGGCGGGGCGATCGGCCGCGCCATGCCGTCCTGCCAGTTCAAGGCCAAGGCGGGACAGGTGTTGGAAGTGCTCGCGCCGGCCGGGGTGGGAGTGTCGCGGATCGTCGTGCTCGGCCTGGGAAAGGCCGAGCAGTTCGACGGAACGGCAGCGGAAGCCGCCGCTGCCGCGGCGTTGGGGCGCCTCAGCGGTTCGGCGGAGACCGAGGTCGCCTTCGAGATCGACCCGCCGAAAGGCGGCAAGGTCAAGGGCGCCGCGCTGGCAGCCCACATCGCGTTCGGCGCCAAGCTGAAATCTTATTCATTCAACCAATACCGCACCAAAGATCTCGACGAGCACCAGTCCAAGCTCGCGAAGGTTACGGTTCTGACAGGCGACGTTGCGGCGGCTCGTCGTTCGTGGGCCCGCATGGCAGCGGTCGCCGAAGGCGTGTTCCTGGCCCGCGATCTGGTCAACGAGCCGCCCAACGTTCTTTCGCCGCAGGAGTTCGCGCGCCGGGCCAAGGCGCTTTCCAAGGCCGGGCTCAAGGTGAACGTGCTGGGCGAGGCGGAGATGAAAAAGCTCGGCATGGGCGCGCTCTTGGGCGTTGGCCAGGGCAGCGAACGCGAAAGCCAGCTTGTCGTGCTCACTTGGAACGGCTCGCGCCGCAAGACCGCTTCGCCCGTTGCTTTCGTGGGCAAGGGCGTGTGCTTCGATTCCGGCGGCCTGTCGCTCAAGACCGGCACCGGCATGATGGGGATGAAAGGCGACATGGGCGGGGCGGCGGCCGTGGCCGGCACCATGCAGGCGCTGGCCGCCCGTCGCGCGAAAGTGAACGCGGTGGGCGTCATCGGCCTCGTGGAGAACATGCCCGACGGCGCCGCGCAGCGCCCCGACGACGTCGTGAAATCGATGTCGGGCCAGACCATCGAGATTCTGAACACCGACGCGGAAGGCCGCCTCGTGCTGGCGGACGCGCTGTGGTACGCGCAGGAGAAGTTCAATCCCAAGCTCGTCATCGACCTTGCCACGCTAACCGGGGCCATCATGGTCGCGTTGGGCCAGGAGAACGCCGGCCTGTTCTCGAACGACGACCGGCTATCCGAGCGCCTGACCCAAGCGGGCAAGGCGGCGGGCGAGCCGGTGTGGCGCATGCCGCTCGGCAAGGCCTACGACAAGCTCTTGAAGTCGAAGATCGCCGACATGAAGAACATCGGCGGGCAGTATGCCGGCGCGATCACGGCGGCCCAGTTCCTCCAGCGCTTCGTCAAGGAGAAGACGCCGTGGGCGCATCTCGACATCGCGGGCGTCGCCTGGCAGGACAACGAGAAGAAGCCGCTGATCCCGAGCTGGTCGACCGGCTGGGGCGTGCGCCTGCTCGACCGCTTCGTGGCGGACAATTACGAGGATTGATGACCGAGGTCCTTTTCTACCACCTCGAACGGCGCGCACTCGACGAAGCGCTGCCGCCGCTGATCGAAAAGACGCTGGAGCGCGGCTGGCGGGCGCTCGTCCGCGTCGATTCCGCCGAGCGCGCCGACGCCCTCGACGCGCGGCTGTGGACCTTCAACGACGGTTTCCTGCCGCACGCGCAACTGGGCGACGGCGATCCGGCGCGCCAGCCGGTGCTGATCACGATGGAACCGGGCAATCCCAACCGCGCCGACGTTCTGTTCCTTGTCGGCGCTGCGCCGCTTCCGGATTGGAACGCGGCGGAGGCGAGAGCGTTGACCCGCATCGTCCTGATGTTCGACGGGCGCGATCCGGGCGCGGTGGAGACGGCCCGCTCCGCCTGGAAAGCGTCCAAGGCCGCGGGCCACGACGTAACCTACTGGAAGGAAAGCGCATCCGGAAAGTGGGAGAAACAGGGTTGATTTGCAGCCTTCGGGCTCCTTATCTGCGATGAAACGGGCGCCTGAGACATGTTCTTCGGATTCGGATTTGCCGGCCTTCTGATCTCGCTCGCGTTTGCGTATCACTGCATCCGCACCGGGCGGCCGTGGTGGTGGCTGCTCGTCATCGGATTTCTGGGTCCGATCGGCTGGGCGGCCTACGTGATTCTCGCCGTCATCCCGGACTTTTTCAGTAGCGCGGGCGCGCGCCGTTTTGCCGACAACGTCGCCAGCATGGCCGATCCGGGCCGCGACTACCGCGAGAAGCTGCGCGAGATGCAGACGGTCGGCTCCGCCGATTCCAAGCGCGCCTTCGCCGAGGAGTGCATCAAGCGCGGCCGCTTCCAGGACGCGGTCGAGATGTACCAGAGCGCGATGAACGGCCCGCTCGGCGGGAGCGATCCGGTTCTGTTGCGCGGGCTGGCGCGCGCCAAGCTGCTGGCGGGCGACGGCCCCGGCTCAGTGGAGGCCTTCGCCAAGCTGAAGGACCTCGACAGAAGCGCATTCGACGCCGACGCCGAACTCGATTACGCCCGCGCGCTGGAACTGGTGGGCCGCACCGAGGACGCGATCCGCCAGTTCGAAACCGTGGTGCCGCGCTATCCCGGCGAGGAGGCGCGCTGCCGCTATGCGGTGTTCCTCAACAAGATCGGGCGCAGGGAGCGCGCGCAGGCGCTGTTCCGCGAGATCGTCGATTCCGTGCGCCACGCGCCCGGCTATTACCGCAGCCGGCAGCGAGAATGGTACCGCATCGCCAGGGAGCAGTTGGGAAGCTGAACCGCCCTCAGGCCGTGATGTCGAGCAGCGAATTCGCCGCGGTCGAGAGCGTCGAAACGCCAGCCGTCGTCTGGCTCGATGTCGAAGTCTGCGACGAGTCGTCCGCACCCTGGGCGCCGTGGCGGTGATGGCCGTGATGGGCCTTCATCGTCTGCTGGAGGTTCTGCAACGCGCTCTTCGCGCTCGTCATGTCGCCCGACTGCAGCGCGCTGCCGATGCTCGAAAGCGCCTGCTGGAACGGGTTGGACGAAGAAGAACCGGAAGCCTGGGAGGGCATGTTCTGCGTCAGGGCCGCATAGGCCTGCTGCGCCGACGACACGTCGCCGGACTGGATCGCCTGCACCAGCGCCTGGAATTTGCTCTGGATTCCGTTCGGATCGGAGGCAGGCTGATAGGAGGGCGGGGTGGAAGTGATGCTGCTGATCGACATGGCGGGTGAACTCCATCGAGGTCCGCAGCATTTTTTGGGCGCGCGCTTAACAGATGGTTTGTAGCGTCCTCAAACAATTGTATCTGTCTGTAGCCGCGGTTCGTGCAAACGACAAACCATCCACGTGTGGAGCGCAGGTGGATCGGAACTTGGCGGAATGCGCACGCATCATTGCGGAAATGTCATGCATCCGGCGCAATCGGCCCGCCCGGCGCCTTTCAACCCGGCCGCGACAATTCTGAATGTGTCCGGACGCGCCGCGCAGAGTATAGGACCCGCACACCTTACGCGCGAAAGGACATCAGCATGGCCAGCACGCCCAAGAGCGTCGCCGCATTCCTGGAAGGCAAGCGGTTCGCCGTCGCCGGCGTCTCGCGCGACCCCAAGCAGACCGCCAATGCGGTCTTCCGCAAGTTGCGCGACAGCGGCTTCGAGGTGGTGCCCGTCAATCCCAGCGCGGCCGAGCTCGAGGGCGTGCCGTGCTATCCCGATCTGAAGTCGATCCCGGGCGAGATCGACGGCGTCATGGTGGTGACGAGTCGCTCCGTCGCTGCCGACATCGTGCGCCAGTGCGCCGACAAGGGCGTCAAGCGGGTCTGGTTCCACCGCTCCTTCGGCGACGGCAGCGTTTCCCGGGAAGCAGTAAAGGAATGCAAGGCGAGGGGTATCGAGGCGATCGTGGGCGGATGCCCGCTCATGTACTGCGAGCCGGTAGACGGCGGCCACGCGTGCATCCGCTGGGTGCTGCGCCTGCTCGGTAAGGTGCCCGGCTGAGCCTCAGCGGGATTCGAGTGCGGCGTGATGCTGCATCGGCGAATTCGCGGCGCATTCCACCTCGCTGATGTCGAGCGGCACGGGCCGCTCCTGCACGACATCGACAAGCGGCCTGCCGACGGCGGCGCCGAACGCGGAATCGGCGATCTCGCAGAAGCGCGGATCGTGCAGGCTGCGCATCGAGGCGGCGTTGGCGAGCCAGGTCTTGTAGGCGTTGTAGTTGGCGTCGCCCCGCTGGGAGTCCCGCCGCATGAACAGCTGCAGCAGCGCTCTGTCGGATTCCTGCAGCTCGCGCTGGTGGGAGACGACGAAGCCGTTGTAGGCGGGAACGCGCTGGCAGGTGAGCGCGGCCACCATCAGGTATTGCTGCAGCGCCGCCGTTCGCAGCGCCGCTTCGCCTTGCGGCGACTCGCAGCCCGGCCCCGCGGAAACGTTCGTGGTGAGAAAAAGCGCCAATACCGCCGATCCGGCCAATGCGCGTTTCATGTTCCAAGCCCCAGCAAACCCACGGCCGGAATGTTGGCGCTTGAACGCGACGAGCGGCAACGAAAGACGCGAACGGCGATGAACTCGCCCTAAACGGATTAGTTCCGTTTTTTCGCGCCTTCATCGCTTATGTGCCGGCTGTTCGGCGGATGCCAAATTTGATTCAATTCCGCCGGATCACGCTATTCCTGCGGATGTCGGACGTCGTTCGACTTGTCGAGATCGCCTACGATATACATCACGGTGCAGTTCAGGGCCTTCGCGATCTCCACCAGTCGCGAAAAGCTGACGCGGTTCGTGCCGAGCTCGTACTTCTGGACCTGCTGGAAGCTCACCCCGATGCGGCGGGCGAGCTGTTCCTGCGAGTAACCGATCTCGTTGCGGCGGCGCCGGATCCGGGCGCCCAAGGCGATATCCAACGGGTGAGGATTGCGAAGCCGGACGTGTTCGCCGGCAGCGCCCCCGGTGTCTTTGAACACCGTGTGCATTTCAACTCCTGTCCCAAGCTCTTCGATGCGCGGCTGGCCGCCAACCTCCCCAAGGAGGCGGTTCTTGGCGCGGCGGGGGACGTATTCGTGAAATGTGACTTGAATTGGAATAATTGAGGTCCATTCGGGGATGGACGGCCAGACTGCATGTGACAAAACGTCTTCAGTACAATTGCCTATTCATGACGACGGGTGTTGGTGTGTTCTGCAAACAGTTGACTCTGCGTATCATTCGGTTCCGCGGTCCAAGAACGTGACGCCTAGGCCAGGGTCAAAACAGGCCCCGGGCCCGGTGCGCCGAGCGCAACGCAGCTTCGGGTATTTCACCTTTTCGTTGAAACAGGTGAAACGCCGGGGATTCTCGTTCGGACGCGCTTTCGAACGGAGAAACGGATCCCACTCTTGCTGAATGCACTCTAGGTGAAGGTCCCAAGCCCCAATTTCGACAGGTTCGCGGGCGTGTCGAGCAGGATGGCGAGATCGTCCCAGCCCTGATAGCCGGCAACGCCGTTGCAGTCGATCACGAGGAAGGTCTTTCCGGCGCAATCGCCCGCGTTCGGCGTCACCAGGACGGCATGGTGGGCCGCGAGGTTGGTGCCGATGGCCATGCCCAGACCGTCGAACAGATCGACGCTGTTGACCGTTCCGGTGTTGATGGACGCGTCGATGCCGGTGACCGTGAACCAGGTGTCGATCTTGTCGAGGGTGGGGTCGAAGCCCTTGATCGTGTCGTAATAGGCGCAGGGCGAATCGTAGGCCTGCGTGTAGACGAACGTGTCCTTGCCGCCGCCGCCGACGAGAAGGTCCTGGCCCGCGCCGCCCGTGATGGTGTCCCTGCCCGCGCCGCCGATCAGCGTGTCGGCGCCGGCGCCGCCGGTGAGGACGAACCTGCCGTCGGTCTCGGCCGCGCCGTTGAAGCTCACCGAGTTCATGTAGGCGAGCGCCGAGGCGTCGACCGCTAGCGACTGGCCCGCCACCACTGTGGCGTTGTCGCTGGTGAGTTTGTAGTTGTGTCCGGCCGCGAGCGTCATGATCTCGACGTTGACGAGTGTCGTGGGCTTGAGCGTCAGTCCGCCCGAGTAGTCGCCGTCGAGGCTGATGGTGTCCTTGCCGCCTCCGCCGTCGATGACGTCCGAGGACTTGAGTCCCGCTCCGAGCGAGAAGCTGTCGTTGCCGCCGTTGCCGCGGGCAGTGTGATTGCCGCCGCGCGTGAGATCGAACGTATCGGCCATCGCCCCGCCGGCGAAGGCGGAGGTTCCTGAGCCGCCCACGAACGCGTACTTGCCGTCGGTTTCGGCCGAGCCGTCGAAGTTGATCCAATACGCCGAAGTCAGCGCCGATGCGTCGACGCTGAAGGCCGCGCCGGTCGCTACGGTCGCGTCGGTGGAAGTGATCCGGTAGCTGTGGCCCGCACCGGCGACCAGCTTCTCGACATTGACGATGTTAGCGCCGAGAACCAGACCCGAATACGAGGCGTTGAGGGTGATCGTGTCGGTTCCCGAGCCGCCGTCAATGGAATCCGTCGAGTCCAGACCGTTGGTGAACACGAAGACGTCGTTGCCGCTGCCGCCGGTCATCGTGTCGCTGCCGGTTCCGGGCGTGAACGTGTTGGCCGCGGAAGTTCCCGTCAGCACGTCGTTGTAGGCCGAACCGATCACGTTCTCGATCGAATTGAGCTTGTCCGTGCCCTCGCTGTCGTTGATCTTCTGCGGGGTCGAAAGCCCGAGGTTGACGGTGATCCCGCTCGTGGCGGCGGAGTAATTGACGGTGTCCGAGCCGGAGCCGCCGTAGAGCGAGTCGTCGCCGGCGCCGCCCATCAGCGTGTTGTTGCCCGCGTCGCCGGTGAGCGTATCGTTGTAGCGCGAACCGATCACGTTCTCGATGTTGACCAGCGTGTCGTATCCGAGCGCGGCATTCACGAGCTGCGCGCCCGCCAGCCCCAGATTGACGGTTACCCCCGCTATTGCCGCCGCGTAGGTCGCGATGTCGTTGCCGTCGCCGCCGTCGAGGGTGTCGTCGCCAGCTCCGCCGGTCAGCGTGTCGTCGCCCGAGCCGCCGTAGAGCCAGTCGTTGCCGGAACCGCCGTCGAGCTGGTCGTTGCCGCCCATGCCGTAGAGCGTGTCGTTGCCGCCGCCTCCGGTGAGCTTGTCGGGGTAGTTGGTGGCATAGACCGTTTCGACCGAATTCACCGTCATGGTGCCGAGGCCGCCGCCGACGGATTGCGCGCCGGTGGTGCCCAGATTGAGCACGATGCCGGACGCAGGCGACTGGAAAAACAGGGCGTCGGGCCCGCCGCCGCCGTCGATCGAATAGGTTCCCGTGCCGGCGATGTAGAAGTTGTCGGGCAGCGATCCTCCGCGCAGCGTTTCGCTGCCGGCGGCCGTCGCGGTGAGGTTGTTCCTCGCCGAGCTGGCGCCCAGGACGGTGAACGTTTCGACGTTCGCAAGATCGAGCAGATCGACCGTGCTGGTGGCGTAGGTCACCGTGTTCAGCAGCCGCACGGAAAGCGCGCTGCCGTCGAAGAAGAAGGCATCGAGCGCGTATCCCGCCGGCGCGGTCTGGGAGGACAGATCGATCGTGACGCTGTCGTTGCCGTCGCCGCCGTCCCACGAATTGGCGCCCCAGGTGTCGTCGCCGATCAGGCCGGCGAAGGTCACGCTGTCGTTTCCCGCGCCCGTCGTGAGGTCCAGGTGCTCGACGTTCTTGATGACCGTGCCGTCGGAAGCGGCGGGCTCGGAGGCGGCCCCGCCGGTGAACGCGAGCGCGAGCGGCGTGGAAGACGCCGAGCGATCGAGCCTCAGGATGTCGTCGCCCAAGTTGCCGTCGAGCGTCGAGCCCGGGCCCGAATCCGTGATGTCGTCGTTGCCAGCGAAGGCGTCGAGCGTGTTGCCGGCATCGGTGTTGACGAGCGTATCGTCGCCGCTGGTCCCCCCGATGATGGTGCCGGTGAGCGCCACCGTCTTGTCGGCGAATTTGAGCCACTCGATGCTCCACAGCGTATCGGCGCCGGCCCCGGCGCCCGCCACGGTGGCGCTGCCGTCGGGATTGAGCGTGACGGTGTACTGCGCGGAGTTGCCCGAATAGACGACCGTGTCCGCGCCGCTGCCGCCGCTGATCGTGTTGTTGCCCGAAGTGCCGGTGAGCGTGTCGGCATAGTTCGATCCGACGACGTTCTCGATCGATTTGAGCTGGTCGACGCCTTCGCCTCCGCCGATCGTCTGCGCCGCGGCGGACGCGAGATTGACGCTTACCCCGCCAGTGGCTTTCGCGTAGCTCACCGTGTCCGATCCGGCCCCGCCGGTGAGCGTGTCGTTACCCGCGCCGCCGATGAAGACGAAGGCACCGTCAGTTTCGTGCCCGCCGTAGAAGTTGAGCACGTTGCCGGCGCCGAGCGCCGAGCCATCGACCGTGAGCGTCTTTCCGGCGGCCACGTTGGCATCCACGCTCGTGAGCGTGTAGTTGTGTCCGCCCGCCAGTAGCAGGACCTCGATGTTGTCCAGATTGTGTGCGCCGAAGGTGCGGGTGTAGTTGCCGTCGAGCGTGACGGTGTCGTTGCCGTCGCCGCCGTCGATCGCGTCCGAGGCGGTCAGCGTGCCGGCCATGACGAAGGTGTCGTTGCCGGCGTTGCCGATCAACTTGTCGGCCTGAGCGTTCGCGACGAAGGTGTCGTTGCCGGAGCCGCCGATGGCGGTATCGACCCAGGTCGAAGCGTCGATCGCGATGTTGTTGCTCGCGCCGTCGCAGCTTGTGAACGCGCCCGGATTGAGATCGACCGAGGCATCCTTCGAAAAGCCGGAAAGGTCCAGCGTGTTGTTGGCGCCCGCGTCCCAGATGGTGATGACGGGATAGAGGTTCTGGGTGAAATCGAAGAACGGACGGATGGTGCCGGCGATGTTGCAGTCGAAGCCGAACACCTGCCCGCCGCTCAGCGGCGTCGAAGCCGGCGTGCCATACAGCCGCTGGATCGCCATCATGTCGGCCTGCATGGGCGTGACGGGCGAGTAGGAGAAATTGCCCTGGTCCGGCGTGAACACCCAGTTCGCATTCACGGGATATTCGGCGCCGTATTTCGACTGGGAGGCGGACCACCACATCGGGTAGTACGACATCAGCGTCCAGGCCTGGCAGTCGTAGGCGCTGAATTGCCGGTCGGGGCCGGTGGCGACATTGTAGGCGCCGCCGTGGCCGAGGCCGAGCGCATGGCCGATCTCGTGCACCAGGGTCATCGTGGAATAACCCCAATAGGTCGTGATCGCGTTGATCTCGAAGTTGGGGTTGCTGGTGTCGATGGAGACGGTCGAGCCGGTGATGGTGTGGAAGCCGCCGCCGTAGCCGTCGAGCGTGGAGACGGTGTGGGCGCCGGAATCGCTGCCGCGCGTGAATGTGATCTGCGCCTGGGTGGAATCGGTGGTTTCGGCAAACGAGATGTTGGCCTCCGCCGACCACAAGGCCAGTGCGGCGGCGAACCAGGTCTTTTCGTTCGCGGTCCAGTTGGAGGCGGGATCGAAGTAGTAGTTCACCGTCCCGCCGGCCGTGCCCGCGGCCGCCGTGCCGAACTTGCGGGCGGTCGCCGGGCCGTAATTGAAGGCGTTGTTCCAGGCGTTGCCGTCCCAAGCCCAGAAGCCGTTCGGCGCCAGCTTGCCGCTCGCGTCCACGCCGCTGATGAATCCGGCTTCGTCCGATAATGTTGGACTGGTCATACACTCCCCCCGCCGCAGCGGCCGGTCGCCGGCCATTTCACTCTGCGGTTCGAATCCCCGACTTCATTGCGTCTTATTCGTGCGGCGCAATGTTGTGTCGAAATGTACGCCTGTCGCGGCGCGCCATAGATGAGTGATTTGGTCACCGCCTCGCTTCATGGCTGATGGTAAACGGACGGGTTCGTGCGCGCAGGGCGGAAGCCCGAAAACTATCGTGTTGCCGTTCGGAATTTTACGCCCATGCGCTTCATGTCTGTCATGAGGCGTTCGGGTTCGGCGAAATGGCCCATGATGTGCAACCCCGGCCGTCTCGCACTGCCGTCGAGATATTGCAGCAGCGCTGCCACCACCGGAATTGCCGTAAGCTCGTAGGCATCGCAATGCGATACGGCGGCCTCGAACGCCGTCGGCTGCCTCGCGTGCTGTCCGGCGGCCTGCACGATGAGCTCGGTGCGATAAGGCGGTTTGCGGAATTTCATCATGCCCCACCACAGCAGCTTGCCGATGGTGCGCGTGGCATTGGGGACAATTTTCAGCATCACGATGGCTAATGGAGCGACGATCATGTCGTTCACCCAATGGGATTCCGAAATGTAGAAGCCGACGTCCTTCAGCGAGGGATAGAGCGCGGGAAGCTCGCGCAACTCCTCGAAGAACAGCGAATAGCAGGTCTTGATCCCGAGATCGCCGCCGAAGTCGATCCTGCGCATCTGCCAGGCACCCGGCTTGGTCCAGGCCCCGTCCTTGAACACCTGGGCCTGATAATCGCGGAACAGGCCCACAAGTTCGTCCACCGCCTCGGAATAGGGGATTTCCGTGCCGATGCCGAGATAGCCCGCGGTGATCGCGCTCTCGATCGTGTCAAGATGGCTCGCCGCAAGCCGTACCAGCGCTGACGGCAGGCCGGGATGGAATCCCGCCTCGGTGATGAAGCAGCGGCCCGCCCTTTCGATCTCGCCGGAAATCGATTTCAGGTACGCGAACTTCTTTGCGCCGAGCTGCACGTCGAGATAATCCGCGCCCGCCTCCAGCGCCGCCCGTGCGACGACCGCGGCATGCGCGGTGGTCGGAGACGTCACCACGATCATGTCGTGTCCCGCCAGCGCCGCGCTGAGCGAGGCCGGATCGGCCGCATCGGCCTGCACGGCCGCAATGCGCCCGGGATGGCGTTCGCCGAGATCGTTGACGATCTGCCTGGCCTTTTCCGCATGGCGCGCGGCGATGGTGATTTCCGCACCGGACTGGTCGAGCAGATGGCGCGCCACCAGCCTCCCCGTGAACCCCGTGCCGCCGAGGATCAGTAGTTTCGCCATGATGTGTTCCCCAAATCGTGCGCCGACCCTAACCGGTTTCGCCGGCCGCAACTTTGGCGACGAGGCGCACACTTGCTTGTACCTGCGCGACGAATCGCGGCAGGAAGACCACCGTCACACCGGCGAACGATACTCAGGACGATGAACCAGCCGCGCAAGACCGCCGTCGCCGTCCGCCACGTGGCATTCGAGGACCTCGGTCTGCTGGCGCCCGTGCTCGAAAGGAACGGCTGGTCGATCGCCTATCGCGATGCGGCCCTCGACGACCTCACGGGACCGGAGATGGAAAGCGCGGACTTGCTGGTTGTCCTCGGCGGGCCGATCGGGGTTTACGAAGCGGACAAATATCCGTTCCTCGCTGCGGAAATCGCGCTCCTGGAAAGGCGGCTGACGGCAGGCAAACCCACGCTCGGCATTTGTCTGGGCTGTCAGCTCATGGCCCGCGCCTTGGGAGCGCGCGTGTTCGCGGGCGGACACAAGGAGATCGGCTGGGGGCGCGTGTCGCTCACGCCTGAAGGGGCAGCTTCTGCGCTGACACCGCTCGGTGCCGGCGATGCCGCGGTGCTGCATTGGCACGGCGACACCTTCGATCTGCCGTTGGGCGCGGTGCGGCTGGCGTTCAACGAGAACTATCCGAATCAGGCTTTCGCGTTCGGGCCGCGCGCGCTGGCGCTGCAATTTCATGTCGAGGGCGATCCGAAGCGGCTGGAATCCTGGTATGTGGGACACGCGTGCGAACTCGCCACCGTCGGTGTTTCAATCCCGGAATTGCGCGCGCAGACGGCTCAAGCGGCTGCGGCGGCCGAACATCGGGCCCGCGAGATATTCGAACGCTGGCTTGGGCAGCTTGCGGCGTAGCCGCGTGCCGCCCATTATCGAAGAACAGCTTCCATACCGCTCCTTTGCGGCGCACCTCGCGGTGCATTTCCCGGTGTGGTAGAGTGAGACATTGAGGAATTGCGGGGGGACATGATGAAGAATCGCGCTGCCGCGCTCGGCCTGGCGGGACTGGTCTTTCTGGCGGCGGCTCCACTGGGAGCGCAGACGCCGGCCTCGCATCCACCTGTGGAAGCATTCGGCAATCTTCCGGCAATTTCCCAGCCTTCGCTCTCGCCCGACGGCAAATACTTCGCCGCGATCCAGTCGCGCAAGAACCGCGCTGCCACCCTCATCTATCCGACCGACGCGGCCGCGGGCGCGGTGCCAGTCGAGATCCCGACCGGCGACCTGATCACTGCCGCGATCGACTGGGCCAGCAACAACCGGCTCATCATCGTCTTGAAGAACAACTACCGCTTGAAGGACTACAACAAGGCCGAGGGGCGCGTCGAGACGTTCTACCGTTCGATCGCAATCGGCGCCGACGGCAGCAACCCGGTCGTTCTGCTGAGCGACATGAAGGGAATGCACGTCAATCCAAGCACCTCGGACATCGTCGGCTTCGATGTGAACGATCCCAATCACATCTACGTCGAGCTTTATGTTCCGCACATCGTGCTTCTTTCGAACGAGGCGAGCCGGATCGAAAACGACGAGAATCCCTATCACCTCGACCTGATGAAAGTGGACATCAACACGGGCAAAGGCGAAGTCGTCGCGCAAGGCGAACACGGCCTGGAGTTGAATACGATCCAGTGGGTCATGGACGGGCACGGGTCGGTGGTGGCGCGCGTGGATGCCACGAAAAATCCGCTGGAGAACCGGCTTTATGTGAGGCGCAACGGCGCGCTCGCCGCCGCGGGCACGTTCGACTGGAGCGGCTTCAAGGGTCTGGAAGTGAGCGGAATTGCGCCCGACGATTCGGGCGTGATCGTTCAGCGCGAAGACGAACACGAATTCGACACGCTGGAGAAGGTCGATTTCGCAACCGGCGCGATCACGCCGTTCTACTCGGTGCCCAATCACGACATCGAGGACGTGACCGTTGATCGCTATAGCGGGCGGGTGATGAGTGCCGAATATAGCGACGACACCACGCACGTGCACTACTTCGATGCCGCCCTGCAGTCGCTGCAGAACGGCCTCGAACAGGCTTTCCCGGGGCGCACCGTCAGGCTCGTGTCGAAAACCAGCGACCTCTCGAAGGTGATCGTCGCCGTCTCGGGGCCGCGCCTGCCGCCGATGTTCTACTACGTGAACCGGACCACGCATCAGGCTTCCCTGATCGGCGCTTCCTATCCCGCGCTCAGCGAAGCCGACCTCGGCGAGGTCCGCCCGTATCCCTACAAGGCGCGCGACGGGCTCGACATCCATGCCTATCTGACCTTGCCGCCCGGCAAGACGCCCAAGAACCTGCCGATGGTGATCATGCCGCACGGCGGTCCCAACGTGGAAGGCGACCGTCTCCGCTTCGACTGGTGGGCGCAGTTCCTGGCCAACCGGGGCTATGCGGTGCTGCAGCCGAACTTCCGGGGCACGCGCGGCTACGGCAGGGCGTTCTTCCATGCCGGCACGCGGCAATGGGGCCTTGCCATGCAGGACGACCTCACCGACGGCGTCAACAAGCTGATTGCCGACGGCATCGCCGATCCCAAGCGCGTCTGCATCGTCGGCGCCAGCTACGGCGGCTATGCCTCGCTGGCGGGCGCCACCTTCACGCCGGACCTCTATCGCTGCGCCTTCGCCTGGGCACCGGTGACGGACCTGCCGTGGATGCTCTACACGGACAACCCCCACAACACGCCCGGCACCAAAGCCACATCGATACTCACAGCGCAGATCGGCAATGCCGTCGACGACCGCGACCGGCTTTACGCGACTTCGCCGGCGCTCCACGCCGACAAAGTGAAATGCCCGATCCTGATCATGCACGGCGAGCGCGACACCACCGTCTTGATCGACCAGAGCGAGCGCGAAGTGACTGCCCTGCAGAAGGCGCACAAGCAGGTCGAGTTCATCCGCATCAGCGGCAACGAGGACCACCATCTCAACTTCCCGGAGTCGCGCATCAGGATGCTCACCGAGCTCGAGCGTTTCCTGAAGGCGAATATCGGGGATTAGCGGGGTTCACGCCATTTCCCTTGCCGCCTGTTCGTATTCCTCGTGCGCATGCAGCCAGCGGTCTTCGGCGGCGGCCAACTTGCGCACTGCCTCGGCGCGTTTCTTGGAGACCGCGGTGCCTTTCTTGGGGTCGTGCACGAACAGCAGCGGATCGGCCAGCGCAGCATCGAGCTTGGCGATCTCGGCGTTGAGCGCCGCGATCTGATGCTCGGCGGCATCGACCTTGTCCTTGAGCGGCTTGAGGCGCCGCCGCTTTTCGGCCGCTTCGCGGCGCGCGTCTTCCTTGGTCTGCTTCGGCTCCACGCGCGGCGCATCCGGGACAGGCTCGGAAGCGAGCAGATACCTGCGGTAATCGTCGAGATCGCCGTCGAACGGCGCCACCCGGCCGTCGGCCACGAGCAGCAGCCGGTCGGCGGTCGCCTCGATCAGGCGGCGGTCGTGGCTCACCAGCACCACTGCGCCGTCGAAATTGTTGAGCGCCGCCAGAAGTTCGTTCCTCGCGTCGATGTCGAGATGATTGGTCGGCTCGTCAAGAACGAGCAGGTTCGGCCTGTCGAGCGTCGCCAGCGCCAGCATCAGCCGCGCCCGCTCGCCGCCCGAAAGGCTCGACACCTTGGTCTGCGCCTTCTCCGCCGAGAATCCGAATCCGCCCAATTGCGTGCGCAGTTGCAGCATCGACAGCTTCGGGCGCAGCAGGCCGAGGGTGTCGATGGGGGTGATGTCGCCGTTCAATTCCTCCAACTGGTGCTGCGCGAAATAGCCGGGAACCAGCTTCTTGGCGCGCACCATCGCCCCGCCCATCAAGTCGAGCTTGCCTGCGAGCAGCTTTGCGAGAGTCGATTTGCCGTTGCCGTTCTTGCCCAGCAGCGCGAAGCGGTCGTCGGGATCGAAGCGCAGCGACAGGTGCCAGAGCACCGGCTTGCCGGGCACGTAACCGACGCAGGCATTCTCCAGCGTGATCAGGGGCGGGCTCGCCTCGGTTGCCTGCGGCAGGCGGATCGGCGCGGTATGCTCGTCGACCGGAATGTCCATTGTTTGCAGCCGCTCCAGCATCTTGACGCGGCTTTGCGCCTGGCGCGCCTTGGTGGCCTTGTAGCGGAAACGGTCGACGAAGCTCTGCAGGTGCTTGCGCTGCGCGTCGATCTTCTTGGCGGTGGCGGCGTCGAGCGCGCGCTTCATGGCGCGGGTTTCCACGAACGTGTCGTAGCCGCCGGAATAGAGCGTCAGCTTGCCGTGCTCGAGGTGCAGGATGAACTCGGCCGCGTTGTTCAAGAGGTCGCGGTCGTGGCTGACGATCAGAACCGTGCCGCGGTACTTGCGCAGGTATTCCTCCAGCCACAACACGCCTTCGAGGTCGAGGTAGTTGGTCGGCTCGTCCAGCAGAAGAAGGTCGGGCGCGGAAAACAGGATCGAGGCCAACGCCACGCGCATGCGCCAGCCGCCGGAGAATTCCGAACACGGCCGCAACTGCTCTTCCGGCGAAAAACCGAGACCGGCCAGAATCTCCGCGGCGCGGGCGGGCGCGGAATAGGAGCCGATGGTGTGCAGGCGCGCGTGAATGTCGGCGATGGCGTGCGGATCGGTCTCGTGCTCGGCGCGGGCGAGGAGGGCAGTGCGCTCCGTGTCGGCGGCCAAAACCGTGTCGATCAGGCTTTCGGGGCCGAAAGGAGCCTCCTGCGCCAGCGCACCGATGCGCCAGTCTCGGGGTGTCGTGATGTCGCCCGCATCCGCATGCATCAGGCCCTGGATCACCTTCAGCAGCGTCGATTTGCCCGAGCCGTTGCGCCCGACCAGGCCCACGCGCCGTCCGGCGGGCAGGCTGGCGCCGGCGCCGCTCATCAGAACGCGCCCCGCAATGCGCACCGTCAGGTTGTCGATCACCAGCATGGCAGCGGGGCTTGTAGCACGCCTTGCGCGTCCGCAAAGCCGTGGGCTACAAGGCCCGCGCTTTCCGAACGGAGTGGGTCATGGCCATCGAACGCACGCTTTCCATCATCAAGCCGGACGCAACGCGCCGGAACATCACGGGCGAAATCGTCGCGCGGTTCGAGAAGGCGGGACTTCGGGTTGTGGCCCAGCGCCGCATCCGCCTCGGCGAGGATCAGGCCAAGGCGTTCTACGCCGTGCACAAGGAAAAGCCGTTCTACGGCAGCCTTGTGGCGTTCATGACCTCCGGCCCGGTGGTGGTGCAGGTGCTGGAAGGCGAGGACGCGATTGCCAAAAACCGCGAAGTGATGGGCGCCACCAATCCCGCCAAGGCCGCTCCCGGCACGATCCGCAAGGACTTCGCCGAGTCGATGGAGGCCAATTCGGTCCACGGCTCCGATGCGCCCGAAACCGCCGCGGTCGAGATCAAGTTCTTCTTCAGCGACCTCGATATCGTGGGATAATGCCTCCCGCCTGAGCCGGGGGGAATCGCATGAAAGGCAAGACCGTCGTCATCACGGGAGCGACGTCGGGAATCGGCGAGGTCGCCGCCGAAAAGCTCGCCGCGATGGGCGCGCGCATCGTGCTCGTGGCGCGCGACCGCTTGCGGGCCGAAGCCGCGCTCACGAACATCGCGGTCGCCAACCCGCACGCGCAGCATGCCGTCCACTACGCCGATCTGTCGCTCCTCGCCGAGATGAAGCGCGTGGCCGCCGAGATTGCGGCCGCCGAGCCGACGATCGACGTTCTGATCAACAACGCTGGCGCCTTGTTCTCCGAACGGCAGGTGACGGCGGACGGGCTGGAGATGACCTTTGCCCTCAACCACATGGCCTATTTCGTGGTGACGCAAGGGTTGCTGCCGCGGCTGGCCGGAACTCCCGGCGCGCGCATCGTTTCCACCTCTTCGGATGCGCACCAGTACGGCCAGATCTGCTTCGACGATCTTCAATCGAAGAACAGCTACCGCGGCATGCGCGCCTACGGCACCTCGAAGCTATGCAATATCCTGTTCACGCGGGCGCTGGCGCGCCGCCTTGAAGGCACCGGCGCAACCGCGACCTGTCTGCATCCGGGCTTCGTCGATACCCGCTTCGGCAGCAACAACAGCGGGTTTCTCGGATTCGGCTTCGGTCTTGCCAAGAGGATCGCGGCGATCACGCCCGAGAAAGGCGCTCGCACGATCGTGTACTTGGCCTCATCGGAAGAGGTGGCAGGAAAAAGCGGCGGCTACTACTACAAGTGTGCGCTTGGCACGCCCAACGCCGCTGCGCAGAACGACGACGCCGCCGAGCGGCTGTGGGAGATTTCGGAGAAGATCGCCAATGGATAAGTCCCGCCGCAAGGAACTCGCCCGCGAGTACAAGGAGCAGAAGGCGCGGCCCGCCGTCTTCGCTGTGCGCTGCACGGCCACCGGCGAGGTCTGGGTCGCCAGGGCGCCCGAGCCGGAGAAGAAGCACACAAGCCTCTGGTTCCAGCTTCGCCTGGGCGGCTTTCCCAACAAGGAGATGCAGGCCGCGTGGAACGCGCACGGCGAGGCTTCGTTCGCGTTCGAAATCCTGGAGGAGATCGAGGACGAGAACGAGCAGATGATCCCCGTCCTGCTCAAGGACCGCGAAGCGTACTGGCGCAAACAACTGAACGCGGGGACACTCGTCTAATCCAGCATCATGTGGAACGAGAGCGGCACCCAGCGTCCGCGGCGGATTGTCTGCAGGACGAAGAACAGGCCCAACACGAAACAGATCGCGGCCGCCACCACGGAGGTTTCCGGTCCGAACGCGCCGCCGGTCAAAAGACCGGGACCGCTTAGCGGCACGTCGAAAATGCCGTGGCCACCGAAGCGACCCGAGACGGCGCCGCCGAACACCCCGCCTTCCGCGAAGTTCCAGCCGATGTGGATGCCGATGGGCAGCCACAGACTGCGAGTCGCGGAATAGGCGGCGCCGAGCACGACTCCGGCCTCCAGCGCGATCGCCATGGCTGCCCACGGCGTCGCGTGGGGGTTGAGCAAGTGCGTCGCGCCAAACACCGCGCTCGACAGGATCAGGGCAATGGCGGTTCCCATGCTGTCTTCCAGAATGCGGAAGAAGCCGCCGCGGAAGATGAGTTCCTCGCCAATCCCCGACACCACCGCCACGATCAGAGCGGTTTCGACGCCGCCGAATCCCGAAATTCCGCGCCAGCGGGCGACTCCCATGGCCCCCAACACGGCGTAGATCGCACACATGGCCAGGAGCGCGAGGATCACGCCGATCGCGAGCGAAAAGCCGCGAACGGGCCAGAGTTCCTGCACCTTGCGCCGCTCGAGCCGGCGCACGAGCAACGTGTAGACGATCACCATGACCACGAGCATCGCCGCCGCCGCAGCGATCATCGCAATGTCCCTGAGATTCGCCGGGATGTACTTCACCGCCGCTGCAAACCCGCCTTGGGCGCCGCCATAGACGGCGATGAGCGGGAAGAAGAAGAAGATCAATCGCACCAAAGCGATCCGCGAAAGCCGGCGCCGCGGTCTGACGAGCGATGTATCCCGGTTCATGCTGTCCCCCTGCGCACGCGTTATACAACCGACGTAAACACCGCGTGGCCGTTTTCAAGCCGCACGCGCCCTTCGGCCAGCAGCTTCAACGCCGCAGGATAGAGCTTGTGCTCCTCCACGAGCACGCGCGTGGCCAGCGTTTCGGGCGTGTCGCCGATTTCCACCGGCACGGCGGCCTGGGCGATGATCGCCCCGGCGTCGAGTTCCGGCACCACGAAATGCACGGTGCAACCCGACACCCGTACGCCCGCATGCAGCACCTGTTCGTGGACATGCACGCCCTTGAACAGCGGCAGGAGCGAGGGGTGGATGTTGAGCAGCCGCCCTTCCCAGCGGCGCGCGAACCAGCTCGACAGGATGCGCATGAAGCCCGCCAGACACACGATGTCGATGTCGGCGTTCACCAGCGCCTGATCCACCGCACGGTCGAAGGCCTCGCGGCTGTCATAGGCCTTGTGCGGGATGACGATGGTGGGCACGTCCGCCTTGGCGGCGAAGGCCAGGCCCTCGGCGTTGCCGACGTTGGAGATGACAAGCTCGATCTCGGCGGGGAACGCGGGATCGGCGGCCGCGGCAATCAGCGAGCGCATGTTGCTGCCGCGCCCGGAAATCAGGATGCCGACACGTTTCTTCACAGCTTCAGCCTCCCCCGATACCGGACCTTCGCCTCACCCTTGCCGGGCACCAGCGATCCGATGCGCCTAGCCTTCTCGCCGCCGTTCTGGAAGGCGTCGATCACCGCACCCGCGCGCTTCTCGTCAGCCACAGCGATGAGGCCGATGCCGCAATTGAAGGTGCGCAACATCTCCTCTTCCGCGATCGAAGCGTTCTGCGCCAGCCAGCCGAACACGCCCGGCGCCGTCCAGGCCTCGAGATCGATTTCGGCGTCCAGTCCCGGCGGCAGGGCGCGCGGCGTGTTCTCGGTGATGCCGCCGCCGGTGATGTGGGCCAAGCCCTTCACTCCGCCGGCGCGGATCGCCGTCAGCGCGCTCTTCACGTAGAGGCGCGTGGGCGCCATGAGCGCTTCGCCGAGCGTCACGGTGTGCGCGAACGGCGCAAAGGCGTCGTACTGCACGCCCGCCTGTTCCACGACGCGGCGCACCAGCGAGTAGCCATTCGAATGCACTCCCGAGGAAGCCAGCCCGATCAGCACGTCGCCCGCGCGCATGGCGGCGGTCCTGGGCAGGATGTTGCCGCGCTCCGCCGCGCCCACCGCAAAGCCCGCCAGATCGAAATCGCCCAGGGCGTAAAGGCCCGGCATCTCCGCCGTCTCGCCGCCGATGAGCGCGCAGCCCGACGCCTTGCAGGCCCGGGCGATACCCTCGATCACCGCACCGGCCGCGCCCACGTCGAGCTTGCCGGTGGCGTAGTAATCGAGAAAGAACAGCGGTTCGGCGCCCTGAACGACGATGTCGTTGACGCACATCGCCACCAGATCCTGGCCGATGCCCGTGTAGATGCCGGTCTCGATGGCGATCTTGAGCTTGGTTCCCACCCCGTCGGTGGAGGCGACCAGCACGGGGTCGGCGAAGCCCGCCGCCTTGAGGTCGAAAAGGCCGCCGAAGCCGCCGAGATCGGCGTCCGCGCCGGGGCGGCGGGTCGACCTGGCAGCCGGCGCGATGCGACCCACCAACGCCTCGCCGGCATCGATGTCGACGCCCGCATCCTTGTAGGTGAGGGGGCGCTTGTCAGAAGGCATCGATCAGGCTCTTTCGTGGTCGCAGATTCGTTTAGGCGCGGGCCCGAAGCCGCGCAAGAAGGACGGCCGCAAGGCGCACAGCTTCATCGCCGCCGGGCCGCGGCGTCCAGCCGACTCAAGCCCCTGGCGGCCCGGACGAGGCTTGTCCAAGATCGTGAAGGTTGTTTTCTGGCCCCGGCCGGCCCGCTCGGCGGGGCTGAAATGCCCAGCTGTCACATGGAGCGAATCTGTCCATTCCCCGGCCGGATCATGGGATTCTGCTGTCGGATTCGGCTTGGGAGGCGGGGCGGCCAATGGCCGGATGGGAGTGCCGCCCGGCGATTCAGGGAGAGGATCGAGGCAGCAGCGACTGAAATGTGAGAACGGCTCGCGTTCGCAATCTCCGATGTGTCGCGCGAAAGACGCGGCCGGCGGCAACCGGAGGCTCGACCCGGAACCGGCCGCGGGAGTCCACGTTCCCCTTGGACGACTGGGGCGCCCCGAATGGTCAATGTCAGCAACGTCCAACTGTCCGATCCCAAGGTCAGGAAACCGGCCGTCCTCATCGTGGAGGACGAACTGCTGGTCCGCATGGCGCTGTCGGATTACCTGCAGGAGTGCGAATTCACCGTCTTCGACGTCTGCAACGCTGCGTCGGCGGTGACCTTCCTCAGCTCCGGCGAATTCCCCGTCGACGTGGTGCTGACCGACGTGCGCATGCCGGGCGCGATGGACGGCTTCGCCCTGGCGCGCTGGATTCGCGACAACAAGCCGGGCGTGCCGGTGCTGATCACGAGCGGCGACAAGACCAAGGCCGAGGCGGCCCGCGATCTCTGCGACAAGAACCCGATCATCGAAAAACCGCACGACTTCAAGCTGGTCGTGGCCCGCATCCGCGCGGCGATCGAGAGCGCGAAGCAGACGAAATAGACTTTGCGCCGCGGCGCGCCGGGCGTCCGCGTTCCGGCTATCATCCGCCCCCGCAGCGCATCGGGGAGATCGAGATGGCCATTCGCATCGTCCGGTTGGGAACGCCGCGGCAGAAGAACGAAGGCCTTCGCATCGGAACGGTGCGGCGGCCGCCGCGCGGCGTGCCCAAATCCGAATTCGCCAAGCGCGATTTCTACGATGTCTGGCTGCCGATGCTTTCACCGGGCGAGGACCTCGTGGCGGCGGCGCTTCGCGCGCAGCGCGAGCGCGACGCGAAGGCCTGGAGCGCGTTTACGCGCAAATTCCGGGTGGAAATGGCAAAACCGCAGCCCTCGCATCTGCTCGATCTTCTTGCGGCGCTCTCGCATCGCACGGATCTCGCTGTCGGCTGCTATTGCGAGGACGAAGCCTGGTGTCATCGCGCGGTGCTGCGCGAACTGCTCGCCGGACGCGGCGCCAGCATCGCGCCCTGATCGGAACCTCACGCCGCCTCAACCGAACTTGAAGTGAGCACAACGGCGCCACGATTTTGCGTTCACGCGCCGCTTGTTTCGCGATTCCACGCACCGCATAGTGGCATCAACCGTGCATCATTTATCCGACGACTGCCAATGGAGGGAGCGATCCATGGAAGCACTGTTCGAGATCGGCAAGGAACTGGGGTCCCTGACGGCGCGCGTGAGCGCGCTGGAGACGAAGAAGGACTGCGGCTGCGGCAAGGCGAAGAGCCGCGGCGTTCCGCTGTCGCAGATGACCGACACGCAGCGCGAAGTCACCGTGCATCTTCGCAAGAGCCACAAGGAACTCTTCAAGGCCCTCAACGAGGTCATCGCGCAATTCGGGCTTGCCGAGAAAGTGCGGGTGGGAACGCTGGGTCTGGTCAACGTGGGCCGGCCCTCGGTCTCCGCCGGCACCGACGACTGCTGCTTCTGCTGCAGCAACGAGGGCGTGAGCGGCTGGGACTACTGCTGCAGCGACAATTGCGAACCGTGCTGCGCCGGCTGACCCGAACTTCGGGCACCGGTGCCGAATCGGCTTTGCGCCGCTCGGTCGTGCTTTCGGCCCCGTATTGCATGACAGAACCGCGAAGGCGGCTTCGCTGGGCGAACCGAAGTTGCCCTTAGGACTCTTTCATGCGCTGCGGGGGGCCGGTATAGTCCGCGCGTTCAGGACAGGTTTTCCCGATGCACCGCTTCATCCGTCTTTCGGCGCTTCTCGTTGCGCTCGCAGTCTCTTGCCTTGTCGCCCGTCCGGCCGCGGCGGAGAACGCGTTCGAGGTTCCGAACGTGCACGTCGAAGCAACCGGGCCTTCCGCCGTCGAAGCCCGCAGCCGGGCGATCGCCAGCGGCCGCCCCGTCGCTTGGAGCATCCTGTTCCGCCGCCTCACGCGCCAGCAGGACTGGGGACGCCAGCCTGCGCTCGACGACGCCATGCTGCAGAAGGTGATCGTCGCCTATCTGCCGCTGCACGAGCGCCGCTCGACCACGCGCTACGTCGCCGACGTGACCTATACGTTCAACCCGGAAGCGGTGGCGCGCATCCTTCAGGGCGCCGGAATTCCCTATACCGCGGTCGCCGCCAAGCGCGTGCTCCTTGTCCCGATGGCGCCGGATTATTCGCGCAGTTCGCTGTGGACGCTCGCATTCGCCAATCCGCGCTTCGCCACCAGCCCGGTGCCGTTCGCCCTGCCGGTGGGCGACGCCGCGGACATGACCGCGCTCAGCGGCCTCAACTTCGATACGGCGACCTGGGAGAACGTGGCGGGCGCGGCGGCGCGCTTCCATGCTACCGAGGCGGTGCTGATCCGCGCCATGCCGACGCCGGCCAACAAGCTGCAGATCACCTTGAAGCGGGTGGGAGTCGGCGAGATGCCCACCAAGTCGATGGTGGAGGTGCCGCTGATGCAGGGCGCGCCTTCGACCTATCCCGCGGCTGCCGACGCCGCCATCCGCGCGCTCGACGAGATGTGGAAGAATCAGCGTGTGGTCGACTACAACCAGCGCAACAAGCTCGTCGTGGACGTCCAGACCGGCTCCCTGGCGGAGTTCGCGGCGCTCGAAAACGCGCTCACCGCGGTCCCCAATGTGCACGGCGTCAGCGTTTCGGCCATGGACATCGGTTCGGCGCGGCTGACGATCTACTACATGGGCACGACCGACCAGTTGCGCGATGCGCTAGCGCAGGCCGGGCTTTCGCTCACCAACCACGGCGACGAATGGCAATTGTCGCAAGGAGCAGTCGCGAGCCAGCCATGAAGGCCGTGCTTCGCCAGGCACCGAACATCCTGAGCGGGCTGCGGCTCGTTGCGGCGCCCATCGCCGGCTGGCTGATCTATCACGGCGTCGATTGGGCAGCGCTGTGCGTGTTCGGTTTTGCGGGTTTGAGCGATGCCGCCGACGGATACCTCGCCAAGACGTTCGGTCTCTCCTCTCGCTTCGGCGCCTGGCTCGATCCCGCAGCCGACAAACTGCTGATGCTCGTCAGCTTCGTGACGCTCACGGTGGTGGGCGCCGTGCCGTTGTGGCTGTCGGTGCTGGTGATCGGACGCGACGCGGCCATCGTCGTCGGGGTCGCGTTCGCCAAGGCGCTCGGCGCGCCGCTGGAGGTGAAACCGCTGATCGTCGGCAAGGCGAGCACCGTGATCCAGGTTCTCTACGTCGCCATGATGCTGCTGCTGCTGGCGCTGGACGTATACGAGCCGATGCTCGAAATGGCCGGCGACATGGCCGTGGCCGCGATCACGCTGGCGTCGTTCCTCGCCTATGCCTATGTCTGGCTCATGGCCGTCGCCGTCCGCTCCAGAGCCGCCTGATGCCCGCGCAGATTCCCTTGCCGCTTCCCGCCCGCGCTCGACTGGGACGCGAGGATTTTATCGTCGGCCCAGGCAACAGCGCGGCGGTGACCTATCTCGATTCCTGGCCGGCCTGGCAGGGACCGGCGGCGGCGATCTTCGGGCCCGCCGGTTCGGGCAAGTCGCATCTGGCGGGAATCTGGGCCGAACGCGCCGGCGCGGACATCGTCGAAGCGGCGGCACTGACCGAAGCCATCCTCGCCCGCCGGACGCCGCTGGCGATCGAGAACGTCGACGCGGCGCCGCTGCCGCGCGAGGCCGAAACGGCGCTGTTCGCCCTGCTCGAGAGAGGGCATAACCTGCTGCTGACCGGTCGCGAGCAGGCAGGCGAATGGCCGGCGCATCTGCCCGATCTCAAGTCGCGCTTCCGCGCGCTGCTGGCCTTTCCCATCTGGTCGCCCGACGACGCGCTGCTGACGGGGCTGGCCAAGAAGCTGTTCGCCGACCGGCAGCTCAACGTGCCCGATGCCGTGGTCGCGCACATGATCCGCTCGCTCGAACGCGCCCCCGGCGCCATCCGCGATTTCGTGGCCCGGGCGGACGCCGCCGCGCTCGCCGCCAAGCGGCCGGTGACCATCGGCTTCATCAGGGAATTGTTGGCGAATCAGGCGTAGTCTCGCGACATGACAGCGCGGGGTTTTTGCTTTACGCTGCGAAGCGGCCACTAGGTAAATCCTTGATGTCAAAGGCAAAGAGCAAGGTCGAATTCGACCAGGCCACGCCGCAGGATACGTCCGCGGACGAGGCTGCGATAGATTCCGTCACGGCCTGCCCACCTGCGATTGCGATGAATTCGCCGGAACGGTTCGTCAACCGCGAGCTGTCGTGGCTCGCCTTCAACGGGCGAGTGCTCATGGAGGCGCAGAACCGGCGACATCCCGTCTTGGAACGGCTGCGCTTCCTGTCGATCTCCTCCTCGAACCTCGAGGAGTTCTACATGGTCCGGGTCGCGGGCCTGTACGGCATGGAGAAGGAAGGCGTGGTCAAGCTGTCCGACGACGGCCTGTCGCCCGGCCAGCAGCTCGCCAAAATCTCCCAATGCGCCGGCGCGCTGATTGCCGATCAGCAACGCGTGTGGACCGAACTGCGCGCGGAACTGGCCGATAACGGCATCTCGGTGATCGAGCCGGACGACCTCAAGAACGGCGACCGGGCTTGGCTGGACGCGTTCTTCCACGAGCAGATATTCCCGGTGCTGACGCCGCTGGCGATCGATCCGGCCCATCCCTTCCCGTTCATCCCGAACCTCGGCTTCACGATGGCGCTGAAGCTCCTGCGCGCCCACGACGGGCGCACGGTGATGGCGCTCTTGCCGGTGCCATCGCAGCTCCAGCGCTTCATCCGTCTGCCCTCCACCAGCCACAAGAAGCTGCGCTTCCTGCCGCTGGAAAAGGCGATCGGGCTTTATCTCGACCGGCTGTTCCCCGGCTACACGGTGACCGGCACGGGGCTGTTCCGCATCCTGCGCGACAGCGACGTCGAAATCGAGGAAGAAGCCGAAGACCTCGTGCTGCTGTTCGAATCGATGCTCAAGCGGCGGCGCCGCGGCTCGGTGATCCATCTGACCTGCTCCAAGTCGATGCCGGAGGACCTGCGCCGCTTCATCGCCGACCACCTCGATCTCAAGCTCGAGGAATTCGAGCTGGTCGATCACATGCTGGGCATGGCCGATCTCAACCAGTTGATCCTGAAGGAGCGGCCGGGCCTGCAATTCAAGCCGTTCGTGGCGCGTTTCCCCGAACGCATCCGCGACCACGGCGGCGACTGCTTCGCGGCCATCCGTGCCAAGGACATCATCGTCCACCATCCCTTCGAAAGCTTCGACGTGGTGGTGCAGTTCCTCAGGCAGGCGGCGGCCGATCCCGACGTGGTGGCGGTCAAGCAGACGCTCTACCGCACCAGCCACGATTCGCCTATCGTCGCCGCGCTGATCGAGGCGGCCGAATCGGGAAAGTCGGTGACCGCGCTGGTCGAACTGAAGGCGCGCTTCGACGAGGCGGCGAACATCAAATGGGCGCGCGACCTGGAGCGGGCCGGGGTGCAGGTGGTCTACGGCTTCATCGAGCTCAAGACCCACGCCAAGGTCAGCCTGATCGTGCGCCGCGAAGCCGGCCAGCTGCACACCTACGTGCATTACGGCACCGGCAACTACCACCCGGTCACGGCCAAGATCTATACCGACCTGTCGCTGTTCAGCGCCGATCCGGCGCTCGGGCGCGACGCCGCCCAGCTTTTCAACTACGTCACGGGCTACGCCGAGCCGCGCGAGCTGGAGAAGATCGCGGTTTCGCCGCTCAATCTGCGCGAAACCCTGGAACAGGGCATCGACAAGGAAATCGCCCACGCGCGCGCCGGTCGTCCGGCGGCGATCTGGGTCAAGGTGAATTCGCTCGTCGATCCCGACATGATCGACTGTCTCTACAAGGCCAGCCAGGCGGGGGTGCGCATCGAGATCGTCGCCCGCGGCATCTGCTGCCTCAGGCCCGGCGTGCCCGGGCTTTCGGAGAACATCCGCGTCAAGAGCATCGTGGGCCGCTTCCTCGAGCACGGGCGCATCGTCTGCTTCGGCGCCGGCCACGGCCTGCCCTCGGCCAAGGCCAAGGTCTACATCTCGTCGGCCGACTGGATGCCGCGCAACCTCGACCGCCGCGTCGAATCGCTGGTGCCGATCGAGAATCCCACCGTGCACCAGCAGGTGCTCGAGCAGATCATGGTGGCGCAGATCAAGGACCAGGCGCAGAGCTGGCACATGAAGGCGGACGGCGGCTACATCCGCGACCAAGCGTCCGAGTCGCCTGACGCATTTTCTGCACATACCTACTTTATGACGAATCCCTCGTTGTCCGGCCGGGGGAGAGCGTTACGAATCGATCAGCCGCGTCCCGTTGTCGTGCCCAGCCGCGAGTAAGCATGTCCGGTCCGCCAATCCGTCCCGTCGATGCCGGCGAAGGCGGGATGCCGCAGGCCCGCGCCGCGGCGGAGGGCCGAATCGCGATCGTCGACATCGGATCGAATTCGGTGCGACTGGTGGTGTTCGAGTCGCTTTCGCGCTCGCTGCTCACCGTCCACAACGAGAAGACCATCTGCAGCATCGGACGCGATCTGGCGACCACGGGCTTGTTGCAGAAGGACGGCGTCGAACTGGCGCTGGAGGCGCTGAGGCGCTTTCGCATGCTGATCGACAAGCTCGGCGTGACGACGCGCGAAGCGGTGGCGACCGCGGCGGCCCGCGACGCGATCAACGGCGACGAATTCGTGCGCCGCGCCGAAGCCGCCTGGGGCGCTCCGGTACGCATCCTGAGCGGCGTGGGGGAGGCGAGGCTGGCGGGCGAAGGCGTGCTCGCGGCCATTCCCGACGCCGACGGACTGACGGCCGACCTCGGCGGCGGCAGCCTCGACATGGTGATCGTCCGCGACGGCCAGACGCACGAGGCGTTTTCCCTGCCGTTCGGTCCCCTGCGGCTGATGACCTTTTCGAAGGGCGATCTCGACCGCACGCGGCAGATGGTCGATTTCGAGCTGGGGCGCTGGCCCAACCTGCGCGGCCTGGACCAGAAAACGCTGTACCTCGTCGGCGGCATCTGGCGCAGCGTGGCGCGCGTCGACATGCTGCGCGAGGAATACCCGCTCCACATGCTGCAGCACTACGCCATCCCCGCCGGACGCGCGACGGAGCTGTGCAGTCTGCTCTCCAAGCAGGGGCGAAAGTCGCTCGAACTGCTCACCGCCGTGTCCAAGCGGCGCACGGAGATGCTGCCTTACGGGGCGATCGTGCTGCAGCGGCTGATCTGCGCGGCGCGATTCAAGGCGGTTGTGGTTTCGGCCAACGGCGTGCGCGAGGGGCTGGTGTACTCGAAGCTCCCGCCGGAGGAGCGCGCCAAGGACCCGCTGATCCACTACGCCGGGATGGAGAACGCGCGGGCGAGCCGCTCGCCCGGCCACGCGATGGAGATGTTCCAGTGGGCGTCGCCCCTGTTCCCCGACGAGGACGCCCATGACCGGCGCTTGAGACAGGCGGCCTCGCTGTTGAGCGATCTGGGCTGGCGGCGGCATCCCGACCATCGCACCCGCGGCACCTATGAGGACGTGCTCAACATGCCGTTCGGCGGCGCCGACCACCGCGCCCGCGCTTTCATCGCGGCCGCCGTTTACCACCGCTATGCCGGCGACGAGGACATGCCGGACGACCTGCGCCTGCCCAAGATGCTGGACAAGCAGGAGGAGCGCCGTGCGATGCGAATCGGTCTTGCGGCGCGGCTGGCCTTCGACCTGACCGGCTCGGCGGCGGGGGAACTGCCATATTACCGGCTGCGGCTGACGCCCACCAAGGTGGTGCTCGAGGTCCCCAGGCGGCGCAGCGCCATCGCGGACGACACTGTCGCCAAGCGGCTGGGCGCCCTGGGCGCGGCGCTGGACCGCAATGCGGAAATCCAGGTTATCGGCGGATAACTCCGGCTCACCACTGCGTTATAATGCAGGTGCTTGCATCCCGCTTGGGGCGGCGCTTTAAGACACAAGTCCGGAAACCCCTGCCGGACGGTAAGGAGAAACGATCATGGGCGGACTGAGCATCTGGCACCTTCTGATCCTCGGCGCGATCGTGCTGGTGTTGTTCGGCGGTCGCGGCAAGCTGTCCGACATCATGGGCGACTTCGCGAAAGGCATCAAAAGCTTCAAGAAGGGGCTTTCGGACGAGGAGCCGGCGGCCTCCAAACCTGCCGAGCAGCCGCAGACGCCTGCCGACAAGGATCCGGCCGCGCACTGACAGCGAAGAAGCCGAGGCGCCATGTTCCCAGACCTGAGTTGGAGCCACATGCTCCTGGTCCTGGTCGTCGCCCTGGTGGTGGTCGGCCCGAAGGACCTGCCCAGGCTCATGCGCATGATGGGCCAATGGGCGGCCAAGGCGCGCGGCATGGCCGACCAGTTCCGCCGCAGCTTCGACGAGATGGCGCGGCAGAGCGAGCTCGACGAACTGAGGAAGGAGCTGGAGGAACTGAAGCACAACCGGCCGCTGGCCGACGTCGACGAGAAGATGTCGGAGGTTCTGTCCGGCCCCGCGGTGAGCTTCACCCCCGAAGCCAAGTACGGCCCGGCGCCCGCCGAGCCGCCGGAACAGGCCGAGCTTGATCTGGCGCCGCCCGTCGATCGTGGCGAGCCGGTGCCGGAGCCCGCCGAGCCGATCGCGCAAGGCGATATCCATCCGCCGCCGCCATGAACAAACCAACCCCCGCCGACGAAGCCGAGATCGAGGCCTCGAAGGCCCCGCTGCTCGATCATCTGCTCGAACTCAGGAAGCGGCTCATCTATTCGCTGCTGGCGCTGTTCGCCGGCTTCATCGTCTGCTTCGCCTTCGCCAATCCGATTTTCAATTTCCTCACCGCGCCCTTGGCTCATGCGCTTGAAGGCCAGCCGAACCGGCACCTTATCTATACGCAGCTCTACGAGAAGTTCTTCACCAACGCCCGGCTCGGCCTGTTCGCCGGGCTGTGCCTGGCGTTTCCCGTGATCGCCTCACAGGTGTGGATGTTCGTGGCCCCCGGCCTCTACCGCAACGAGCGCAAGGCGTTCCTGCCGTTCCTGCTCGCCAGTCCAGTGCTGTTCGTGGCAGGGGCGGCGTTCGTCTATTACATTATGCTGCCGTTCGCGATCCGCTTCTTCCTCGGATTCGAGACGCAGACCACCAAGAGCACGCTCGGCATCGAATTGATGCCCAGGGTCAGCGATTACCTCGACTTCGTGACCACGCTGATCTTCGCCTTCGGGCTCACCTTCCAGATGCCGGTGCTGTTGTCGCTTTTGGGGCGGGTGGGCATCGTGACGGCCAAGATGCTTCGCAGCGCGCGGCGCTATGCCATCGTCGGCATCTTCGCGCTGGCCGCGATCTTCACCCCGCCCGACATCTTCTCGATGATCAGCCTCGCCGTGCCGCTGGTGTTCCTCTACGAGGTCTCGATCCTGCTGGTGGCCATGATCGAGCGGAAACGCGCGCAGGAGGACGCCGAGCGGGAGAAGGAAGAAGGAGCCTAACACAGGGCGTCCGCCTCGCCCCCTCTTGGGGGAGAGGCCGCGACGAGCGAAGCGCGTCGCGGGTGAGGGGGTGGTGAATGGTCTCTAATGCCACCAGGTCGGCGCGGGCTGGCGAAGCGCCGTTGCGCGTCAATGCGCGCCGGGTGCGCCACGAGCCCACCGACGCCGAACGCAAGTTCTGGTCGCGCGTGCGCGGGCGCGCGCTCGGCGGGTACAAGTTCAAGCGTCAATACCCTATCGGCCGTTTCATCGTCGACTTTGTCTGTTTGGAGCATCGGCTGATCGTGGAATTCGACGGCGGCCAGCATGCGCAACGCGAGGGTTACGACAGGGAGCGCACTGAGTTTCTGCGGGCAGAGGGCTTCCGTGTCATGCGATTCTGGAACGACGAGTTTCTGAAATATCCGGACGAGATGATGGAAGGTGTGCTCTTGGCGTTGGAGACGGGTACAAATCCGTCTGATCGCTGACTGCCGTTGATCTCGCGCGCCGCGGCCGGCTCGGAACGCATGATGCCCCCTCACCCGGCGCCCGCTGTCGCGTGCGCCGGCCTCTCCCCCAACGGGGGCGAGGCGAGGCTTTCAGAGATCCGGCCTCCACGCCAAGCAGAGGTGCGATAGAATGAACATTTTGACCGCTCGTCCCGCCCGTGCCATTACCTCTCGCCCGGGAGAGTCTGAAATGCACGACATCCGCTTCATCCGCGAAAACCGCGACGCCTTCGTGGCCGAATTGGCCCGCCGCCCCGCCTTCAAGGACACTGCCGGAAAGGTGGCCGACGAGATCCTGGAGCTGGACGCGAACTGGCGCGGCGCCAAGACCGGCTTCGAGCAGCACCGCGCCCGCCAGAACGAGGCCTCCCGCTCCATCGGCCAGGCCAAGAAGAACAAGGACGAGGCGCTGGCCAAGGCGCTGATGGATGAGGTCGCTTCGCTCAAGGCCGCGCTCCAGAAGGACGAAGCCGACGAGCGCGAGCTGGACGAGAAATTGAAGAACGCGCTCGCGGTGGTGCCCAACCTGCCCGCCGCCGACGTGCCCTATGGCGAGGACGAGAACGCCAATGTGGAAGTTCCGGAGCGCGCCTGGGGCGAGAAGCCGAATTTCGCGTTCAAGCCGAAGGAGCATTTCGAACTCGGCGAAGCGCTCGGCATGATGGATTTCGAACGCGCGGGCAAGGTCTCGGGCGCGCGGTTCGTGTATCTGAAAGGCGCGCTCGCCCGGATGGAACGGGCGCTCGGCGCTTTCATGCTCGATTTGCAGACGGAGGCGAACGGGTACACCGAAGTCGTGCCGCCGTTGATGGTGCGCGACGACACCATGTTCGGAACGGGGCAATTGCCGAAGTTCCGAGAAGAGTTGTTCGAGTCGATTGCTGGCGCTGATATGCAGGAGCTTCAGACCAGCATTTGCGAGACTATCTCGATGGTCGTTCGTAGGTTGGTCGACGAATACGATCAGGAAGATCTCAAGGCGATACTCTCAAGCGGCCCGAATTTTGGCATGGACAACCTGAACATCGGTCTTATGGATACTCCCAATCGCCGATGGCTCATTCCCACCGCCGAAGTGCCGCTGACCAATCTGGTGCGCGAGGAAATTCTCGACGAGGCGCAATTGCCGATGCGGGTCACGGCATGGACGCCGTGCTTCCGTGCGGAAGCCGGTGCGGCCGGCAAGGACACGCGCGGTATGATCCGCCAGCATCAATTCTCGAAAGTCGAACTGGTGTCGGTCACCACGCCCGAGCAATCCGTCGCCGAGCACGAGCGCATGACCGACTGCGCCCAGGAGGTGCTGAAGCGGCTCGGCTTGGCGCACCGCGTCGTCACGCTGTGCACGGGCGACATGGGCTTCGGCGCGCAGAAGACCTACGACATCGAAGTCTGGCTGCCGGGCCAGGACCGGTTCCGCGAGATTTCGTCGTGCTCGAACTGCGGCGATTTCCAGGCCCGCCGCATGAACGCCCGCTACCGCCCCGCCGGCGAGGGGTCTTCTGACGGCCGTCCTGGCGGGGGCCAGTCCGGCCGTGCCACGCGCTTCGTGCATACGCTGAACGGTTCGGGCCTGGCAGTGGGGCGTACTCTAATAGCGGTTCTGGAGAACTATCAGGAGGCCGACGGCTCCATCCGCATTCCCGAAGCGTTGCAGCCGTATATGGGCATGAAGAAGATCGAGAAGAGATGAGCAGGTCTGCACGCACCTTTCCTCCGCCGTTCTCGGTGGAGGTGGCGCGAAGCGCCGGAGGGGGTGCCCTCCTTGCGGCCTTCGGCGGCGCACCCCCCGTGAACGGGAAGAGAAAGCAGCATCGCCATGCCTGACAAGAACCTGCGTATCCTGGTCACCAACGACGACGGCATCCGCGCCAAGGGGCTGGAAATCGCCGAGGCCGTCGCGCGCTCGCTCAGCGACGACGTCTGGGTGGTGGCCCCGGAAAACGAGCAGTCCGGCGCCTCGCATTCGCTGACACTGACGACGCCGCTGCGCCTGCGCCGCCTCGACGACCGGCGCTTCACGATCACCGGCACGCCCACCGACTGCGTGATGATGGCCACCGCGCACCTGATGAAGGATCGCGGACCAGATCTCGTGATCTCTGGCGTCAATCGCGGCATCAACGCGGCCGACGACGTCACCTATTCGGGCACCATCGCCGGGGCGATGGAAGGCTGCGCGCTGGGCATCGCCTCGATCGCGCTTTCCCAGGCGTTCAACTACCACGAAAAGCGCGAGGTGCATTGGGATTGCGCCGCCGCGCACGGACCGGAGCTTGTCAAGAAGCTGGTCGAAACCGGCTGGCCCAAGGACGTTCTGATGAACGTGAACTTCCCGGATTGCCCGCCCGACGAAGTCGCCGGGATCGAAGTGGTGGCGCAGGGCACGCGCGAACTCGGCACTGTGCACATCGAGCGGCGCGTCGACATGCGCGACAATCCCTATTTCTGGATCGGCTTCCGGCGCGAGCGCTTCACCGCCAGGCCGGGCACCGATCTCGGCGCCTTGAGAGTACGCAAGATCTCGGTCACGCCGCTGCAGCTCAACTTGACTGACTTCAAAGTTCTGCAGGCGATGAAGGGAACGATCGACACCGACTTCGGCGCGCCCGCGGAGCCTTCGGAGGATTCCACCGGCGCTCTCATTCCCGCCAAGGAGCGCTCGCCAGGCTGACCGCGATGCCCGAAATCGATCCCCGCGCAATCGAACTTCTCATGGCGCTGCGAACGCAGGGGATCACCGACGCGGGCGTGCTGTCGGCGATCGAGCGCACGCCGCGCGAAGTTTTCGTCGAGGAAGCTTTCGAGCACGCGGCCTATAACAATACTGCGCTGCCGATCGCCTGCGGTCAGACCATCAGTCAGCCCTTCGTGGTGGCGCTTTCGACCGAGGCGTTGGAGCTCGGCCCCAATCTGCGCGTGCTCGAGATCGGCACCGGCTCGGGCTATCAGGCGGCGGTGCTGTCGCAACTGTGCCGGCGCGTCTATTCGGTCGAACGCCACAAACCACTACTGCTTGAGGCGGAGCGGCGGTTCAAGGCACTAAGGATTGAGAACATCGCCACGCGCCTGGGCGACGGCTTCCTGGGCTGGCCCGAACAGGCTCCGTTCGATCGCATCCTCTTCACCGCCGCCGTGCCCGAAATTCCTGCCGTGTTTAGCGAACAGTTAAAGCCGGGCGGCATCCTGGTGGCGCCCGTCGGAGAGGTGGCCGGCCCCGATTTGGAAAGCTTTTCTCAACTATTAACAAAGATGATCCGAACTGAGACAGGCTGGAAGAAAGAGGCGCTGATCCCCGTCGTATTCGTGCCCCTGATACCGGGGATGCCGGCGGAATCGCGGAATGCCTATGACGGCGAGGAGAGCAAGAGGTGAGCGGTCTTCTGTTTTGATCGCTGCTGTCGCTTTGCTTGCGCCGTTGTTCGTGGCCGGATGTTCGACGCCTGAAACCTATTTCGCATGGGACTACGCGCGCGATCCGCAGGCGCGGCCGCACCCGCTGCCCGTCAAGGTCAATCACGTCGCTGCCGCCCGGCCGCGCTGCATCTGCCAGCCCGTGCCGGTTCCCACCGCGCGTCCGGACTGGACCGATAACGCGGCGAAGCCCGCCGCTTCCGTGCAGCAGGCGAGCCTGCCGCCGCCTTCGACGGCGCGGAGCGATTTCACCTGGCCGGTGCACGGCCGCGTGATCTGGGAATTTGGTGTACGCGAGGGGGGCGAGCGCAACGACGGAATCAACATCGCCGTGCGCGAAGGCGAACCCATCCGCGCCGCGGGCGACGGCACCGTGACCTACGAAGGCGACGAGCTGAAGAACTACGGCAACCTCGTGCTCATCAAGCACGACAACGGCTACGCGACGGTGTACGCGCACGCCGAAAGCTTCATCGTCTCCAAGGGCCAGCACGTCGCGCGCGGGCAGGTGATCGGCTACGGCGGTTCGACCGGCGACGTCTCCACGCCGCAGCTCCACTTCGAGATCCGCCGCGGCGCGCGCGAGCCCGTCGATCCGCGCACCCTGCTCGGCCCGTTGCAGATGGCGAGCCGCTAAGCTTCCTTGCGTTCCGTATTTGGCCGCAGCGCGATCACCGCGGCGAGCGAAGCCGCCACCGCGATGACGCCGATTCCCGCGCGCATGCCCAGCCG
>DATKOE010000096.1:0-3957 GCA_035524815.1 Rhizomicrobium sp.
GTCCGGCTTTGGGTCATGAAGAGCAATGCACACGCGCCGAACAGGACAATCACTGCAAGAAACTGCTCGGCGATATCCATGAAACACTTCCCGGGTCTGCGGCACTGCCGCAAATTCGGCGCCGCCGTCACGTCAATGCGGCCGACGGATAGATGTTCCCGAACTCAGGTCGATTTTGCTCGCACCGAGCGGTGGCGACGCATTGCGACGTGGCCCGCGTTTTGGTCGTGATGGAATCAGGCCGCTCGCCGGTCTTTATTCTGAGGGCCGAGGAACTCGCCCCGATCCGTCGAATTCTCCCAAGTGGGACTTACGCCCGATCGATCGAAGATTTCTCTAGGGAGATTTCAGCATGCCAACGAAGAGACAAAGCACATCGACGAAACATCTGGATGCCATCGCGCTGCTGATGCAGGACCACCGGGACGTCGAGAAGATGTTCAAGGATTTCGATAAGGCCGGAAAGGCGGACGACGAACGCGGCAAGGCCGACGCCGTGCATCGGATATGCGTGGCTCTCACCGCCCACGCCGAGATCGAGGAAGAGATCTTCTATCCCGCCGCCCGCAAGGCGATCGAGGAAGAGGACATGATGGACGAAGCCGAGGTGGAGCATGCCGGCATCAAGGGCCTGGTGGAAGAGCTTAAGGAGATGAGCCCCGGCGACAACCTCTACGACGCAAAGGTCACGGTCCTCATGGAATATGTGAAGCATCACGTGAAGGAAGAAGAGAGCGAGATGTTTCCCAAGGTCAGGAAGGCGAAGCTCGACCTCGCGGAACTCGGCACCGAGATGTCGCAGCGCAAGCAGGAAGTGGTGACGGCCGCCGCCGCGGAATGAGCGAGGCAACGGCGGGCGGCATCCGCGCGGCGGCCGTTGGAACCAAGATGCGCGGGATACATTGTTGAGGCGCGGGCGGCTTCGCCAGCGCCCGCCTCTCCAACGCAAACGCAACACGGGCGCCTGTTCCATCGCGGCCGGTGTTGACGGCGAGCAGCCTTACGGGGCTCGGCAAATTTCCACTTTTCACGGAGATCCACATGGCAATGAGCGAAGACCATTTGAAAGCCACCGAATCCGGCAATCTGATCGCCGCCAGCAAGGTCCAAGGCACGCGCGTCGTGAACACTGCCGGCGACAAGCTCGGCGAGATCGAGAACGTGATGATCGACAAGCCCTCCGGCAAGGTTGCCTATGCGGTGATGTCGTTCGGCGGCTTCCTGGGGATCGGCGACCGCCATCATCCCCTTCCCTGGGGCGTCCTGAAATACGATACCAACCTCGAGGGCTACGTCGTCAATCTCGACAAGCGGATCCTCGAAAAGGCCCCCAACTACGCCACCGACGATGAGATCGATTGGGAGGATCGCGATTGGGGCCAGCGCCTGCACGACTACTACGACGTGCCGCCCTATTGGCGTTGAGCAGGCGCAACACGCCCGGCGACGGGAACGGTTTCCGGGCGCCCGTGTTGCACTAGCAGGAGCATCCCGCCGGTCGGTCGCCTTCCACACCGTCCGGCGGGACTCCCGGAAGCCCCGCCGGTTCACCATGACCGGCGGGGTTTCGCTGCTGCATGCCGGGAAGCCAAGGCGCCCGCGCGGCGGTTCGTCACGTTCGCGGTGCTCTCAGCTTTTTCCGCAGCAGAGGTCCCGTCGATGCGACGACGTTCTTAGAACGCATCCAAGACGACCCGAAATCACGGGGCGTGGGTCCGACCGGACGAATCCGGCTCACCGCGTCCGACACGGTTGCGGCCAGCGTCGGCGCCTCGGCACCGCCTCGAGAAACGGCAGCAGGCCTGCCGGATTTCGCCGCTCAACCTCCGGTTAACCGCGCGCGGCTAAACTGGTCGTCTGCTGGGCAAGGAGATCGCACGATGTCGATGATGGCTCGTTTCGTCGCCCTCGCGCCGGCGCGGCTCGAGGCGATGAAGAAGTCGCCCGACCTGGTCGAGGCCTTGTTCGTGCCCGACGGTCCCCTCGCAGGGTTCCAGCTCACACCGGCAATGCAGGCGCGGGTGCGCAGCCAGGCGCCGGGGATGCTGCGCAGCGCTCTCGAGCGGATGCCGCCGGACCTGCGCGCGCAGATCATGCGCAGCTTCGGCATCGGCGAGGGCGAGCTTGACTCGCCGAACGTCGGCGATGCCATCATGAACCGCATGGCCGAGCGCGCCGCGGCGCTGCGCCCGCCCGCGCAAAAGAAGGGCGAACCCGCGGCCAAGGGCATCTCGCTCGACAAGGCGTGGCATGGCCTCCACTACCTCCTGTGCGGCGCCGGCGATCCCGCCCCCGGTCCGCTCGGCCAGGCCGTGCTCGGCGGCGCCGAGATCGGCGAGGACTTGGGCTACGGACCGGCGCGCTTCTTCACCGCTGCCGCGACGGCGGACCTGGCGCGGGCCCTCCAGGCGCCCGGCCTCGAGGCCGCGATGCACGCCCGCTTCGATCCCGATGCGATGGAGTCGCTCGGCCTCTATCCCGGCGGCTGGCACGCGAACGGCGACGGCTGGTTGATCGACGCCTTCCGCACGCTGCGCGATTTCTATGCCGCCGCGAGCGCGGCCGGGCAGGCGGTCGTCACGGTGCTCGAATGAGACGTCGGCGGACGCGGCAGCACAAATCTCGCGGGAATTCGACCGTTATGAGCTGCCCGAATTTCGTTGCCGGGCGAGCCGGAAAGGCGGATCGTATCCGGTAAGCCCCGATATCATCCGATAATGAATGTGACGGTAGCTGCAGGGCGCCTCACGTCGGACGATGCCGAAGAACACGGGGCATGCAGGAGGAGAACGGCATGGCTCGTTTCACGACGATTGTCACAGTTGCCGCAACGCTGGCCCTCGCCGCCTGTGTGGTTGCGCCTCCGCCCGGGCCCAGCGTGATGGTTGTCCCGAAACCAGGGAAGAGCATCGCGCAATTCCAGCAGGAGGATGCTACCTGCCGGCAGCATGCCTCGCAGCAGATCGGCTATGCATCGCCGGCGGACGCGGCCAACCAAAGCCTTGCCGGAAGCGCCGCCCTCGGTACGATCCTCGGCGCCGCGGCCGGCGCGTTGATTGGCGCGGCCAGCGGGGATGCCGGGGAGGGAGCCGCCATCGGCGCCGGCAGCGGCCTGCTGTTAGGCGGCGCAACCGGAGTCGGTGCCGCACAAGCTTCCGGCGCCGGCATGCAGCACCAATACGACGTGACTTATGTGCAGTGCATGTACGCCAGCGGCAACGGTCTGCCCGTGCAGGGTGCGCATCCATACGGCGCCTACCCATACGGGCCATACGGCGGCCCGATGTACCAAGGCTACTACAGTCCCGGCCCCTACTAGGCGCCGCGACCGCGCGGCCTTTTGAGGCACGAAAAAGGGGACGCCACCCTTTGATCGCCAATGAGGGTGGCGCAAACGGGTAGCGTCCCCTTCACCGATAGATGCTTACCCCCAGGATTGGCTCACTCTGACCCTAACCTCGCTCATTCGGTTGATCCGAGATCGTCCTCGCTGGCATTCAGCATTCCGGCCAGGGTCCGCAGGCCCGTGTCGAGCTGATCCATGGTCGGATCCGCCAGCGCCAGCCGCACGGCGTTCGGCGCGTGGCCGGGCGTCACCGCGAATGTCGTCGAGGGCGTCAACGCGATGTCGCGCCTGGCGGCCGCGGCAACGAACGTCTGCGAGCGCCAGTGCGCCGGCAGCGTCAGCCACAGGTGATAGGATTTCTCGTTGGCCAGCACCTCGAAACCCGCAAGACGCTCGGCCGCCAGCTTCTGGCGCGCGCGCGCATCGAGGCGCTTCAGCCTTGCCAACTCGGCGACCGTGCCGTCGCCCATCATCCGCTGCGCGGCCGCGAAGGCGAATCCCGAGGCGGTCCATCCGCCCGAGCGCACCGACGCCATCACGCTTTCGCGCAGCCGCGGCGGCGGCACGATGAAGCCGAGCGCCAGGCCCGGCGCGACCTTCTTGGAGAGGCT
>DATKOE010000097.1:0-36435 GCA_035524815.1 Rhizomicrobium sp.
CCCCGCGCCGATGCCGGGGCGCATCGTGCAGGTTCATGTCGCGCCGGGTCAGCAGGTCCGCCGCGGCGCGCCGCTCATGGTGCTGGAAGCGATGAAGATGGAGCATACGCTTTCGGCCCCGCGCGACGGCACGGTGGAGACGGTCGGGGCCTCCGCGGGCGATCAGATCGGCGAGGGCGCGGTGCTTGTGAAGTTCTTCGGAGTGGCTGCGTGAGCCTTCATCTCGTCAAATTGTGCGTCGGCGCGGACTCGATCCAGGACCTTGCGGATTGGCAGGCTGCCCGCCTGAAGGAACGCCGCAAGAAGAAGCTACCGCCGGTGATGATGCACGTCACCCGCCAGATGCCCAAGCGCGCCGGCGAACTCGTCGACGGCGGCTCGCTCTATTGGGTGATCAAGGGCTACATCGCCGTCCGCCAGCGCATCGTCGAACTCAAGCCCGTGAGCAGGAATGGCACGCCGCATTGCGGTATCGTCTACGATCCGAAACTGATCCCCACGGTGCGCCGCTTCCATCGCCCGTTCCAGGGCTGGCGTTATCTCGATTCCAAGGACGCGCCGCCCGACGCGCGCGAATTGAAGGGCAAGAACCTGCCCGAGGCGCTGAAGGTGGAGTTGGCGGAATTAGGGCTGCTATAGCGCTTTTTCCAGCACCAGCAGTTCGAGATCGTCGCGCTTGGGTGTCCACATGCCGTCGCCGGGCGGGAACGGCTTGATTTCGCCCGTGGGCACGTATCCGCGGCGCCTGTACCAGGCGATCAACTCCTCGCGGATGCCGATGACCGTCATCTGCATGATCTTGGCGCCGCGCGCGCGCGCGAAATCCTCCGCGGCCGTGAGCATCAGGCGGCCGAATCCGCGATCCTGCATGTCGGGGCGCACGCTCAACATGCCCAGATACCAGGCTCCGCGCTCCTCCGGCTCCAGCCACAGGCAGCCGAGCGGCGGTCCGCTTTCGTTGGCGCGCAGCGTCAGGATCATGGCGCCGGGCTTGGCCGCCAGTTCCCGGCACAAATGTGATGCGTCCGTGCGAAGACCGTCGATGAAATCGGCCTCGGTCGTCCAGCCCTGACGCGAAGCCTCGCCGCGATAAGCCGAGTTGATAAGCGCGGCGACGGCTTCCAGATCGCCCTCCGCCGCCGGAACGAGCATCATGCTAAACCGCCATGTTGTCGATCAGGCGCGTCCCGCCCACTGTGGCAGCGGCCAAGACCCGCGCCGGCCGGTCGAGGCTGGTGAGCGTCTCCAGCGTCGCCGCATCGCGCACGGCGACATAGTCCACCGCCGCGAAACCGGCCTCCTGCAATTTGCGCTTGCCGTCTTCCTCCGCAGCGGCGATGGCGCCGCCGTCGCGAAGCTGCGCGATCAGCCCTTTCAGCACCACGTTGAGCTGGGCGGCAATGCGGCGATCGTCTGGCGACAGGTACGCATTGCGCGACGACATCGCCAGCCCATCGGGTTCGCGGATAGTCGGGGCGCCGAGGATCTGCACGTTGAGGCCGAGGTCGGTCACCATCCGGCGTACCACCAGAAGCTGCTGATAGTCCTTTTCCCCGAACATCGCCACGTCCGGCATGGCGGCGATGAGGAGCTTGCCCACCACCGTGGTCACGCCCGAGAAGAAATGTGGCCGCACCTCCGATTCGAGGCCGACGGCCGGTCCGGCCAGTTCGATCCTGGTGGCGTAGCCCGGCGGATACATCTCCCCCACCGAGGGCGCGAAAATGAGGTCGGTCTCGCCGGTCATGCCCAGTTTCTCGGCATCCGCATTCAGCGCTCTGGGATAGCGGTCGAAATCTTCGTGCGGGGCGAACTGCGCCGGGTTTACGAAAATGCTGACGATGACCGCATCGGCGTGTTTCTGTGCCTCGCGCACCAGCGACAGGTGTCCGGCATGCAGGGCGCCCATGGTGGGCACGAGCCCGATGCCGAGCTCGTCCTGCCGGAAGGCGGCGATGCGGTGGCGCAGTTCGGCGACGGTCGTCACGATCATGGGGGCTGGACTCATGACCTGACATTAGCGTGGCCCGGCAACTCCGCGCTACAATGATCTGTCACCCGGACGAAGTGTTTCCATGCCCGACCTGCGCAGTGCGATTGGCGACGCCTATCTCGCCGATGAAGAGATCATTTCCGCCGAACGCATCGAGGCGGCGAAGTTCTCCCCCGGGGACAACGCGGCCGTGCAGGCGCTGGCGCGGGAGCTGGCGGGGCGCATCCGCAAGGAAGGCACCCGGCGCGGCGGCGTCGATGCCTTCACCCAGGAATACGCGCTCTCGACCGAGGAGGGCGTGGCCCTCATGTGTCTGGCGGAGGCCCTGCTGAGGGTGCCCGACGCCGAGACCGCCGACCGCCTCATCCGCGACAAGATCGCGCCGGCCGATTGGGACAGCCACAGCGGCAAGTCGGACTCGCTGTTCGTCAACGCGTCCACCTGGGCCTTGATGCTCACCGGCCGCGTTGTCCGCATGGGCCAGACGCAGGACTACGATTTCGAGGCCGTCATCAAGAAGCTGGTGGCGCGCACCGGTGAGCCGGTGATCCGTCAGGCGATCTCGACCGCCATGCGCATGCTGGGCGGCCAGTTCGTGCTCGGCCGCACGATGAAGGAGGCGATGCGCAACGCCCACAAATGGCGCGACAAGGGCTACCGCTATTCGTTCGACATGCTGGGCGAGGCGGCCTACACCGCCCGCGACGCCGAACGCCATCTCGTCCACTATCGCGAGGCGCTGGGCGAGATCGCGGCGAGCTACGCGAACGCCGCCGACGCTCCGGTTTTCGAGCGCCCCAGCATTTCGGTCAAGCTGTCTGCGGTGCATCCGCGCTACGAATGGGTCAAGCGCGAGCGCGTGTTTGCCGAACTGCTGCCCGCGCTCGCCGATCTGTCGAAGCGCGCCCGCGCAGCCAATGTCGGGCTCACCATCGACGCGGAGGAGGCCGACCGTCACGAGCTTATGCTCGAAATCTTCGAGGCTCTCTTGAAGAACCCCGAATTGAAGGGCTGGAACGGACTGGGCATCGCCGTGCAGGCCTACCAGAAGCGCGGTCTGCCCACCATCCAATGGCTGATCGAAGCCGCGCGCCGCCACGGCGTGCGCGTCCCCGTGCGTCTCGTCAAGGGCGCATACTGGGACACCGAGATCAAGCGCGCCCAGGAAGCGGGACTTTCCGATTATCCGGTCTTCACCCGCAAGGCGGCTTCCGACACTTCCTACATTGCCTGCGCCCGCGCCATCTTCGCGGCAGAGGATGCCCTCTACGGCCAGTTCGCCACCCACAACGCCCACACCCTGGCGAGCGTGGAAGTGGTGGCGGGGGGCGGCCACGATTTCGAATTCCAGCGCCTTCACGGCATGGGAGAATACCTTTACGAGCTGTATCACCAGGTGAAGGCGCCGACGTCCGAAAGCGCCGCGGTGCGCATCTATGCGCCGGTGGGAAGCCACGAGGATCTGCTCGCCTATCTCGTGCGCCGGCTTCTGGAGAACGGGGCCAATTCGTCGTTCGTCAACCGCCTCGCCGACGAGGAAGCGCCGGTGGAGGCGCTGGTCGCCGATCCGGTCGCCCAGCTCGCGCGCGAAAAGCCGCTGCGCAATCCGCGCATCGCCGTGCCGCGGGACTTGCTGTGCGACCGGCGGAACTCTTCCGGGTTCCTGTGGAGCAACCCGCGCGCCGCCGATCCGGCGCTCGCCGCGATCCAGGAAGCGCTGGCCTCGTCTGCAACCGCCGCGCCCGTCATCGGCGGGCAAGCGCGCGAAGGCAAGCCCGCTTCGGTCTACGACCCTGCCGACCGCACGCGTCTCATCGGTCGCGTCAGCCAGACGAGCGGCGAAGAGGCCAAGGAGGCGCTCGATCGCGCTCACGACGCACAAGCGTCGTGGGACCGCCTGGGTAGCGCCGGGCGCGCGACGATCCTCGAACGCGCCGCGGATCTCTACGAGAAGCACCGCGCCCGCCTCATGGCGCTGGCCGTGCGTGAGGGCGGCAAGACGCTGCAGACCGCGCTTGGCGAAGTGCGCGAGGCGGCCGATTTCCTGCGCTACTACGCAGGCCAGGCTCGCCGCGGCTTTGCGCCGGTGCTGATGCCCGGTCCGACCGGCGAATCGAATGAGCTTTCGCTTCACGGCAAGGGCGTGTTTGCCTGCATCAGTCCGTGGAATTTCCCGCTTGCCATCTTCACCGGCCAGGTTGCGGGAGCGCTCGCCGCGGGCAATGCGGTGCTCGCCAAGCCCGCCGCGCCTACGCCCCTGATCGCTGCCGAGGCGTTGAGGCTGTTGCACGAGGCGGGAGTGCCTGGCGACGTGTTGCATCTGTTGCCCGGCAGCGGCGCGAAAATCGGCGCGGCGATATTCCCCGATCCGCGATTGGCCGGCATGGTTCTCACCGGCTCGACCGAGGCCGCCGCCGTGATCAACCGCGCGCTCGCCGCCCGCGACGGGCCCATCGCCACGGTGATCGCCGAGACCGGCGGCCAGAACGCCATGATCGTGGATTCCACTGCGCTGCCCGAGCAGGTGGCGCGCGATGCGGTCACTTCGGCATTCGACAGCGCCGGCCAGCGCTGTTCGGCGCTGCGCGTTCTCTTCCTGCAGGAGGACGTTGCCGGCAAGATGCTCGACATGATCCTCGGTGCCGCCGACCAGCTTCGCATCGGCGATCCGATGGATCCGGCGACCGATGTCGGCCCCGTCATCAACGAGTCCTCGCGCGAGACGCTCGAGCTTCACGCCGCGAGGATGACGCGCGAGGCGAAGCTGTTGCGCAAGCTTCCGCTCGGTCCCGAGCACGAGAAGGGTGTCTTCTTCCCGCCCCACGTGTTCGAGATCGACTCCATCGCGCGTCTGGACCGCGAGGTGTTCGGCCCCGTCATGCACGTCGTGCGGTATTCGGCGGACAAGCTCGACAAGGTGTGCGAAGCCATCAACGCCACCGGCTACGGCCTCACGCTCGGCATCCACTCCCGCATCGAATCGACCGCCGCCTTCGTGCGCGAACGCGTCCGCGTCGGCAACATCTACGTCAATCGCAACCAGATCGGGGCGGTGGTTGGCGTGCAGCCGTTCGGCGGCGAGGGGCTTTCCGGCACCGGTCCCAAGGCGGGCGGCCCGCATTACCTCGCGCGCATGGCGCTGGAGCGCACCTATACGGTGAACACCACCGCGTCGGGCGGCAACGCGGCGCTGCTGAGTTCGAGCTGACGAAAGTGAGCGGTGCGTCAGCGAACGTGCGGGTTGCGCGGCGCTTGCGCCATGCCTTGCCCTGTGGCTCGCCTTCGTTGAAGGTTGAAGCGCCGGATCGTCCGGGCGTGCGCTGGGAAGCACGGAGGGCTTGTGCACTGGATCTTGGATTTCTCCTCCTATTACGGCGCGGCAGCCGCGGTGCTGGCGACCATCGCGCTTGTCGTGCTGCTCTGGAGCGACACCCGCCGCGCCTTGAAGCTGATGCACGCGACCTACGGCATCGACACTCTCGGGCTGCAGCTTGCCGTGCTGGGCAGGATTTTTGCGCTCTCCGCACGCGGGGCCTGGAGCCGCCTCGCCGGCGACGCCATCGACGTGGTGAAAACGGCGCAGCTTCGCATTGAGCACGACATCTGCAGCGGGCACTTCTACCGGCCCGGCCGCAAGGGTGGTGTGTGGAGCGCGGAAGCGCGCGAGCGCGTCTGGCGCAAGACGAACGAGAAGACGCCCAAACAGGTGCTCAAGAACTGTAATTCCTTTCAGGAGGAGGGGTTCCAGACAGCCATCGACCGCTATTTCGCGGCGCTTGCGGGCCTGAAGCGGCCGCCCGAGTTCATTTCCGCGGTCGAGATCAGGACCGGGTTCGTGGCGCCTCTGCTGCTGCTGGCGGGACTGCTGCAGTACTTCGGCGAGGACTGGGAACCGGTGCTCACAAAGTTCGGCCGCGACACCGACGAGATGGGCGATCCGCTCGCCGTGGAAGGCTCGCACCGCCTGCGCAAAATCCAGGCGTTCATCTTCGACTGCTGGCTCTTGTGGGGACCCAGCATCCCGATCTGCAGCGACAAGTGCGACGAATGGGGAAGGGGCAGCCAGTCTTCGCTCCAGTTCGGCTTCGGCGACGAGAACAACTCCATCGAACTCGTCGCCGACAAGAAGGAGCTGAACGACTTCGCGGCGAATTTCGGCAAGCGCCAGGTGATGGCGTTCAAGGCCTGCGTCAGCGGCACGCTGAAGCGTGGCAGCGACGTGCAGAGCGCCACCGGGCAGTTCCTGGTGCGGCCGCTCGCGGACGCGATGCAGACCGAAAAGCGGCGGCTCGTCCTCGACCTGCACGGCGGGGGCACCGTGACCGCGGTCGAAGGCGAGGGCGATTCGGGCACACCCTATTACTCCGCGTATCTTTGGGTTCTCGTCGTGGTGATCGGAGCCAACGGCCGCCCGATCCACGAGAATGCGGATCCCGCGCGCCGCTTCCCCTGGACGAGCTTCGTGCCGTTCTTCGAGCACGGCAACGTCGCCGACCGCGACACCTATGTCTTCCTCAAGCAGCAGCTTGCCGAGAAGGCGGTACGCGCCATCGAGCGTGCCGCGGGCGAACTGGCGAAATCGAACCGCCGCGTGCGCTTTTCCTACGCCTGCGCCATCGACGATTCCGGTTGCGGCAACGGCCTTGCCTATCCTGCCGATGCGAGCTCGATCAGGTCGATGATGCAGGCCGCCGCGCCGAAGGAACTCGTCGACAGCGGCGTGCTGGATTTCAACACATATTCTCCCGACGACCATCCCTATTCGTCGTGCAAGCTGCCGGGTATCCTCAAGCGCTACTACGAGGAACTCGCCAAGGAAAATGCGGCGTGACGGAGCCCCAGTTCCGCGAATTGACCGGATCCGCCGAAGACCTTGCCTTCCTTGAGCGGCTCTACGGCGAAATCTACGTTCCCGAGTTCCCCAATCCCGACGAGCGGGAATCTCTCGAGAACATGCGGCGGTATCTCCGCCTCAAGGCGGAGGGCTGGTATGGACCCAACGGCTACCACATTGTCGTGATGCTGAGCGACGGGGCGCCCGTCGGTCTTTCGATCTCGGATTATCTGTCGCTGCCGAAGGCCGGAGTCATCGAGTTCCTGGTGATCGCGCAACCGGCGCGCGGCAGCGGCTGCGGCTCGCGTCTGTTGGCATGTACCGAAGCCCTCTTCGCCGGCGACGCCGCACGCAACGGCGAGAAACTCTCGTGCATCGCGGCGGAAATGAACGATCCCTTCAGGTCGCCGCTCGACGACAGCCTCGATCCGTTCCGGCGCGCCTGCGTGTGGAGCGGTTGGGGTTACGGGCGTCTCGACTTTCCCTACGTGCAGCCTGCGCTGGATGCGGGCAAAGGTGCGGTCGCCAACCTCCTTCTGATGGCCAAGCCCGCGCTGCCGGAACTGGCGCAGGCGTTTCCGGCGAAGCTGGTGGACGGGATTCTGCGCAACTACATGATCTGGGCGATGCGGATCGCCGAGCCGGAAACCGCCCCCGTTTATCGGGCGATGCGCCGCCATCTCGATGCCCATCCCTCCATCGCCTTGCGGTCTCTGGGCGCCTATGTCGGGCGCGATCCGGCAAAGCCGCTTGATATCCACGAGGTGGCCGGCCGAAACGATCCCGACGCCGCGCCCGTGCTCTCGGTCTATCGCCGGGCCTTCCCGGGCGGACCGACGAACGTCGACCCGGACGTATTCCTGCGCTGCGCCGGAACGGCCGGCTATCACCTCTGGGCGCTTCGCAGGGAAGCAGCCGCGGTCGTGGAAGGCATGGCCTCGTTCTTCGGCTTGCAGGTTGCCGGCTTCGGAGGCTACGTCGCGCTCACCGGCTCGCTCCGCCGCACCGGGCGTTTTGCGCTCCTGCTCGCCCGGATGGAGGAGGCGATGCGGCGCGACGGTCCGTCCGCCCGCGGCCTCTGCATCGAGTGCGATCCGGCCAAGGAGTCGTTCTTCCGGGCATTCGGATTCCGCACCGTCGACCTGACCTACCGCCAGCCGCCGCTGCCCGGCGATCGCGCCTATGACCCGGACGAAGCGCCGCCGCTGCTGTTGATGTACAAGGACTTCGGCCGCAACTACGAGACGCCTCTGATGTCCGTCGCCGATTTCCTCGCGGCGATGCGTGCGATCTTGAGTGCGGTGTACGGCATTTCCGCCAATTCGCCATTCGTGGACGACCTGGAGCGGCAGGCTTCCCGCTGGCCCGGCGCAACGGTGGCCTTCCGGCCCTGAACCGCTGGCGATTGCCCTCCGTGTGCTATAAGGCGAAGCACGTCCTTGGGAAGTTCTATTTGAGCGCGCCACTCGAAAGCCTGCGCTGTGCGTCCTTTCGCGTCGGCCCGTTCGCGGTCGAGCCGCAGCGCAATGCGATCGTCTGGCCGCAAGGCGAGACCTTCGTCGAGCCCAAGGTGATGGACGTGCTCTGCGTCCTGGCCGAGCGGCCGGGCCAGGTGTTCTCGCGCGACGAGCTCATCGACCGCGTCTGGGGGGTGGAGTTCGGGGGCGACGAGAGTCTTACGCGCGCCGTATCTCAGCTTCGCAAGGCCTTCGATCCCGACCAGGTGATCGAGACCATTCCCAAGCGCGGATACCGTCTCGTCGCGCCGGTGTCGTCCGCCACGCCGCCCGAAGAGAAATCCGCTTCTTCCGCTCCAGCGTCCGCGCGGTCGGCATGGAGCAGCCAAAAAAACCTGATGCTGAAAATCGCGGGCGCAGCCGTTGCGATACTGTTCGCCGTCATGGTGGTCCGGTTGTTCGATCAGGTGCCGGCGAACCGCCCGCCCTCACCGGCACCGTCCGCCGAGCAGCCGGTCGTTGAAGGTATCTCGGTTGCGATCCGGCCGTTCGCATCGCTCAACCCGGCGGCCACCTCGATCGCGGGGGCGCTCACGGAAGATCTGGCCTCCGCGCTCTCGCATGTGAAGCTCCTGCGCGTGAGCACGGGCGGAAGGCACGCCGACGCGAAGCTGCGTTATGCCGTCGAAGGCAGCGTGCAGCAGTCCGGCGGCCGTGTTCTGGTCGACGTGCAGATCGCCGATCTCGCGTCCGGCTTGCGCGTCTGGACGCAGGAATACGAGCGTGCCTATGACGGCAGCCTCGGGGCCCGCAACACGCTGTCCGACACGATCGCCTCGGAGGTGACTCCGCAGCTGATGCTGGCCGCGCAGGCCTCGCTGAAGCGCCGGCCGATCCTCACGCTTGCGCCCTGGGAGCTGATCCTGCTGGGGACCTGGACTCCCGGCGGAACGGAAGTGTTTCTCGCCCCGCACACGCACGACCGCGACTGGCTGCAACGCCGGGCACTGACGCTCGATCCCCGGTATGCGCCCGCGCACGCTTCGCTGGCGCAGTTTCTGGCCTACACCGCGCTGTTCAATCCGCAGTGGGACGGCAAGGACCTGCACACCGAGATCGCTCAGCACGCGGCGTTGGCCGTCGCCTACGCTCCCTTCGATGCCGATGTCCTGTTCCAGGTGGCGACCTACGAGCGGCTCGAAGGAGACCGGGCGCAGGCCGTCGCGACCTTCAAGCGCGTACTCGCCCTCCAGCCGACGCACCAGACAGCCCGGATCGAACTGCCGTTCGTGGAGGCGCTTTGTCAGCCCGACGAAACCGCCGGTATCCGTTCCTTGCAGGCGATCGACAACGAGATGTCGCGGGGGGATGCCGCCCGTTCGGTAGTGCTGTCGCATCTGGCCGATCTCTATCTCGCCCGCGGCTCCTTCGCCGAAGCGCGGGCCGCCGCCGATCAGTCGCGTCATATCGTCCGCACGACGTGGGCCGGCATCACCTATGCCGCCGCGTCGGCGGAGCTTGGCCGCCGCGACGACGCCCTTCGGGCCGTTCACGATGTCCGCCTGGAATGGCCGAATCTCGATTTCGAGGTTTTCGCCGACCGCGTGGTGCCGCGCTGGTGTCTCGACGGCGCGCGCACCGGCGCCGTCCGCGGCATTTTTCATCGCTTGGCTCGCGTGGAAAAAGCCAAGTAACACCAGCGGGTTGACATTCATCAGAAAAACATCAGGCCGCCATCCGGGCCGGTTCAGGACGCCCCGCCGCCGCTCGTGCATGCCCATTCCACGCAAAGGGGTAAGGCATGCACAGCAAGGTTTGGCGTGTGGTCCTGTTCGCGCTCGCCATCGCGGCGACGCTTGCGGTTCCGATTTGGGCGGGGGAGGGCGGCGCCTCCGTTACGACTTACGAGCGCTCCTACTTCGATCCCATCCGGCCCAAGACCGCGCTCGACATGGTGAACTGGCTGCCCGGCTTTACCTTCTCGAAGGGCGATGCCGACATCCGCGGTTTCGCTGCGTCCGCCGGCAACGTGCTGATCGACGGCGTCCGCCCGGCCGACAAGCAGTTCACCCTCGACGACGTCCTGAACCGGATTCCGGCCGACGATGTCGAGAAGATCGAGGTCATCCGCGGCAGCGCGCCCGGTTACGAGATGCTGGGGCAGAGCGAGGTTGCCAACGTCGTCCGCAAGAAGGTCGAGGCCACGTCGGTCAACCTCTCGGCATCCGACAAGTACTACACGAACGGGCCTCACGCCCCTTCGGCGACGCTCGATTTCAGCCGCCAGTTCGCGGGCGGGCGGCAGCTTACCGCCGCCGTCTCGGCGAGCCGCTACGCCGATCTTGCGGAAGGCGACGGCCCCCGCACGCGAACCGGCGCCACGGGCGCCGTTCTTCAGAACGCTTTCGTCAACGCTTCCGGCGGCGGCAGCACGGCATTCGGCTACGGCGTGTACGAGACGCCGCTTTGGCTCGGCAAGCTGCGGCTGAATGCGAACCTCTCCTGGACCGACTACTTCCGCGACGAGGCCGATCGCGTCGGCGCAGCGGTGACGACCCTGCATGACCATCTCGGCGGCGTGTTCGGCGGCCAGGCCAACATGGAGATCGGCGCGCATTTCAACCGCGAATTCGCGGACGGCCTGACCAACGAAAGCCTCGCCGTCCTGCGCCTCAGCCGCCAGACCTACGCCTCGACGCTGACCGCGCCCGGCGGGCAGCAGGTGTTTTCCGAGCGCGACGCGAAAGGCGAGACCATCCTGCGCACCGACCTCCGCAAGAAATTCGACGCGCATTGGAGCGCCGAGGCGAGCGCCGAAGGCGATTTCAACTGGCTCAATACCCGCTCGGGCTTCACCTATGACGGCTTTCCGATTTCGCTGCCCAACGGTGCGGCCACCGTGAACGAAAAGCGCGGCGAGGTGGCGGCCCACGTCACATGGTCACCCATGCCGGATCTGCAGATCGAAGCGGCGTTGCGCGCCGAGGCCTCGCAGATCGCGTCCAGGTCCGACGCTTCGCAAAGCAAGACGCTGTTCTATCCCAAGCCGCGGCTCGCCGTGACGTACTCGCCTTATGATGGCGGCCAGCTGCGGCTTCGCTTCGAGCGCGAGGTCGGTCAACTCGATTTCAGCAATTTCGTCGCGAGTTCCCAGCTCAGCACCGGCACGGTCCAGGCGGGCAACACCAGCGTGGTGCCGCAGCAGCAATGGGTCTCCGAGATCGCTTACGAGCAGCGCTTCCGGACCATCGGTACCTACGACATCACTTATCGCCATTCGCTGATCTCCGATGCCGTCGACCGCGTGCCGGTCTACGGCGCGGGCGGCGTATTCGACGCGCCGGGAAACATCGGCGGCAGCCGCCAGGACGCGGTGATTGCCGCCGTCACGGTACCTCTCGATCCGCTCGGGATCGCGCATGCGCAGATCAAGGGTCGGGCGACACTGCTGTGGTCGGCGGTTCGCGACCCCACCACCGGCGAAAAGCGGCGCATCACGGAAGAAAAGCCGATGGACCTTTCCGCCGATTTCCGTCAGGACCTGCCGTCATGGCACGCCGCCTGGGGAGCCGCCCTGACCGGGAACTGGACCAAATCCGATTTCCGCTTCGACGAAATCGACACCTATTCGAACGGCGGGATGCTCGACCTTTTCGTGGAATACCAGCCGGACGCCGAGCTTTCGCTTCGCGCCGAACTCGACAACGTGTTCTCGAATTACTCGGACCGGCTGGTGCGCATCTATTCCGGACCGCGGAACGCGAACGGTCTCAACTACGCCGATTTCCGGCGCCTCAGGATGGGGCCTGCTTTGACGTTCAGCCTGCGCCGCGCGCTTTGAGGCTCACGGCCATCCCGGCAGGAAGAACGCCAGGCTGAAGGCTGCGGCGTTCGCGACGAAATGCACGACGAACGACGGCCACAGCGATTTGGCGTGTGCCGCCCACCAGGCCAGCAGGACGCCCATGACGAATATCTCCCCCGTTCCGACGAGCCCGGAGATCGTCTCGCGCGTGAAATAGAGGCCGTGAAACAACGCGAAGATCGCCGCGCTGGCCAAAATGGCGAACCATACGGGCGTAACACGCTTCAGCCAGCCCAAGACGAAGCCGCGGAACAGAACCTCCTCGAACAGGGGAACGAATACTGCGAAGGCCGCCATCACAAGCCCAAGCTGTGTCCAGGACTTGGGCATCATGGCGGTTTCGGTGGGGCTCGGGGCAAGCGAAAGCCCGTAGTTTCGCTTCAGAACGATTTCGACGGCCGCCGTCGCGATCACCAGCGCCACGGCGCTCGCGGCGGCCCACAACAGCGTGCCGATGCGCACGGCCGGAAGGAACTGCGCCAAAGGCCGGGCCGAAAACCGCTTGGCGCGCCGCCACAAGACCCAAAAGACGACCGCGTCGCCGGCGGTTGTGGCGGCGACCGTGAAATAGAAGTTGCTTTCCAGGGCCGCAACGATCCTGTCGGCCGACAGCCCGGGCGTTGTCGCGATCATGCCGGCGAGGAAGATCGTCGCGACGACGATGGCGACCCCCATCGGTATCACGACGGCCCACAGCACAGCCGCGAGCGCATCGTTGCGACTGATCGGCGCTCCGCCGGCCTGCTCGGGTTCAAGCACGATGGCCTGGTTCATAGAAATTGTTCTCCTGCGGGGCGTTCATACAGCCTCGGAATTTATGGCGTCGCCGGGTTGCAGTTATGTGTCCAGTGTCATCACATTCGCGCGATCACGCCTCGTCGTCCTCGAAAATGCTTTCGACCGGCTGGCCGAAAAGCCGGGCGATGCGGAAGGCGAGCGGAAGCGAAGGATCGAACTTGCCCGTCTCGACGGCGTTGATGCTCTGGCGGGCCACGCCGAGCTTCTCGGCGAGTTCGGCCTGACTCCAGCCTTTTTCGGCGCGCAGCACGCGAAGGCGGTTTTTCATTGCTTTGCAGGCCTCAGGCGCAGGCACGCGAGCACAACGAGAAATGCGACGAGCTGGGCGATCACCACGAAGACCATCCCCTCAAGGAAATAGAGCTGCGGTTGGCTGGGTTGCGGTATCCACGCCGGAGGCGGCGGCGCGTGAAAGGCCGAACGCAGGCTGCCCATCGCGTGGATGATCAGCGGCATGGGCACCAGTCGCCATACGATGCCGACTGCGAGCGGCCCGACAAGCGAGAGCATGATCATGCCGCCCCAGAACCATGCCGTCTTGTGCTCGCCGAGCATGACCTCGTCGGCGCTGCGATAGGCGAGAAGCACGACCCAGACGGCGCCGATGATCACGAACGTGAAGGCGGCGAACTTCGCCCAGTAAACGCCGGGCGGCATCCCGAAGACGACCGCAACTGCTCCGCCGAGCGCCAGAACGACTCCCGCAGCCGAAGCGCCCCAATAGCCCAATCTCGAATAGCGCATGTCATGTGTCCATGTCTAAATGTCAAGTAAACATGACATTTGGCGGCATCAATGTCAAGTAAACATGACATCGAATCCGCAAATCGGGATTAGCGCGTCGAAATCGCCGCGAAGCAGGTCTGGCCGCGCTGGGTCAGCCGCGCGCAGATCTGCCGAGCTTCGCGCTCGACGAAGGGGCCGAAGCGGGCGCGGTAGAGCGTCTGCCCGTCGACCGACTGGAACGGCACCACGATGCGCTGCGCCTGTCCGAGCACGTCCATCGACTTCTCGGCATAAGCGGCAAGTTGCGCCCGGGCGAGATTGAAGTCGGCGAACGCGCCGATCTGAATCGTCCAGTCGTGCAGGCCCAGCATCGGCGTCTCGCCGGCGTCGCCTTCGCCGAGAATCACCGGCTTGAGCGGGGGGCTGGGCGGCGGCGGAGTCACGGTCTTGGGCTGGTAGGAAGCCACGGCGACGGGCGGCTTCGCGGCGGGAACGGGTGCGGCCGGTCTCGGCGCGGCCTGCGCGACCGGTGCGGGTAGTCTCGCCGGCATCGGCTGCGTGTTGGTGTCCCGTGCCGGCGCAAACGAAGCCGCGGCGAGTATACGCGCTGCGGCCGTCTGCGCGGGCTGAGGCACGGGCGCGTTGTTGGAAGCGACGGGGCCGGGTGCCGTCACGTCGGTTTCGTCGCCTTCGTCGATATCGGCGCGCGATTCGGCGGTGTCTTCGTCGTCACCCTCCGAAACCGGGCCTGCGGGAAGCGCGTAGATCGCGCCCGAGTTGGCAAGGCTGGGCACGGTGTTCACCGCCACCTGCCACGGCACGCCCGCGTGCGCGACCACCATCGGATTGCGGTCGATCGAATCGAACGCGTTGTCGAGCAGCCGGACCATTTCCTTGTCGCGCTTGCGCGCCGTGCGGCCGCCCATCACCACGCCGATGACGTGCACGTTGTTGCGCACGACCGACGACACCAGGTTGAATCCCGAGGCGCCGGTGTATCCGGTCTTGATGCCGTCGGCGCCCTGGTAGCGCCCGATCAGATTGTCGTGGGTCGGATACTCGATGCCCCTGTAGTAGAACCCGGGCGTCGAGAAGTAGTGGAAATACTGGGGAAAGTCGTACGCCAGATGGCGCGCCAGAATGGCAAGGTCGCTGGCCGTCGTGATCTGGAGGCTGTCCGGCAGACCGGAAGCGTTGTGGTAGAACGTGTCGCGCATGCCGAGCGCGCGCGCCTTGGCGGTCATCATTTCGGCGAAATGGGCTTCAGTTCCGCCGAGGGCTTCGGCGATCGCAACCGCAACGTCGTTGGCCGAGCGCACCACGATCGCCTTGATCGCCAGATCGACGGAAAGCGTGTCGCCGGGGCTGAGATGCAGGTTGGTGGGCTTCTGGACGGCGGCATGTGCCGATACGGGAATGGTGCTGTTGATCCCGATCTGTCCCTTCTTGAGGGCGTCGAACAGCAGGTAAAGGGTCATCATCTTGGTCAGCGAGGCCGGATGACGCTCCTCGTTCTGGTTGCGGGCGTAGAGGACCTTTCCGGTCTCCCCGTCGACGATCAGAGCGGCGTCCTTGGCCGGGTCGGTCGGGCTGGCGGGGAATTCCGTGTCGCGGGCATGGCGGTACGCGTAATGGTGGCGGCGGGCGTCGGCGGGAGAGGTGACGGCGACGGAAGCAACCAAACCAAGCGTCAGGACCGCCATCAGTCCCACGCCCCGGCTACGCGCTCGATCAAACATACACTGCCCCAGAACCTCTGGTTCGCTTCACCCCTCGCAACGATAGGACCAAATAGTTGCGATTTGTGCAAGTCAACTCGCGGGATTCTACAATGCCTTCCCGGGTCTTAACCATTATTTGCGAATCCTGAAGGTGCGTCGAATCGCGGCGCGGCATGCGACCCTTAACCGGTCTCTTGTTGCGCCGCAAATGGCCGTTGCTGCAAAGCAATATACGGCAATTTGACCGCGGCGGAGACCCGACGACAAGCCCAAGAGCGTCACCGACGGTGTCGCCGGGTGCGTCGAGGGGGACCGCGCCGGTCCCCGCCTTGTTGCCCCCCGGCGGCTTCGCGTGTCGCGTCGTCGAGAGAGCATGCTCGGAAACGCTCGCGGTTCAGAGCGCTTTCGTCGGGTCTGCATTCGAGTTTCGTGCGAACGAAACTGTCCGTGACCGTCTTGGGTGCCGCCCGCGAACGCCGCGAGCCGCGCCGGGGCATGCTCGTCGCCGCGAGTGTTACGAACCGTCGGCAACATGCTGCCGGAGGGGCTGCTGGCGGTGCAACGGCGTTCCTTTTTGCGTCGCCATAAACTCTACGTAGAGACACCTGTTGCAGAAATCGGCAGCCGTACCCTTATAATCCGCTTGCAGCAGCGGGCGGCGGCATGAAGGACGGACGCGACGGCAAAGGCGGAGGAACCAACGGCACCGGGCCCGGCACCGGCGTCGTCACCAAGACGCGGCCGAAAACCAAGAAGCCGTCGCTCTACAAGGTGCTGCTGCTGAACGACGACTACACGCCTATGGAGTTCGTGGTTCACATCCTCGAGCGCATCTTCAACAAGAATCGCGACGAAGCCGTACAGATCATGCTGCACGTTCACCGTCACGGAGTCGGTGTTTGCGGCGTCTTCACCTTCGAAGTGGCGGAAACAAAGGTTGCGCAGGTGATTGAATTCGCCCGGCGCCACGAGCATCCTTTGCAGTGCACGATGGAAAAGGAATAGGGATGCCCTCGCTTTCGCGCAGCCTCGAACAAGCACTTCATCGCGCGATCAAGCTCGCCAGCGACCGCCATCACGAATATGCCACGCTCGAACACTTGCTGCTCGCGCTCACCGACGACGCCGACGCCGCGCAGGTGATGAAGGCGTGCAACGTGGACATCGACGCGCTGCGCCAGTCGCTCGTCAGATACGTCGACGACGAGCTGCTCACGCTGGTGATCGAGGACGGCGAGGACGCCAAGCCCACCACCGGCTTCCAGCGGGTCGTGCAGCGCGCCGTGCTGCACGTGCAGAATTCCGGCCGCGAGGAGGTGACCGGCGCCAATGTCCTTGTCGCGCTGTTCACCGAGCGGGAAAGCCATGCGGTGTTTTTCCTCCAGGAACAGAACATGACGCGGCTCGACGCCGTCAGTTACATCAGCCACGGCATCGCCAAGCGTCCCGGCATGAGCCAGCAGAAATCGGCGCGCGGGCAGGACGAGGACGAGGACAATGAGCGTCCTTCGCAAAAGGGCGGCGGCGCGCTCGAAAGCTACTGCGTCAACCTGAACGAGAAGGCCAAGCAGGGCCGCATCGATCCACTCATCGGCCGCGAGCCGGAGGTCGAACGCACGATCCAGATCCTCTGCCGCCGCCAGAAGAACAACCCGCTGTTCGTGGGCGACCCGGGCGTCGGCAAGACCGCCATCGCGGAAGGCCTCGCGCGCAAAATCGTCAAGGGCGAGGTGCCCGAGGTGCTGCGTCCGTGCACCATCTACGCCCTCGACATGGGCGCGCTGATCGCCGGCACGCGCTATCGCGGCGATTTCGAGGAACGGCTCAAGTCGGTCGTCAAGGAGCTGGAAGGGCTTTCGGGCGCGATCCTGTTCATCGACGAGATTCACACCGTTATCGGCGCCGGCGCCACTTCGGGCGGTGCGATGGATGCGTCCAACCTGCTCAAGCCCGCGTTGCAGGCGGGCTCGCTGCGCTGCATCGGCTCGACCACCTACAAGGAATATCGCCAGTACTTCGAGAAGGACCGTGCCCTGGTGCGCCGCTTCCAGAAGATCGACGTGGCGGAGCCGACCGTTCCCGACACCATCAAGATTCTCAAGGGCCTGAAGCCGTACTTCGAGGAGTATCACAAGATCCGCTACACCGCGGAAGCGATCAAGGCGGCGGTGGAGTTGGCGGCCAAGTACATCAACGACCGCAAACTGCCCGACAAGGCCATCGACGTGATCGACGAGGTCGGCGCCTCGCAGATGCTGCTGCCCGAAGGCAAGCGCAAGAAGATCATCGGCGTGAAGGAAGTGGAGGACGTCGTCGCCAAGATGGCGCGCATTCCTCCCAAGTCGGTGTCGAAAACCGACGCCGAGGCCCTCAAGAGCCTGGAAGACGACTTGAAGCGCGTCGTGTTCGGCCAGGACAAGGCGATCCACGCGCTTGCCTCGGCGATCAAGCTCGCCCGCGCCGGCCTGCGCCAGCCGGAAAAGCCCATCGGCTGCTATCTGTTCAGCGGCCCCACCGGCGTCGGCAAGACCGAGGTCGCCAAGCAGCTTGCCGCCGTCATGGGCGTGGAGCTGTTGCGCTTCGACATGAGCGAATACATGGAGCGCCACACGGTCAGCCGGCTCATCGGCGCTCCGCCGGGCTATGTCGGCTTCGACCAGGGCGGTCTCCTCACCGACGGCGTCGACCAGCATCCGCACTGCGTGCTGCTGCTCGACGAAATCGAGAAGGCGCACATGGACCTGTTCAACATCCTGTTGCAGGTCATGGACCACGGCAAGCTCACCGACCACAACGGCAAGAAGATCGATTTCCGCAACGTGGTGCTGATCATGACCACCAACGCGGGCGCATCGGACGCCGCGCGCGAATCCATCGGCTTCGGCCGGGGAAAACGCGAAGGCGAGGACGAGGCGGCGATCAAGAACCTGTTCACGCCGGAGTTCCGCAACCGGCTCGACGCCACCATCGCGTTCGCGCCGCTGTCGCGCGAGGTGATCGACCGCGTGGTGGAGAAGTTCGTGCTCGAGCTGGAGGCCCAGCTCATCGACCGCGACGTGACTTTCGATCTCACGCCCGAAGCCACGCGCTGGCTGGGCGAGAAGGGCTATGACGATGCGTTCGGCGCGCGACCGCTGGCCCGCGTTATCCAGGACCACATCAAGAAGCCTCTGGCCGACGAGATCCTGTTCGGCAAGCTGCAGAACGGCGGCACGGTGCGGGTGCTGCTGGACCGCGAGGCCGACAAGCTGGTGTTCGAGTTCGTCACCGACGACAAACCCAAACAGCTCCCCCCGCCCGAAAAGAGCGAAGAGAGCGTCTGATTTTCTGCCCCCGCTTTAGCGGGGGAAGTCCGCGCGTAGCGCGTCGTGTGGGGGCGTGTCTCCGCCTGTGCACTCTTTTTCCTCCCCCGTTCACGGGGGAGGTGGTTTGCGAAGCGAACCGGAGGGGGCGCGCGCAGCGCGGCAGATCGGCAACGGTGAGTTCACCTCCGAATCCGGACGTTTCTTGCAGCCGTCCTACTTCGCAAATGCGCCATAAGCGGACGAAAATGCCGAGCGGGACACATGAAGGTCAGTGGTTAGCCCGGCATGTTCCAGACCATCGCTCCTCGTAGTCACCGGACACAGAAACCAAGTGCATCTTGAAAGACAAATTCCGACGATCAATGGTTGCCACCGTGATTTGACTGGGCTTGTGCCAAATGGCGATCACGCCTGCGGGCGTGTCCTCGACAATGTCATAGGGATTAGGCCGCGAAGTAAAATCGCCGGAATACACAAGGAGTTTATGCCCTTCGATGCTGACCGGCCCCTCAAACAGGGTTGGATCGTTGTAGTTCTCAAACCTGAACTTGCATATCCAGCGATCTGATGCGTGCGCCGAGCCGATGCAGAGCACCAAACCGATCAATGTGGCCCCGAAGCGCTTCATGCGTCCCCCATTTGAGCGTTGTCGCCGCGCTACGACAGTGCGCTGATCACCAAGCGGGCGCAAGCATGGCTGGTTCGGTTATCCCGAATAGGTCCGCTTCTGGCGCTTATCCGCCCCATGAACTAGGTCCGAAGTTGGTCTGACTCCGGTCTTTGAATCGCCGGACAGGATGAGCTTGAAGCTGCGCACGCCGCCAAGCAAATTTAATCTTCGCGCTTCCTTGAAGTGCCGCTCCGCGCTTCCCACATGCTCGCACGCTGTTTGACATCGTGAGAGGAACCAAGCCCGCGCCTGCGTCGCGCATGCGCGACAAGCGGTGCGTTCGTTTCGGCTGCGGGCGCGCGAGGGCACATTTGTGTCGCCAGGATCGGCCCGCGAAGCAAGGAAAAAAAGCGAGGCCGCAACGGGTTAAGTCCGATTTTGCAGGGTTGAATGCGATTCTCAAATGTCCGCTTTTGGCTGTTCGAACGGCGCCCGCCGGCGCGCTCTTTGCCGCGCGCTTGGCTGGCAGCGGCGAACCCTGGAACTCATCCCGTCGCTTCGAACGCTTTGTCGAATGTCACTTCGCCCCTCGGCATCTCGCCCTCGAAACGGATCGCCATGAAAGCTTCCGGCGGCACGCCGGGCAGGCTCATCGCATCAGTATTGGCGAAGCCGAAGCGCGGGTAGTAGTCCGGATGGCCCACCACCACGCAGCCCTTGCTGCCCAGCGCGCGGAGCCGATCCAATCCCGCCCGCATCAGGGCGCTGCCGATGCCCTGCCTGTGCCGCGTTGGCAGCACCGACACCGGCCCGCAGCCGTGCCAACCCACGTCGCGCCCACCGACCAGCACCTTGGAGAATGCCGCCTGTCCGACGATTCTCCCGACATCCTCCGCGACCAGCGCCACGGCGGCCGCCCCCGTCCGCCACAGCGCATCCATGATGAACTGCTCGGTGCCGGCGGCGATGGGCAGCGTCTTGAACGCCGCGATGACGAGTTCATGCACGGCCGCGAAATCGGCTTCGATCTGGTTGCGGATATTGACGTCGAACACAGCGGCCTTCACGCGAAAGAAAACGGCGGCGGGGGAGGCGCCACCGCTCTTGTAGCACCGGTTCGGGGGGCTTTCAGTGCCCGGTGCGCAACAGATTCACCGCTTTCTCCAGCACGCGATCACGTCCCGCGCGGATGTCGGCGATGGTGGGGGATACGGCCACGTCGGGCTTGATGCCGACGCCTTCGAACACCTGGCCGTTCCAATATGTGTCGTCCTTGGTGCAGACGAAGGCGCGCCCGCCACCCGGCAGCGCGAACAGATAGGGGTTGCCGGTGCTGCCGCCGGTGGTTTCGCCCACGATCCTGCCGCGTTTCATGGCGTCGAAGCCGCTCGTGAAATCCTCGGCCGCCGAGAACGTGCGCGCGCTGGTCAGCACGATCACCGGTCCGCCGAAATGGTACTTTGGATCGGGCTGGTGCTCGCCGCCGGCTCTGCGCATCCACCCGATGGGCCGGCTCCAGGAGCGGAACGCCGCGCGGTAGTCGCGCGTGCGCCAGTTGTTGCCCATGTAGGGCTTGTCGGCGAGCATCTGAAGGATCAGGTGCGCGTTGTCGTCGTTGCCGCCGCTGTTTTCGCGCACGTCGATGATCAGACCGTCGGCTCTGGAAATGGCTGCGAAGTTCTCCCGCATCGCCTTGGCGCCGTTGTCGTCGACGAACACATTGACCTGCAAGTACGCGATGTTGCCCGGCAGCATCCTGAAGTGCGGCGCAAGGTCGATCTCGGGGAGGATTCCGAACGGGCCGTTGTTGTGCTGGCGCGGCACGGTGGCGGTGACGGTCTTGCCGCCGGCTTCGCGCAAGGTCAGACGCACGGGCTGATCCACCGGCCCGCGCAGAAGCGCATAGTCATAGGTCCACACGTTGCGATCCTGCGGTGTGAATCCGAAAACGTACGGCTCGACCTCCGCTTTGGCGTATTCCAGCGCGGGCCTGCCGTCGATTTGCACGATTTCCGCGCCGGTCTTGACGCCTTGCACCTCAAGAGCCCGGTCGCTCACGCCCGTCACCAGGACCTTGCCTTCGATCAGGCGTGTCGTCACCTTCGTGACGCCGTTGAACCGGTCCTGCAACTCGGGCGGCGCCAGCACGCGCGTGTGGCCATCCTTGAGCGTGGCCATGAAGCGCATCAGCACGCGGTAATAGTCCTCGGTCGTTTTCGCGGCGATGACCTGCGGCAGGTACGCCATGTAGGTCGCGTCCCAGTCCACCTCCGGGATGCGTCCGAAGAAGGCGAAGTCGAAGCGCGCCTCGGCCCACAGCTTGGAGAGTCCGGCGACCTTCTCCGCCTCGCTCAATACCGGCTTGTAGGGTGTGGCGAGCGCGGGGTCGTCCTTCCACAGCGCCTCGGCCTTCACGATGCGCGCAACCTGCTGCTTGAAACGCGCGTCGTCCTTGAGTGATGCGAATTCCTTCTCGTTCGTCACTTCTTCCGACGTCGGCGTGGCGCCGAGATCGACCGCCTTGGTCAACGCCGCGATCGCCTCGTCGCCCTTGCCCAGAGCGGCCGAAGCGCGTGCCAGGGCATAGAACCGGTCGGGATAATCCTGCTGCGCCGCGAAAGTGGGGTCGTCCGCGATTGTCTTCAAGGCGGCGGCGGCCCTGGCATAGTCCCTGGCGTCGAACAGGGCCTGCGCCTGTTTCGAGGCCTGGTCGAAGCGTTCGGTGGGCGTCAACGCAAGAGCGGAGTTGGAAAGCAGGGTTGCGGCGAACAGCGCAGCAGAGAACTTCATGACGGAATCTCCCAAAACACCCAGCCCGTCACTGTAATAGGTACTCGCTTCTGCTTCACCGAAATGCCGCGCGCGCATGCCCAGGCATTTTCGCGCGCCTGCGTCGAAACTAGTTTGGCGATCTGGAGAGCGACTAAAGTGCAGCGCGGATCTTCGCTGCGAGCGGTTCGAGGCTCTTCGGGTCCACCATCTCGCGGGCGTGGAATTTCAGATCGATGCCCGTGGTGCGCGGGATGATGTGCATGTGGATGTGGTCGATGCTCTGGCCCGCCGCCGCCCCGTTGAGTTGTACGATCATCAACCCCGGTGCGCCGGTCGCCTTCTTGACCGCTTTGGCGACCTTCTGAGTTGTAACGACCATCGCGGCGGCGCCCTCGGGCGACAGATCGAAGATGTTTTCGGCGTCCTCCTTGGGCACCACCAGCGTGTGCCCGTCCGCCTGGGGCATCACGTCCATGAAGGCCAGCGTCTTGTCGTCCTCATAGACTTTCACGCACGGAATCTCACCGCGGATAATCCTGGCGAAGATGTTGGAGCGGTCGTAGGGCATGGCGGTCTCATAATGGAAGTCGATCGAGCCTTTTACATCTTCGCCGGGAACGCGAGAAGTAGGGACGGGGAAACGCGGGGCGCAAGTGCCAGCCCGGAGTGCGGCATCAATGCCGCGGCGCCGGGCCTTTTCCGGGTGCGATCGTTGCTGAAGCCTCTTGGAAACTCCGCGTCTCCGCGCCTCGGCGTGACCTACTTTTCTTTCCTGAACGGCCCAGCAGCCGCCAGGTCCTGAATGTTCTCCGCCACGGCCTCGCGTTCCTGTTCCAGATAGTTCGCTACCGCGCGGCGCAGGCCTTCGTGCGCGATGAAGTGCGCCGAGTATACCGGCACCGGCTGATAGCCGCGCAGCAGCTTGTGCTCGCCCTGCGCGCCCGCCTCCACCTTGGCCAGCCCGCGTGCGATCGCGAAGTCAATGGCCTGGTAATAGCAAGTCTCGAAATGCAGGAACGGCACGAATTCGGTGCAGCCCCAGTGCCGCCCGAACAGCGTGCCTTCGCCCATGAAGTTGAGCGCGCCGGCGATGTGCTTCTTCCCCCGCCGCGCCAGGATCAGCACGATCTGCTCCGGCATGCTTTCGCCCACGCGGCTGAAGAACTCGCGCGTAAGGTACGGCCGGCCCCATTTGCGCCCGCCCGTGTCCATGTAGAAGCGAAAGAACGTGTCCCAGTGCTTCTCGGTGATGCCGGTGCCGGTGAGCCAGTCGAATTCCACGCCCGCTTCAAGCACACTGGCGCGCTCTTTCTTCAGGTTCTTGCGCTTCGACGACGACAGTTCGGTCAGAAACCTGTCGAAACTGGCATAGCCGCGGTTTACCCAGTGGAACTGCCGGTCGGTGCGCCTAAGGTATCCGGTCTCGCCCGCGGCGCGCCACTCCGCTTCGATCGGGAAGGTGATGTGCAGCGACGAGCATTTGAGTTCGCGCACCGCCGCCGCGCCGGCAGCCAACAGCGTTTTGCGTGTTGTGTCCGGGTCCGCACCCGCCGCAACCAACAGCCGCCGACCTGTCACCGGCGTGAATGGCACGCAGGCCTGCAGCTTGGGGTAATAGTCGCCGCCCGCCCGCTCCAGTGCGTCCGCCCAAGCGTGATCGAAGACGTATTCGCCCTGCGAATGGCTCTTCACGTAGAGCGGCATCAGCCCATCGACGCGCCCGTCGCGCTCGACGACGAGATGGAGCGGCTGCCAGCCGGTCTTCGGCGTCGCGGAGCGGGACTCCTCCACCGCCTCGAAGAACTCGTAGCGGGTGAAGGGGTGAGGGTCGGGGTGGCCTTCCGGATTGGCGCAGGCGTTCCAGGCCGCGGCCCCCACCTCCGCAGCACTCCCCACCAGACGCGCGGTCACATTCGCCTTGGTCACGCGATCTCGAAAATCGCTTCTACTTCCACCGCCACGCCGCGCGGCAGCGAGCCGGCGCCGACGGCGGCGCGCGCGTGCTTGCCGGCATCGCCGAACACCTCGACCATCAGGTCTGAGGCGCCGTTGGCCACCTCCGGATGCTGCGTGAAGTCCGGCGTCGCGTTCACGAAAACGGAAAGCTTCACGCACCGGCTGACTCGGTCGAGATCGCCAAGCGCCGACTTCACCTGCGCCAGCGCGTTGATTGCGCAAAGGCGGGCGGCCGCCTTGCCGTCTTCCGCCTTCATGTCCCGCCCGACGACGCCGACGTACTTCAACCCTTCCGGCGCCGAGGTGATCTGTCCCGACACGAACAACAGGTTTCCGCTCGTCACGGTCGGCACATAGCTCGCCACCGGCGCGGGAGGCGCGGGAAGGTCGATTCCCATATCTCTCAATTTGGCTTCGATGCGTCCGGTCATTTTCTTCCCTTGGTTGGCGGCAAACTAACGCGATTGCGGGGGCCGCTTCAAAGGATTTCCGTGTCCGCCCGACCGCGCTATAGAAGATGCATGGAGAACTCACTCCAACCCGGAACGCCCGCGCGCGACGGATTCCTGTTCGCCGCCGACTGGGCGCCGCACAGGCGCACCTGGATGTGCTGGCCCTGCCGCGCGGAAAGCTGGGGCGGGGCCGAGGCGATGCTTTCGGGCACTCAGGCGACGGCGCGGATCGCGCGCGCCATTTCCACCTTCGAGCCAGTGACGATGGCGGCGCGGCACGAGGATGCGGCGGCGGCCAAGCTCGCCACATCCGGCAAGGCACAGGTGTTCGAAACGGCCCTCGACGATTCCTGCGCCCGCGACACCGGCCCGACCTTCCTGAGGGGCCCTGCCGGAGGCCGCGGCGCCGTGCAATGGCGGTTCAACGGCTGGGGCAACAAATACGCGGACTTCGCCCACGACGCGAATTTGGCGACCCGCATGGCGAATGCCGCCGAGTTACGGATTTATGACGGTCCGTTGGTCTGCGAAGGCGGCGCCATCGATACCGACGGCGAAGGCACGCTCATCACCACCGAGCAGTGCCTGCTCAATCCCAACCGCAACCCGGGTCTTTCGCGCCACGAAGTCGAGCAGCGGCTGGCGCAGTACACTGGCGCTCGCCGCATCGTCTGGCTCGGCGGCGCCTTCTCCGACATGCAGACCGACGGGCACGTGGACAATTTTGCGCGCTTCGTGGCGCCGGGCAGGGTGCTGGTGGGGATTCCGTCCTCGCCGTCTTTGCCGGATGCGGAGCTGGTGAAGGAGGCCATCCGCCGCCTGCGCGAAGCGCGCGACGTGCACGGGCGCCCGATCGAGGTGATCGAGATCGTCCAGCCGCGGCGCGTGCGCTTCGATTGGCGCGGTCACGTGCTTCAGACGAGCTACGTCAGCTTCTATCTTGCCAACGGCGGCATCGTGATGCCTGCCTTCGACGATCCCCACGACGAGAAGGCGCAAACCGTGTTGGCGGACCTGTTCCCCGGCCGCGACATTCTTCAGGTCGAAGTGCTCGATCTGTTGCAGGGCGGTGGCGGTATCCACCGCATCGCGCTCGGCGAACCCGCGGCGCCGTGACTTTCCTCGCCGCAGAGGGCGACAGCGCCGGCCTACCGACGCCAAGTGGGTGCGGCGATCTATCCATGCGCTCTGTCCGCTCGCAGGCGCCTAAACTAGCGTGTCGTTGGGCTGAACGGGAATTCGTTTCGGCGTTTTAATTTATTGCATGCCCAATGGCGCCTGAAAGTTCTGCCGCTGACGGCGGGTATGGGGGCGAGATGAATTGCAGTGCAGTTTTTCTTCGTATCGGGCTCTGTGGGTGTGCGGCCGCAGCATTCCTGACAGCCTCTTCGGCTCAGACATCAACGGCGACGAAAGCAACTCCTAAAGAAGGCCCGAAGGAGACGGTCACAGTCAAGGCGATCAAGCCCAGCGTGCAGGTCCTTCCCGATCGCACCGTCTATTCCCTCGAAAAGGACATCCAGAGTTCCACCAGCACCCTGAGCGACGTGCTCAGGAACCTGCCTTCGGTCGATGTCGACATTCAGGGCAACGTGTCGCTGCGCAGCGACTCCAACGTGACGATCCTGATCGACGGCAAGCAGTCGCCGCTTCTGGCCGGCAATCGCGCCGATGCGTTGCAGCAGATTCCGGCGAGCATGGTCGACCGCATCGAGGTCATCACCAACCCGTCGGCGGAATTCCGTGCCGAAGGTTCCGCCGGGGTCATCAACATCATCCTGAAGAAGGACAAGGAACTGGTTTCCTCCGGCGTCGTGCGCGTCAATGTCGGCGACCAGGGCCGCGTCAACGCGTCGGTGTCGGGCAACGTCAAGCTCGGCCGCGTCAATCTGAACGGCGGCTATGGCGAACAACGCTTCGGGCGCGAATACACGTCGTCCACCCAGAGGTCCGACGGCACGACGCTCACCTCTTCGCAGGATGTGTCGGGCAAGTGGACCTATTCTGGACGTTACGTCTACTCGGCGGCCACTTTCGACATCGACGGCCGCAACCAAGCCGAGCTTGGCGGCAGCTACAACAGGTATGGCGGACACACCGGCTCGCACGAGCATGACATCGCCTCGGCGGACGGAAGTGATATCGGCCGCGAGGGTCTTGCGTACTGGCTTAGGGAGGGCGCAGGGGCGCAGTTCAATTACACGCACAAATTCGCGACCGAGGGCGAGGAATTCACCTTGGTCGGCTCCGGCTATACGTCGTGGGGGCGCAATTCCTCCGACTACACGAATGCCGATTTCGCCACGGGCGTGCCCGATTACTGGCAATCGCGCCGGTCGACGTCGAGCGAGGTGCATACGGAACTCAAAGCGGATTACACCCTGCCGTTCCCAAGCCAAGGCAAGCTCAAGGCCGGATACGCGCTACAGAACGACAGCAGCGTGAGCGACAATCGCGGTCTGTGGCGCGATCCGACGAGGACGGACTGGGCCGACGACAGCACGTTCACCAACAACTTCAGCCTCGATCGCACCATTCATGCCGGATATGTCAGCTACGAGCGGAAGTTCGGCCGGTTCGGGGTCATGGGCGGCCTCAGGGTGGAGCAGGATTTTCTCCATACCGACCTCAAGACGACCGGCGAGGTTCACGACACTTCAAATCTCGGCGTCTTCCCGAACCTGCACATGAGCTACGCGCTTACCGACACGCAACAGCTCAATGCGTCCTACAGCCGCCGGACCAACCGGCCCGGTGTCTATGCCCTCAACCCGGCACGGTATTCGAGCGATGCGTTCAACGTGTGGGCCGGCAATCCGTACCTGAAGCCCGAACAGGTCGATTCGTTCGAAGCCTCGTACCGCTACACGGCCGACAAGTTCGACATCGTGACGACCGGTTATTACCGCGCCACCTACAAGGGCATCACCAATGTCTACCGCTATCTTTCCGACACGCTGCTCCTGACCACGTTCGACAACTTGGCCCGGCGCATGGCGAGCGGTGTGGAAACCAATCTCAATGCGACGCTTCTTCCCGGTTTGACGCTCCGCGCCAACACTGCGGTCACCTACACCGAGTTCAACCCGGGCGCCCAGGGCGTCGGCGAAAAACAATCGGGTATCAACTGGAACGTCCGAGGCGGCATCGAATGGCAGGTGACGCCGGCTGACCTCGTACAGTTCAACACCAATTATGCGAGCAAGCAGCGATTCGCCCAGGGCTACACGAAACCCACGCTTTCCGGCGATCTTGGTATCAAGCACAGCTTCGACGGCGGCTTGGCCGCCGTGCTTTCGGTCAACAGCCTATTCGACTCCTGGAAGAGCGACACGGTTCTCGACACGCCCGGCCTTCATCAAACCGGTCAGTTCTCCGCCAGGGGCCGCATTGTGTACGTCGGCCTCGTCTACACGTTCGGCGGCGCCAAGGACACTCAGGCGATTACCGGCAACAGCGATTCCGGCGGCGGTGCCGCGGGCGGAGTGCCGGGCGGACAATAACTCTCGCGGCGACGGAGTCGCCAGTTACCCCGGCAGCGCCGCTTCCACTTCGTCTTCCCGCCAAAGCCATGCCGCACCGCGCACGCCGCTGGAATCGCCGTGCATGGCTTTGACGATTCTGGTGTGACGTTCGGTGGTGAACGCGTAGCGCTGCACGAAGTCCAGTAGGTCTTCGTAGAGCTGATCGATGTTCGACAGGCCGCCGCCCATCACGATCACGTCGGGATCGAGAATATTCACCACCGTTGCGATCGAACGCGCCAGCCGGTCTGTCAGGCTTTCCAGAGTGAGTTGCGCGGCGCTTTCTCCGTTCCGCGCCCGCTCGACGATCTCCGGCACGGAAATACGCTTGTGCGTGCGCCGGTAATAACGTTCGGCTACCGCGGGCCCGCTGCACCAGGTTTCGATGCAGCCGCGCTTGCCGCAATAGCACGGCGGAGCGTGTTCCAGCTCGTGCAGACTCGGCGAGGGCAGGGGATTATGGCCCCACTCGCCGGTCACACTGTGCGCCCCCCGCAGCACCCTGCCGCCAACGCACACGCCGCCACCGACGCCGGTGCCGGCGATGATGCCGAACACAATGTCCGCGCCCGCTGCGGCGCCGTCCGCGGCCTCCGACAGCGTGAAGCAGTTGGCGTCGTTCTCCGCCCGCACCGGCCTCTTCAGCGCGGCGGCGAGGTCCTGGTCGAGCGGGAAGCCGATCAGGTTGGTAGAATTGGCGTTCTTCACGAGACCGGTGAAGGGGCTGATGGCGCCGGGAATGGCGAGGCCCACGCTACCGCGGCGGCCGAGCTTTTCCTCGGCCCCTTGTACCAATTCGACGATGGCGCGCAGCGCCGCTTCGTAGCTGTCGCGCGGGGTCGCCACGCGCTCGCGCAGGATTTCCCGCCCTCCGCTCTCGAGCGCCAGGATTTCGATCTTGGTTCCGCCGACATCAACTCCCAGCCGCATGATCTACCCCTTGCTCCATCTGCCCCAGGATGAACTCCCGCACCGCCGCCCAGTCCCTGGCGTGGCAATGCGCCGGAAAATCTGTACCCAAGAGAAGCCGCAGCGGCTCACTTTCGACCACGTGAACCAGTACGACCTGGGGCGCCGCCTCGGCCACCGCGATCAGGTTGGCGGGAATGTCGTCTATGAAGAAGGTTTTCGCGCCGGCACGCGCGGCAAGCGCCTTCACGGCATTGCCCTTGCCCGCCATGAAGCCTTCACCTGCGTCGTTGGCGACGAGCGGATAGTCGATGCCGAGCGCCTGGAAGTTGCGCAGGCGCGCCACGGCCTGGGGATGATTGACGTTGGAGAGCACGACGATGGAAGCGGAATGCGAAAGTTCGGCCAGCGTCTCTCGCGCGCCGTCAACGGCCTCCAGGCAGTCGAGATCTGCCCGGAATTCCTCCAGCAGCGCCATCGTTTCCACGTCGAGAACGGGCGAGCGGTCGTCGATCCGTCGGATGTTCCCACGCAACTGATAGCTTTTCGCTTCCAGATAGAGCCCGCGTTCGCCGAGCCACTTCTGAAGCCCGCGCGTGAAGCACAGAAGCACGCCGTCCGCATCGGTGATGACGAGAGGGCGGCCCGGCGTGATTGCGGTCAGTGCGGAGGAGAGATCGAATCTCACGCGCCACCCAGGAGGTGATTCGCCCGGTGCAGGTCCCGCGGCTCCATAGCGGTCTGTTGGCAAAAAACGGTAACCATCGCGTCATCGGACAACAGGAATTCGACCACCGCGCGCAAAACGTCGGGATCGGCGGCCCGCTGGCGCAACTCTGCCGCGTCCAGACCGGAATTCCTTAAGAAACGCTCAAGATCTTCGGGTCTTCCGGCGAGGAAGGCGAGCCCCCGCAACGCCACGGTTTCGGCACCTTCGCTGGTCAACCTGTCGCGGATCAAGGCTGATTCACCCGTTTACGAAAAACCGCCGTTTGCACCGTAAATCAGGCCGAACGGACGGGCTGGCACTAGCCAGCGTCAAGGGAGCGTTAATACCTGCAAACTAATACTACGCATTGCCAAATCGTTCGAGTCGGGTCGTGCCAGGGGGTACGCGGCGGCGGACTGGAGAGTTGCGAACATGGATGCGAAGGCAAAGACAGTCCTCATCGTGGAAGACAACGAGCTCAACATGAAGCTCTTCCACGACTTGCTCGACGCGCACGGGTACAACATCCTTCAGACCAAGGACGGCATGGAAGCGCTCGACATCGCGCGCGAGCATCGCCCCGACCTGATCCTGATGGACATCCAGCTCCCGGAGGTGTCGGGCCTCGAAGTCACCAAGTGGCTGAAGGAAGACGACACACTGAAGGCGATCCCGGTGGTCGCGGTCACGGCGTTCGCTATGAAGGGTGACGAGGAAGTGATCCGTCAGGGCGGCTGCGAAGCGTACATCTCCAAGCCGATTTCGGTCACCAGTTTCCTGGATACGGTCCGGCGTTTCATCGGATGAGGCACCGCCATGACGGCGCGTGTTCTCGTCGTCGATGACATTCTGTCAAACGTCAAGCTGCTCGAAGCCAAGCTCACAAGCGAGTACTTCGAAGTCGTAACCGCGTTTTCCGGCGCGGAGGCGCTCGGCAAGATCGAAGGCTGCGATCCCGACATCGTACTGCTCGATGTCATGATGCCCGGCATGGACGGCTTCGAATGCTGCCGCCGGATCAAGGTCAATCCCAAGACCGCGCATATTCCCGTGGTGATGGTCACCGCGCTCGACCAGCCGTCGGACCGGGTAGCGGGGCTCGATGCCGGCGCCGACGATTTCCTCACCAAGCCGGTTGACGACGCGGCGCTGTTCGCGCGCGTGCGCTCGCTGGTGCGGCTCAAGATGATGACCGACGAGCTTCGGATGCGCGAGACGACCGGCCAGAGCATGGGCTTGATCGATCCGGCCACCACGTTCATCGAGAACGGCATCGCCGGCCGCATTCTGATGATCGAGGACCGCGCCGATTCCGCGGCGTGGTTCACTTCTGCGCTCAAGAAGCAACACGAAGTCTCCTGCGTCGATACCTTCGAGGAAGCGCTGGTACGCGTCCGCGGCGGCGATTTCGACCTCATCATCGTCAGCCTCGGCATGCGCGGCTTCGACGGCCTCAGGCTGTGCTCGCAGCTGCGTTCGCTGCCCGAAGGAAGGCATGTGCCGATCCTGGTCGTGGTCAGCGACGGCGACAAGCGCAAGCTGCATCAGGCGCTGGAGATGGGCGTCAACGACTATCTCACGCGTCCCGTCGACACCAACGAGCTCGTCGCTCGCGTGCGCACGCAGCTCAGGAAGAAGCGCTATGCCGACCAGCTGCGCCATAACGTGCAGCTCAGCCTGGAAATGGCGATCACCGATCAGCTCACGGGGCTGCACAATCGCCGCTACATGGCCCGCCATCTCGACAACCTGATCGCCCAGTCGCAGCGCTCCGGCAAGCCGCTTGCGTTCTTGATCATGGACATCGACTTCTTCAAGCGCGTCAACGACAATTACGGCCACGACGTCGGCGACGAGGTTCTCCAGGAGTTCGCCCAGCGCATCGCGGCGAACGTGCGCGGCATTGATCTGGCGTGCCGCTACGGCGGCGAGGAATTCGTGGTCGTGATGCCCGACACCGACGTGCCCTACGCCTGCACGGTGGCCGAGCGCCTGCGCAAGAGCATCGAAACCACTCCCGTCCGCATCAGCCGGACGCCGGGAAAGCTCGGCATCACCATCTCGATCGGCATCGCCGGCTCCGAAGGCGCCGACGACACCGCCGACGCCCTGCTGCGCCGCGCCGACCAGGCGCTGTACCTCGCCAAGAACGGCGGGCGGAACCGCGTGGTGGCGGACGCGGCCTGACTCCCGCGAAAAGAACTGCCGCTAATCGAGCGCCATGTTCTGGCGGCCGTTCTGCGCGACGATCTTGGTCGTGACGCTGTTCGTCTGCGAAACGACCTTCACGGCGGCCACCGGTCGCGAGGGCGCACGCGTCTTGAGGCTCACGTTCACCGGAACGACCGATTGCACCACCGCCGCGGCGTTGCCGGGAGGCGTCGCGACCAGCTTGAGTTCGAGGTTGCCGGCGTCGGTGTGGCGCAGAATTACCAGCCGGGGATGCTCCCACCCGCCGGTCTTGGTTGCGCCCTTCACGTCGACGACAAGATAGCGCCCGTGCATCACGGCGGTCGCCTTGTCGACGCGGTAGACAAGCTGCTGCGCCGCCGCCGGTGCCGCGCTCAAGGCGACGACAAGGCACGCAAGCGCCGCGACGGCACGGGATCTGTACTGCTTGGTGGCTGCTGACATCGTTCGCGAGATAGATGCCAAATACGGCGCAAATGGGGAGAGGATGGGGACACTCGAAGGCATTCGTATTGCGGCATTTTCCGGGCGCGCCGAAGCGCCGGTTGCCGCCATGTTAAGGCCCCCGACATGCGTGCAGAGGTGCTACGCTTTGCGCACAAACGTGCCTCGCGCGAAGCGCGAAGATCGCGGTGCATTGCCGCTGTGGGCTTGCGAAATACCGCAGCCTCGTGACGTAGCGTTGACGCTGATCGAAAACGCCGATGACGAATGGCGCGCTGGCCCTGCCAAGTTCACTTCCTGGCGAGGGAACAAGATGTCCCAGCGATAAACGCGCCAGGGGCAGGCAGACTTGCCGCCGGATCCTCTTGGGGCGGTTTCCATGCCGAAGTTCAAGGGCTGGTACGGGGCGGCGGTCGCCGTAGTCTTGCTCGCAACGGTTCTTGCGTTCCGGTTTACCGGTTTGGCAGTTCTCGCTACGGACGAGGAACATAACCTCGCACTTCCCGGCGACCGGTTGATGCCCAGCCCCGCCGCGATGCTCACGCACGGGATCACGATCGATGCGCCGACGCGTTGCGTCTGGCCGTGGCTGGTGCAGATGGGATCGGGCCGGGCCGGCTGGTACAGCTATGATTGGGTCGACAACGACGGTGTGCCGAGTGCGACCACGATCATGCCCGCGATGCAACGCGTGCAACAGGGCGATGTGTTTCCGTCGCTGCCGGGCGTGAAGACGTCCTTCATCGTGGGCGCGGTCGAGCCGGGGCGGGACCTCGTGCTCACCGTACGCGCGCCGCAGGGGGGCCTCATGGTAGTGTGGGAGTTCCATCTGGTGCCGGCGGAAAAAAAACAGACGCGCCTTCTGATGCGCGGACGCGTGGCGCAAGGCTGGCCTGGACGCGGGTCCGCCAATCCGGGCAGGCGCCCCATCGAGATCGTCTATTGGACGCTCGCGCGCATACCGACCTGGGTCATGATCCCGGCCGCTGAACTCGGCCACGGGGTAATGGCCGCAAGCCAGCTTCGCCACATCAAGCATCGTGTCGAAGCGAGCGGCTGTAGTGCGGATTAGTCGCGGGGAAGGCCAATACTCGGCGTGCCGCATCACCGGCACATTGTGCCGCAGCACTGCGCTGTCGCGGCGGAGCGGCCAAAAACCTCGCAAACGCCGATGAACGCTGCAACGCCGCAAGGACGAGTACACAGATTGTAAAACTCCGGCGTGTTCCACTGGTGCAAGGTTCCAAGCTGTCCCGAGGGATCGCAAGACTGCCGGGAACTCCCTGTAGGCGAGGGGGTCGGAGTTGTGATGTCATGAGTACGTTGGCGGCGACACCTTTCAATCTCCCCGATGAGACGGTGCTCGAGTACTTTCCGCTGGATCGCCTGCAAAGCCCGATCCTCCACGGAGCGGCGGCTTACTGGTTGCGGCTGCGGGGCTCCCGCCGATTTCCATCCCGCGAAGACCTGAACCCAGCCCGCTTCTCGTCGGCGCTCCGCCACATGGCGCTTGTGCGAGTGATGGGCGACGGAGCCAAATTCGAGTATCGCATCGTCGGCGATTCTCTGGCGGGCGCGTTCAGCGTTCCGCTGCAGAACTCCAGGCTGGGCGAGATTGCCACCAAGGCTCCGTCTACGGTGACGGTGATCGGCGGCGTTTACCGGCGCTGCGTCCAGAGCGGCGAACCTCTGGCCCTGAGTGGCACGACGGGGCGAAACGCAAGCACGGCCATGTTCACGCACTTCGAGGCCGTCGTCCTGCCGTTAGGCGTGGCCGAGCCGGTAGTCGATCATCTGCTGACCTTCATGATCTGCCAGCCGCCACGGCCTTGACCGCAGAGCCCGCCGACAAACCACCCCATCGTTCCTGAACGCTCCGTGGGCGCGCGATGTCCGCGGTTTCACTATGGTGAATGTGAGGACGAGCGCATCCTCCGACGACGCCGTCCTACGGGGATTCGACATGCGGCTTGGTCTTGCCTGTGCAGTTCTGCTGACGGTATCCGCAACCAGTCTGGCTGAAACCAACGAAACCGTTGTGGTGTCATCAAGCGATCTCGATGGCATCTGGAAGGTCAATATGCCGGAATACAGTGATTTTGCACTCTTCCACGGCGTCACGTGGGGACCGTTGGGGGAACATTTCTGCCGCTTACGAGCGCAAAAGGCGGGGCTGACGCTGGACTGTCTCGGTTTTGGTCCGATTTCTCCCTGGTCAGTGACGCTCGACGGGACGAAACTTCGTATGGATCGCAGTTCGACGATCAGCAGCCGAGGCTTCGACGGCGTGATGCGGTCGCCGCTGCAATTCAGTGGCACCTTTTATGCGATTTATGCCGGCAGCCGCTATGACGACGAAAAACAGGCGGAGGGTAACAAACTCGAAATCGCCCTGACGCTCCCCGACCATCCCGGCAAAGCGGCATTGCTGACGAAGCTGTTGGGCCAAATGGCGAGCGGCGCGCCACTTGAGCCGCACGACGGGCATCAAGGCGGATTGTACCTGATGACGCCGCGACAGTTGCAGCCGTTGGGAGACATCAAGGCGGTCACTTATCTGGGCGAATTTGCGCCGATCAATGGCTGGAACGCTGATCGCAGCGTGCTTTACGATCCGAAGACGTCCAACGTCTACGACGTGGAATTCGAGCGCGGCGAACTGTTGTGCGGCATCCACCAAACGAGGGGCGTTTTGGTCGGTTTCCGCTGCATATGAGGATTGCCTAAATCTCGATCTCCGCCACCACCGGCACATGGTCCGAGGGCTTCTCCCAGGCACGCACGCGGCGCTCGATGAAGCAGGTCTTGAGGCGGTCCAGCGCCTGCGGCGTCAGCAGCACGAAGTCGATGCGGATGCCGTGGTTCTTCTGCCAGGCGCCGGCCTGGTAATCCCAGAACGTGTACATGCCCGGCTTCACTTCGCAGGTGCGGAAAGCGTCCTCGTAGCCGAGGTTCAGCACCCGCCTGAGCGCCGCGCGCGACTCCGGCTGGAACAGTGCATCGCTCTCCCACGACTTGGGATCGTCGCAATCGTCGGGCGTCGGAATGACGTTGAAATCGCCCATCAGCGCCGCGGGCTCTTCGTACGACAGGATTTCCCGCGCACGCAGGCGCAGCCGCTCCATCCAGCCGAGCTTGTAGACGAACTTCTCCGAGCCGATCGGATTGCCGTTGGGGGCATAGATCGACACCACGCGGATGATGCCCTTGTCGCCGGTGACGATGGCTTCGAGATAGCGCGCGTGATCGTCGCCGTCGCCGCCGGACAGACGAGGGGTGACATCCTCCAGCGGCCGTTTGGAGAGGATCGCCACGCCGTTATAGGTTTTCTGGCCGTGGATAGCGCAGTTGTAGCCGAGGTCTTCGAACGGTCCCTTCGGGAACGTGTCGTCGGTGCACTTGATCTCCTGCAGGCAGACCACGTCGGGCGCCGCGTCTTTCAGCCACGCAGTGACGGTTTCGAGCCGCGCCTTCACCGAATTCACGTTCCAGGTGGCGATCTTCATAGGGCAGGGCTCCGGCGTGTCGCGCTATTCTAGCCGGAGTCGCGGCGCCGGATCACTGCTCGGGAATGGGTGCGCAGGTGTGGTGCCCGGCGGCGAAGCAGTCTTCCTGCTTGATTCCATTGTGCAGCGAAACCAGCAGCACCACCGTGCCGACGACCAGCACGGCGACGATGACGATAACGATCAGATTGGCGCGCTGGCGCGCGCGGAAGTCGTCCGGCCCCGGCATGGCGCAAGGAATACGGCGTTCGCGCGGTCGTTCGCACGCGCAGAATTGCCGCGCATGACAATTTGAGACAACTGGAACACCCGGTTGTGATCGACGTCACCAAAGGGCCGGACTAGACTCCGTCCGGGTCTGGAGTTGTTCGGACATGCGTATCGTCATGCTTGCCGTGCTTCTGGTTTCTTCAGCGGGCGCGGCCCTTGCGGCGCCGCTCTCTACCAAGGCGGACAAAACCCTTCAGGACGGCACCACGGCCACGCCCGGCACCGCCTGGCACGGTGGTGGACAGCAGCACGGCGGCGGCACCGCCAGCACTCACGGCCCTTCGTCCGGCGGCGCCGGCGGCTCGCATGGAGGCTGGAACGGCCATCATGGCGGGCCGCCCGGAGGCGGCCTGCCGGGCACAATTCCGTCGTCCGGCGGCCCGGGCGGCGGTCG
>DATKOE010000098.1:0-25900 GCA_035524815.1 Rhizomicrobium sp.
TGGTGCCGGCGCTGGTGATCCTGTCGCGCGAGTTCCTGGTTTCCGGCCTCAGGGAATTCCTCGCCGGGGCCGACGTTTCCGTGCCCGTCACCTTTTTCGCCAAGATCAAGACGGCGGTGCAGATGATTGCCATCGGCGCGATGATCCTGGGACCGATCGCCGAGCGCATCGTGCCGGGCGCGCTCGCCATCGCGTATGCCACGCTTTGGGTGGCCGCGGCGCTGACGGTGGGCACCGGCTACGTCTATCTGCGCGCGGGCCTCGCCCACACCCGCAGGCGGCGCGAGACCGCAGCGTGAAAATCCTCTACTTCGCCTGGGTGCGCCAGTTGACCGGCAAGAGCGAGGAGACTCTTGCGCTGCCGACGGACGTCAAGACCGTGGGCGCGCTCGCGGCCCATCTCGCATTGCGCCAAGCGGGATACGCGCGAGCCTTCGCCGATCCGGCGCGTCTGCGTGCCGCCGTTAACCAGGAGCACGCCGGGTTCGATGCCGGCGTGTCCGACACGGACGAAGTCGCGTTCTTTCCCCCCGTGACCGGCGGCTGACCCCCGGCCATCTTTGAGTTGTTCCATGTCGCAACTGTTGTAGAATGCCCCCGAGAGCGCCGTTTTTTTGGGGGCGAGGGAGGGCGACATGAACATGGATGTGGCCGGCAGCGCGGCCTCATTCTTCATCAACGACCACAGCTGGTATCGCTTCGTCACACCCTTCGACTATGTCCGCGCCGGGTTATGGTGCTTCTCGAACCTGGCGATCGCAGTCGCCTATTTCGTGCTGCCGCTCGAGATCCGTCATTGGCGCGTGGCTCTGCCCTTCCGTTCCACCGCTCTGCTTGGAACGCTGTTCATCGGCTTCATCGGCTTCTGCGGCCTGTCGCATCTCAGCATGCTGTTCATCATGCAGACGGGGCCGTGGTGGGCCACGCTGATCGTCTATCTGCCGACCGGCATCATCTCGCTGGCGACGGCGGCGGTCGTGCGGCGCGAGCGGCGGCTGATCGTCGCCGCGCTCGAAGGCGTCAGCGCCGCCCTGGCGGAGGCCGGACAATGACCGGCGCGGAAAGCGCTCCCGGCTCCCCCGGGCCGCGCTGGGCGGATGCGCGCCGCCGCGTGGCGCGACTGGAAACCTCGGCCGCCGCGATGTCGTCGGGCTGGTTTCTCGGAATGGCGGGGTTGGTCTCGGCAGCGGTGCTGTTCCTCGCCACGGCCGTCATTCTGGCGGTCTGTCTGGTTCGGCTCGACGGTCATTTCGCGCGGGTGGAGAAAAGCGAAAGCGTCGTGGCGGAGTTGCTCCAGTTCCAGGGAGATCTCGACGAGGGCGCGGCGGCAGGCCGGGGATTCGCCGAGACGCACGACCCGGCACTCTTGAGCACCGTGAAGACGGCGAGGGCCGCGAACCAGCGGCGGCTGACGGGGCTTGCGGCGTCGCTGCAGGAGGATCCGGCCGCGGAGCGAATGCTGGAGTCGACCGCGGCGCATTTCCGCGAGCAGGTGCGTCTGTTCGACGAGATGATCGCGATGTCGCGCAATCCGGCTATGGCCGCGCGCGTCGAGGAGGGCGCCCGCGAGCGCATCAGGATGGCGCGGCATATCAGCGGCCATCTCGAACAATTGCGCAGCTACGAAAACGGCATCATCACGAGCCAGCAGGATTTCGTGCATCTGGACATCCGCTTCGCGATCGCACTGGTTCTCTTCACCGGCGTCGTGGCGCCGGCATGCGGGCTCGCCGGCATCTATCTCCTTCGCCGCGAGCGCGACAGCCAGAAAGCGCGCGAACTGCAGATGGAGCTGATGCACGCGCAACGTCTGGGGATCATGGGCCAGACCGCCGCCATGCTGGCGCACGAGGTGAACCAGCCGCTCACCGCCGCCACCAATTTTCTGGCGGTGCTCCGCCGCAGTCTCGACAATGCGCCCGACAAGGCCCCGGCCATACTCGACAAGATCGGGCAACAGATTCAGCGCGCCGCCGGCATCTTGCGCAAGCTGCGCGCCTTCATAGAAAAGCGCGAAACCGAGCGCAGCCCGGAAGCGCCCGACGTGCTGATCGACGACGCCGTCAGCCTGCTCGGCACCATCGACAACACCGTCGTGCTCACCACGGACGTCGCCGAGAACCTGCCGGCCGTGCTGGTGGACCGCGTGCAGTTGCAGCAGGTGCTCGTCAACCTGATGCGCAACGCCATCGAAGCGATGCAGACGAGCCCGCGCCGCGAGCTCTCCATTTCCGTGTCGGCGCCCGACACGCGCACCGTCGAGTTCCGCTTGGCCGACACCGGTCCCGGGCTGCCCCCCGAAGTGATGGAGCACCTGTTCCAGCCCTTCGTTTCGACCAAGCCGAACGGCATGGGCGTCGGGCTCTCGATCTGCCGGACGATCATCGCCCACCACCAGGGCAGCATCTGGGCCGAGCCCAACCCGGGCGGCGGGACCGTGTTCCGCTTCACCCTGCCGGCGATGGAGGAGCGCGCCGCGGCGTGATCGATTCCGCGAGTTTCGTGGTTTCGTAGTTCGCCCCTTTACCGATATCAGCCGCTTGGCGAACTTCGAAATCGGGACTCTGGCGCATTTTCTGCGCTACAATTCGCCATGCTCGCGACCATCCGCATCAGCGACACTGCGTTCGATCCGGCCGCCGAAATGAAGCTGCTGCCGCCGGATGCCGGTGCGGTCGTCAGCTTCGTCGGCCGCGTGCGGGAGGAGCATGGGCTTTCCTCGCTGAGGCTCGAGCATTACCCCGGCATGACGGAGCGGGAAATCCGCAGCCATGTGGACGAAGCCGAACGCCGCTGGGCCCTGCTCGGCGTCACGGTCGTCCATCGCGTGGGCACATTGAAGCCGGGCGAGCCCATCGTGCTCGTGCTCGTGGCCGCGGCGCACCGCCGCGAGGCGTTCGCGGCCTGCGAATTCCTGATGGATTATCTGAAGACCCGGGCGCCGTTCTGGAAAGAGGAATCCGGGGGCGGGAAATCGCGCTGGGTCGAGGCGAAAACGTCCGACGATTCGGCGGCGGCGAGGTGGCGGAGATGACCGCCACCCAGCCGTTTGCGGTTATGCCCCGTTGAGCTTGGCCAGCGAAACCTCGCGCCGCACGTCGAGCGAATAGTCGTTCATCAGCGTGCGGGTGATCTCGCCCGGCGTGAAGCTGTAGGTCCCGACCTGCGAGACCGGCGTGACCTCGGCAGCCGTACCCGTGAGGAAGCACTCCGAGAAACCGGCCATCTCCTCCGGCTTGATGTGGCGTTCGAACACCGGAATCTGGCGCAGGCGCGCCAGCGCCAGCACCGAGCGGCGTGTTATCCCATCGAGGAAGCAGTCGGCGATCGGGGTGTGCAGCGCGCCGTCCTTGACGAACATGATGTTGGCGCCGGTGGCCTCGCCGATGTAGCCGCGATAGTCGAGCATCATCGCGTCGGTGAAGCCCTTGGATTCCGCCGTGTGCTTCGAAAGCGTGCAGATCATGTAGAGACCCGCGGCCTTGGCCTTGCACGGAATCGTGTCCGGCGCGGGGCGCTTCCAGTCGGAGATGTCGAGGCGGATGCCCTTCATCTTGGTCTCGGGATCGAAATAGGAGGGCCACGACCACGCCGCGACGGCGACATGGATCTTGGTCTGCTGGGCCGACACCGCCATCATCTCGCTGCCGCGGTAGACAACGGGGCGGACATAGGCGTCGGTGTAGCCCTGCACTTCGCACGCTTGCATGCAGGCCGCGTCGATCTCCGCCTCGGTGTAGGGGATCTTCATGCCGAGCCACTTGGCGCTGTCGAACAGCCGGCGGGTGTGCTCCTTGAGCTTGTAGATGCGTCCGGAATACATGCGCTCGCCCTCGAACACGCAGGAGGCATAATGCAGGCCGTGGGTCAGGACGTGAATTTTCGCGTCTTGCCAGGGCACGAGCTTGCCGTCGAACCACAGCGAACCGTCGCGCTGATCGAAGGGGATCACATCGGCCATTGCTTTTTCCTCCTGCCCTTGCCTTGGCGCCAAGCGGGGCCTATTTGTGTCAGCATGCCTGACGTAAAATTCGGCGGCGCGCCGCCCGATACGAGAACATTATACCTTAGCGACGAGGCGCTGAGGCAAGGACTGGATTTGCTGTTCCTCGCCGCGCGCGACGTCTCGGCGAAAAGCGCTGCTGCGCTTACCGACGCAGGATTAGGACGCGCGCACGCCCGCGCTATGCATTTCATTGCGCGCAATCCCGGCCTTTCCGTGGCCGAATTACTCGGGTTCCTGAAAGTCACCAAGCAAAGCCTCAATCGCGTCCTCAATGACCTGCTCGCAAGCGGGCTCGTGGAGCGCAAAACAGGTATGCAGGATCGTCGCACCCGCCGACTTCAGCTTACGCCCGCCGGAAAAGAGGTGGCGGATGCGGTGTGGAACGCGCAGCGTCCGCTGATCGCGGCGGCATTCAAGGCGGCCGGACAGGACGCCGTCAACGGCTATCGCAAAGTCTTGATCGGCATCGCCGGAGAACCGGAGCGCTGGAGGAGAAAGACGTGAATTCCGCCGTTGAGGATCCCCACCTGCTCGTGGTCGACGACGACGAGCGCCTGCGCCAGCTCCTGCAGAAGTACCTTTCGTCGAACGGCTTTCGGGTCAGCGTGGCGGCGAACGCGGCCGACGCGCGCGCCCTGATGAAGAGCATGGCGTTCGATCTTCTCATCCTCGACGTCATGATGCCCGGCGAATCGGGTTTCGAGTTCGCCGCGTCCGTGCGGGCCTCTTCCTACGTGCCGATCCTGATGCTGACGGCGCGCGGCGACGCCGAGGACCGCATCACCGGGCTAGAGCGCGGCGCCGACGATTATCTCGCCAAGCCGTTCGAGCCGCGCGAGCTGTTGCTGCGCATCGGCGCCCTGCTGCGCCGCGCCGCGCCGCCCGCGCGCACCGCGCACGCGGAAGTGAGCATGGGCGACTGCGTCTACGACATCGAACGCGGCGTGCTCAAGAAGAAGGGCAAGCCCGTTCGCCTTACCACGTCGGAGAACGCGCTGCTGCAGCTGTTCGCGGCCAATGCGGGGCGAAGTTTTTCCCGCGCCGATCTGTGCTCGCGGCTGGGCGTGTCGCTGGAGCGCTCAATCGACGTGCAGGTGACGCGGCTTCGCCGCAAGATCGAGTCCGATCCCAAGCTGCCACTCTATCTCCAGACCGTGCGAGGAGTGGGCTATGTCCTCGTCCCAGACCGCGTCGGCTAGGCCGTTCACCTGGAGCGACCTGCGCCCCGGGCGCTTCATGAAGCGCTTCATGCCGCGCGGGCTGTTCGGCCGTTCGCTCATCATCATCGTGGCGCCGATGGTGCTGTTGCAGGGCGTGGTCTCCTACGTCTTCTTCGAGCGCGATCTCGACACCGCGACGCGGCGCATGGCCAGCGACGTGGCGGCCGACATCGCCCTGTTGATCGCCCAGGAGGACACCTTCCCCTCGCCCATGCGCGAAAAGCTGCGCTCGGTGTCGGCGCGGCAGTTGCGCTACGACATCGATCTCGAGCGGGGCGCGCGGCTGGCCCCGCCGGTGAAGGAGCGCCGCAGCACCATCGACCGCGCTCTCGATGAAGTGATCGCCCAGCAGATCGGCGAACAGCGTCATTTCACGACCGCGTCGGTGGCCGGCAAGCGGCGCATCCTCATCAGCGTCGACGTTCACGACGGCGTGCTGCACGTCGTCGTGCCGCGCGACCGGGTGACGGTGTCGAGCCCGGACATCTTCATCGTCTGGATGGTGGGCTCGTCCCTCATCCTGCTGGCGGTGGCGATCCTGTTCCTGCGCAACCAGGTGCGGCCGATCGAGCGGCTGGCACGCGCCGCCGAGGCCTTCGGCAAGGGACGCGCGGTTCCCGATTTCAAGCCCTATGGAGCGACCGAAGTGCGCCGCGCGGCGCAGGCGTTCCTCACCATGCGCGAGCGCATCGAGAGGCACGTGCAGCAGCGTACCGAGATGCTCGCCGGGGTCAGCCACGACCTCAAGACACCGCTGACGCGCATCCGCCTGCAGCTGGCCATGATGCGCGAAGACGCCGAAACCGGCGCCTTGCGCCAGGACGTGGCCGAGATGGAGCGCATGCTGGACGACTATCTCGCGTTCGCCCGAGGCGAAGGCGGCGAACGCTCGCAACTCGCCGATCTCGGCCATTTGGTGCTCGATGCGGCGCAGGCCGCCGGCCGCGCCCGGCCGGGACGGCTGAAGGTGGACACTCCGCAAGGCGTCATGCTGGCGGTCAAGGCCAATGCGCTTCGCCGCTGCGTCACCAACCTGATCGACAACGCGCTCAAGCACGGCAGTTCGGCGGCGGTGACCATCGCGCTCGAACAGCGTTTCGCCGAAATCCGCGTCGACGACGACGGCCCCGGCATCGCCCCCGAACAGCGCGACGATGCCTTCCGTCCGTTCCATCGCCTCGACGAGGGGCGCAATCTCCAGGCGGGCGGCGTGGGACTGGGACTCACCATCGCGCGCGACATCGCCCGCGCCCACGGCGGCGACCTGCTGCTGTCGGAGAGCCCGCTTGGGGGCCTGCGGGCAACGATCCGCCTGCCGATGTGACCGACGCACAATTTTGCGGAACGGGAACTCGCGTTCTTGAACGTTTGTGCCATGCGCGTGCGGCGGTGCCCGGTTGCATGGAGACGCAGGCGGAACGGCCTATACTTTGCGGGCCATTTTTCGGAATCCGCCCATGCCCCAAGCGCTCGACGCCGTCGCCGGTCTTCCCCTGCCCGCAAACGAACTCGTGAAGAGCTACGCGCCCGGCTCGCCCGAGCGCGCATCGATCAAGGCGCGGCTGGAAGCGATGGCACGCGAACGCATCGAGCTGCCGCTCGTCATCGGCGGTCGCGAGGTCCGTACCGGCACGCTGGCGCCTTCGGTGATGCCGCACGCCCACGCCCACGTGCTCGCGGATGCGCACATGGCGGGACGCGCCGAGATCGAAGCCGCCATCAGGTGCGCGCTCGACGCGCGCGCGAGCTGGAGCGCGATGGGCTGGCAGGAGCGCGCCGGCGTCTTCCTGCGCGCCGCAGACCTGCTTTCGGGGCCCTATCGCGACACGCTGAATGCGGCGACCATGCTGGGCCAGTCGAAGACCGTGCATCAGGCCGAGATCGATTCCGCCGCCGAGTTGGCCGATTTCTGGCGCTTCAATCCGGCGTATCTCGCAAAAATCTACGCCGAGCAGCCGATTTCGCCGCCGGGCGTCTGGAACCGCGTGGATTATCGCCCGCTCGACGGCTTCGTGCTGGCGGTGACGCCGTTCAACTTCACCTCCATCGCCGGCAACCTGCCGACTGCGCCCGCGCTCTGCGGCAACACGGTGGTGTGGAAGCCCGCGGCGGCGGCCAAGCTCGCCGCCCATTACATCATGGAAATCCTCAAGCGGGCGGGCCTGCCGGACGGCGTCATCAACCTCGTCTACGGCAAGGCGTCGGAGGTTTCCGATATCGCGCTCGCCCACCCCTCGCTGATGGGCGTGCACTTCACCGGATCGACCGAGGTGTTCAACGCCATCGTCAGGCGCGCGGGCGAAGGCCGGTATCGCGGCTATCCGCGGATCGTCGGCGAAACCGGCGGCAAGAACTTCATCCTGGCGCATGCCAGCGCCGGCGTGGACACGCTCGTCGCCGCCATCGTGCGCGGCGGGTTCGAGTACCAGGGCCAGAAATGCTCGGCCGCCTCGCGCATTTACGTGCCCAAGAGCCTCGCCAAGGCGGTGCGCGAGAAGCTCGTCGCGGCCGTCGAGAGCATCTCGATGGGCGACGTCTGCGATTTCCGCAATTTCATGGGCGCGGTGATCGATTCCGCGTCGTGGAAGAAGCTCTCCGAGGCGCAGGAGGAAGCGCGCGCACGTCCGGAATACAAAATCCTCTGCGGCGGGACGGCGGACGCGAAGCAAGGCTGGTTCGTATCCCCCACCGTGGTCGAAACCACCGATCCCGCCGCCCGCCTGATGAAGGAAGAGCTGTTCGGGCCGGTCGTCACCATGTTCGTCTACGACGATGCGGTGTTCGACGACACCATCAAACTGGTGGAAGGCGGAAGCGAGTACGGCCTGACCGGCGCGATCTTCGCCACCGATCTGGCGGCCGTCGCGAAGGCGCAATCGGCCCTGCGGCATGCCGCGGGCAATTTCTACATCAACGACAAGCCGACCGGCGCGGTGGTGGGCCAGCAGCCCTTCGGCGGCGGGAGAGCCTCGGGCACCAACGACAAGGCCGGCTCGATGTGGAACCTGATGCGCTGGCTGTCGCCGCGGGCGATCAAGGAGACCTTCGTGCCGCCGACGGACTACCGCTACCCGTTCATGGACGCGCCGTAGCCGCGGTTGTTTCCGTCACGGGATTGGCGGAGGATCGTGCCTCAACCACGGGGGGCATGCATGACACGCCTGATCATCGCCGTCTGTGCGGCCGCGCTGCTGTTGCCGGCCGGTGCCGCGCCCAGCTTCGACTGCGCCAAGGCGTCGGGGCCGATCGAATCCGCGATCTGCAAGAGCGCCGCGCTGTCGGCGGCCGACAGGAAGCTCGCCGACACCTACAACGGCGCGCTCGCGAAGGTGTCCGAGCCGGGCCGTGCCATCCTGCGCGACGGCCAGCGCCAGTGGCTCGCCTATGTGCACGTCCTGTGCTGGAAGCCGGAGCAGGAACAGTCGGTCGAGGATTGCCTCAAGGACCTGTACGCCGACCGTCAGGAACGGCTCGACAAGGCGGTCACCATCGCGGGCGGCGTGACCTTCGTGCGTGCGGCAATCTACAAGGCGCGCAAGGAAAAGAAGGAGGACGCAAACGACATCTCGTACAAGCCGTTCTCCACCCTGGACGCGGCCTATCCCGAGATCGGCGCGCCGAAGTCCAAGGCGGACGCCCAGTTCAACGCAGCGATGGCCGGGATCGCCGTGGACGAGACCAAGACCTTCAACGACGGCGGCAGCGATTTCACCTTCGACTACGACACCGTCACGGTCACCGGCCGGCTGATCTCGGTCGACACGACGACGGGGTTCTACGGCCACGGCGCCGCCCATCCCAATTCGTCGCAGCGGATGGTGCACTGGCTGCGGGCGGAAGGCCGCCTGATGAAGGCCGAAGACCTGTTCGCCGCGAACACGGGATGGCTCAAATTCCTGCGCGCGTTCTGCTTCGCCAAAGTCAAGGACGGCGGCTTCGTGGACAAGCCCGAGGCGCTGAACGACATGGTGAAGAATCCGGAGCGCTGGGTTTTCGCAAGAAAAGGACTGAAAGTCCGCTTCAACCCGTACGAAGTGGCGTCCTACGCCGAGGGTCCCCAGGAGGTGACGGTGCCCTGGACGGCGCTGAAGCCTTATCTCGTGAAGAACCCGCCGGTGAAGTTCTGAGCATTGCGGTCACCTCCCCCTTGTGGGGAGGCGATTCAAGCCTAGCCCCTCGTCAGTTCTTCGGCGCGGGTCTTGGCGGCGGCCACCGCGCGGGTCATAAGCGCTTCGAGGCCGCCCTCCTTGGCGAGCAGCACCTTGAACGCGGCTTCGGTAGTGCCGCCGGGCGTGGCGACGTCGCGCGCGAGCTGGGCGGCATCGCGCGGATCGGCGTCGAGCAGCGCACCGGCGCCGGTGACGGTGGCGCGCGCCAACACGGCCGAGGTTTCCGGCGGCAGGCCGGCGGCGATCCCCGCCTTGGTCAGCGCATCCACCAGCACGAAGACATAGGCCGGGCCGCTGCCCGAAACCGCCGTCGCCGCGTCGATCAGTTCCTCGCGCTTGAGCCACACCGTCTTGCCGATGGCCGACAGCAGCGACTTGGCCAGCGCGCGGTCGTCGGCCGTCGCGGTCTCGGAGGCGTAGAGCGCGGTGATGCCGCGATCGATGGCGCCGGGCGTGTTGGGCATGGCGCGGATGATGCGCGCCTTGTGTCCCCACTGCGCGGCCAGGAACTCGACTCCCGTTCCGGCGGCGATCGAGATCATCAGCGTGCCGGAGGCCGCGATCGGCTTCAGCCTGGCGGCTTCGCTGCGCACGACCTGCGGCTTCAGCGCCACGACGCAGGCGCGCCAGCCTTCGTGCGGGATCCGCTTGAGATCGGTGGCGAGCGTGGGGCCTTCCAGGCGCTGGAGATGGGCCGACGGATTGGGCTCGACCGCGGTGATGGGCCCGAGCCCCGCCTTGATCCAGCCGCGGATGAGCGCCGTGCCCATCTTGCCGGCACCAACCAGGAGAATAGGGGCGCTCATCTCGAACTCCGATCTGGATGCGATTGCCGTCCGGTCACGGTCCTACGCCGACAGGATGCGCCGTCGCAAGTCTCGCAAGATTCCGATTCGCGTTTTCAGGCCTGGCCCTGGCATTCCAGGACGGCGGCGGCGACGGCTTCCTCCGCCGACTTGCCGCCCCACAGCACGAACTGGAACGCAGGGTAGTAGTGCTCGCAGGCTTCCAGCGCCAGGTTGAGCAGGGCCTCGCACTGCGACGCGCTGGCGTGCGCCTCGGGGAAGATCATGGCGTGCCGGTAAACGATGGTGCCGTCCTCGGGCCAGAGGTCGAAATGGCCAATCCATAGCCGCGCATTCACGTACATCAGGAGCGCGGCGATATCGACGAGACGCGTCTCGCCCGCGACGCGCATGTCGAAGGCGCTGGACAGGTGCAGCGATTGCAGATCCTCGCGCCACGTAAAGCTGAAGTGGTGATCGGACCAGCGCCCCGCCACGGAAAGATTGAGCTCGTCGGCGCTCGCGCGTTCGTAGGACCAGCCGTTTTCCTCCACCGCCCGCTCGAGCAGATCGAGCGGATGCGGGCGGCTTACGGCATTGTCCTGGTGAAGAACGGTCATGAACCAGACTCCGGCGCGACGCAAAACGAAGCAGTTGCCGACGAAGCTGCCACAAGCTTTTGCGTCGTTACAAGAGTCTGCCGGGAATGGGCGTTGGACGGAGTCCGAAATTCACAGTTTTCGGGCCGGCTTCTTCTTGGGCGGGATTCGCTGCTTTTTCGGCGGGGCTTTCCGCTCGAGAATCGCGACGCGCGCTTCGAGGCGTTCGTTCTCGCGGCGCGCCTTGGCGGCCATCGCCTTGACCGCCTCGAACTCGTCGCGCGGCACGAAATCCATGTCGGCGATCAGCTTTTCGAGTCGCTGCTTTGCGAAAGCTTCAAACTCCGCGCGCGCGCCCTGGGCGACGCCGGCCGCTTCGGTGAACAGCTTCGCCAGACTGTCGAGAAAGGGATTGTCGCTTGCCATCGGTCTATGTCCTTGTTCCGACTCTTATAAAGCCAGGCAGTGGCGAATGGCGAGCGGCTTTCTGCCCCCGCGGAGCGGGGGAAGTGGGCGGCGACGCAACGCGGAGCCGACCGAAGGAGGCGGCGAGCAGCAGCGAGCCGCCGCTTCGCGCCTCCTACGCGTCGCTCGCTTCGCTCGTTCGGCACTTCCCCCGCTGAAGCGGGGGCAGAAGAGTCCTTCCCTTGACACCTCACCCCGAACCGGCGCGTGTTAACCTTCGATGCTGACCTATCCAGATCTCGATCCGGTCGCCATCCAGCTCGGCCCCATCGCCATCCGCTGGTATGCGCTGGCCTATATCTCGGGCCTTCTGCTCGGCTGGTGGCTGCTGGTGCGCATGCTGCGCCAGAAGAGCCTGTGGAAGAATCCCCCCTTCGCCGGCAAGCCGCCCGCCACCGCCGACGACATCGGCGACCTTTTCATGTGGACGACTCTGGGCGTGGTCGTCGGCGGGCGGCTGGGCTACGACCTGTTTTACGGAATCGGCTATTGCAGCTTCAACCCTCTGGGGCGCGACTGCGCCGGGCTGCCCGAGGCCTACTGGCACAATCCGCTGAACCTGATCGCGGTCTGGAACGGCTGGGTGCCGCGCCTGCTCGGCATGTCGTTCCACGGCGGCCTGATCGGGGTGGCGATCGCGATCCTGCTGTTCTGCCGGAACCGCAAGCTGAACCTGTTCAAGGTCGGCGATCTCGTCGCCTCGGCGACGCCCATCGGCCTGTTCTTCGGGCGGCTGGCCAATTTCATCAACGGCGAGCTGTGGGGAAAGGTGACGGATTCCCCGCTCGGCATGGTGTTCTGCAACCGGACCATCCTGAAGACCTACGGCTCCTGTCCGGCGGGAGTCCTTCCGCGCTATCCCAGCCAGCTGTTCGAGGCCGCGCTCGAGGGCGTGCTGTTGTTCGCCGTCCTGCAGATCGGCATCCGCCGCTTCCGCTGGCTCGAGCGGCCCGGACTGACGATCGGCGTATTCTTCGCGGGTTACGGCATCGCGCGCTGGCTTGCGGAGTACTTCCGCGATTCCGAATCCATGATCGCGGGCTGGTTCAGCATGGGCATGCTGCTGTCGATCCCGATGTGGGTGGGCGCGGCGTTCTTCCTCTGGGCCGCCTACAAGAAACCGGAATGGACGCGGCGATGAACGCATTGGCGCGGCGCATCGAAGAACTGATCGCAGCCGAAGGGCCGCTTTCGGTGGCGCAGTACATGACCATCTGCCTGCACGATCCCGAAGCCGGCGCCTACGCCGCGCGCCAGAACATCGGGCGCGATTTCATCACCGCGCCCGAGATCAGCCAGGCCTTCGGCGAGATGCTTGGACTGTGGGTGGTGCAGTGCTGGCACGACCAGGGCCGCCCGGCGGCGCCGCGCCTCGTCGAGTTGGGACCCGGCCGCGGAACGATGATGTCGGACGCCTTGCGCGCGATCGCGGCGGCCGCTCCCGAATTCCTGCTCGACGGCGACGTGGTGCTGGTGGAGTCGAGCCCGGTGCTCGCGGCGGCGCAGCGCGAGAAGCTCGAAAACGCCAACGCGGACATCGCCTGGGCGCCGAGCTTCGACGACGCGCTCGCCGAGCGCCCGCTTTACTTCCTCGCCAACGAGTTCTTCGACTGCCTGCCGGTGCGCCAGTTCGTGAAGACGCAACGCGGCTGGTGCGAGCGCATGATCACGGTCGAAGACGGCCGGCTCGCCTTCGTGCTGTCGCCGGTGCCGGCGAGCGACGCTCCGCCCGGCCGCGCCGAGGCGCCCGACGGCGGCGTCTACGAAGTCTCGCCCGCAGCGCTGGCGCTGGCCGAAGAGACTGCGCGCGCCGTCACCTCGCTGGGCGGAGCTGCGCTGATCGTCGATTACGGCTACGACGCTCCGGGCTTCGGCGAAACCCTGCAGGCGCTGGCGCACGGCGGACCCGCGGGCGTGCTTGACGAGCCGGGCACCAGCGATCTGTCGGCCCATGTCGACTTCATGGCGCTGGCGAAGGCGGGCGGCGAAGGCGGCGCCGAAATCTACGGGCCCGCCAGCCAGTGCAATTTCCTCGCCGACATCGGCATCGGCCCGCGCGCGGAGCGGCTGATCATCGCCAATCCGCTGCAGGCCCGCACCATCGCCGCCGCCGTCGACCGCCTCGTCAATCCGGCCGAGATGGGCGTGCTGTTCAAAGTGCTGGGCCTCGCGCCGAAAGGCGCGCCGAGGCTGCCCGGTTTCGGCGCTTAATCCTGCGGCGGGATGCTGACGGTCTGGGTGGGCGGCGGGAAGCGCCACTCGCCGTCCTTGCCGGTGAAATGACGGGTCAGCGAAATCGTGAGACCGCCGCCGAACGGCGTGTCGACGTCGTAGCGGTATACGGCGGCGTTGGCCGGGCTCAGCCAGTAATCCAGACGCACGCGCCTGATGAGTTCGATGCGGTCGGTGACGTGCAGCACCGCAAGCCACGCCGTTCTTTGCGTGCCGCGGCCGATGCCGTATTCGAGCAGCGCGAAATCGCAACCGTTGGCATCGCGCACCATGCGGACCGCGCCGGGGCCGTCGTCCGAGGCGTAGTAGACATGGACCGGCTTGGCCAACCCCGCCACCGTGATGAACGCGGCATCGGTGGCGGCCCGATCGCTCCAGGACGCCATGACGCAGCGGTGCACCGCGCATTCCGGCGCAGTGCGTACGAAGGCGTGCGGAACCGCGCCGGCGGCGGGAACCCACAGCAAGATGATCGCGCAAAGCGCGGCGCGTGTGCTAAGCATCGGCCAGCCCCGGGGTCATGATGCTCATTCTGCGCGCCGAAAACCTGACGAATCCTCAACTTGCGCACGGCTTCTTCGGCCGGCAGGGCGGGATTTCCGAGGGCATTTACGCCTCGCTCAACTGCGGGCCCGGCTCGGGCGACGACCGCGGCCGGGTGGTGGCAAATCGCCGCCGGGCATTGGCGGCGCTGGGCGTGGAACGGCTGGTGACGCTTTACCAGATACACAGCGCCAGGACCGTGACCGTGACGCAGCCGTGGGAGATCGAGGCGAGCCCCGAGGCCGACGCGAGCGTCACCAACCTGCCGGGACTTGCGCTCGGCGTGCTCACGGCCGACTGCGCGCCGGTGCTTCTGGCCGACGCCGAAGCCGGCGTCGTCGGCGCCGCGCACGCCGGCTGGAAAGGCGCGCTCGACGGCGTCACGGATTCGGCGATCGAAGCCATGGAGAAGCTGGGCGCGCAGCGCGCGCGCATCGCCGCCGCGGTCGGCCCCTGCATCGGCAAGGCGAGCTACGAGGTGGACAAGGTGTTCTGCTCCGCCTTCCTCACCGCCGATTCGGGAAACTCCGCCTTCTTCGTGCCCGCAAGCCGCGACGGGTTCTATCGCTTCGATCTCGAATCCTATGTCGCGATGCGGCTTGAGCGCATGGGCGTGCGCAACATCGCGAGGGTTTCCGCCGACACCTACGCGCGCGAGGACGATTTCTACAGCTTCCGGCGCGCCACGCATCGCGGCGAATCCGACTACGGACGCGAGCTTTCCGCCATCGCTCTGACCGGCTGACGGTGTCCGTTTGTTGCGGTGAAACGCACACTTGCGGGCGGGCTGCGGCGATTGTGTTGAGGAAACGAGAATCGGGTTTACCCACCCCCCTCCCCTTGCTAAAAGCCGGTCACCAAAGCGTCACAACAACGGGGTGCCGGCGGCCATGGGCGAGACGAAGACGACTCAGGGCATGAAGCTGCTGGCCGGAAACTCCAACCGGGCGCTGTCCGACGCCGTCGCGCAATATGTGAAGCTTGCACTCACCAAGGCCGCCGTCCGCCGTTTCGCGGACATGGAGATCTTCGTCGAGATCCAGGAAAACGTCCGCGGCGAGGACATGTTCGTCATCCAGTCGACGAGCTTTCCCGCCAACGACAACCTGATGGAACTGCTCATCATCATCGATGCGCTGCGGCGCGCTTCGGCCCGGCGCATCACCGCGGTGCTGCCCTATTTCGGCTATGCCCGCCAGGACCGCAAGGTGGGCCCGCGCACGCCGATCAGCGCCAAGCTCGTCGCCAACCTGTTGACCGAAGCCGGCGCCAACCGCGTGCTCACCGTCGACCTGCACGCGGGACAGATCCAGGGCTTCTTCGACATCCCCACCGACAACCTCTACGCCATGCCGGTGATGGTGCGCGACATCAAGGACGCGCTGGGCATGGGCGATCACCTGATGGTGGTGTCGCCGGACGTGGGCGGCGTGGTGCGCGCCCGCGCGCTCGCCAAGAGGCTCGGCTGCGATCTGGCCATCGTCGACAAGCGCCGCGAGCGGGCCGGCGAATCCGAGGTCATGAACATCATCGGCGATCCCGAGGGGCGCTCGTGCATCCTGATCGACGACATCGTCGATTCCGGCGGCACCATCTGCAACGCCGCCGAAGCCCTGATGAACGTCGGCGCCAAGGAAGTGTTTGCCTATGCCACGCACGGCGTGCTCTCCGGCGGGGCGGTGGCGCGCATCCAGGGTTCGGCATTGAAGTCGATGGTGGTGACCGACTCCATCGCGGCGACGCCTGAAGTTTCTAAGTGCATCAAGATCCGCCGCATCTCGATCGCACCGCTGATCGGCGAAGCCATGCGGCGCATCAACAACGAAGAGAGCGTGTCGAGCCTGTTCGACTGACGCGGCGCGTGCGACAGAATTTCTGTTGCATATTAGACGCGTTCCATTTTCTGTAACTTGCGCCGGATTGCACGCGATTTCCCGGCCCGCGTGCACGCATTTCCTGCCCCACCGTTTCTTGAAACGAGATACGCAGGGCGTATCATTTTCATGAGCAGAAAGGCCTGCGCGGCGTTGCACCGGCGCGGGGTCATCGCCGTTCCCGGGAGTCAATAACTCCGTATACGGAGGACAAGGGCAATGAACGACGTTCCTGAAAACAAGCGCGCATCGCAGAGAATGGGCCGGCGTTCGGCGCTCAAGCGCATCGCCCTGGCCGGGATCGGGGTTGCCACCGGCGCCGTCGTGCTGGCGCCGCGTTCGGCCTGGGCGGGCTACGGCGTCAACGGCGATTACACCGACAGCGGCGGCTACGGCGTCAGCGGCGACTACACCGACTCGGGCGGCTACGGCGTCAGCGGCGACTACACCGACTCGGGCGGCTACGCCGTCAGCGGCGATTACACCGACTCGGGCGGCTACGGCGTCAGCGGCGACTACACCGACTCGGGCGGTTACGGCGTCAGCGGCGACTACACCGACAGCTATTCCAGAAAATAGACGCGGCAGACGGGATCCGTCGCGGCGTCGCGCAGCGCGGCCGCCGGTGCGGGAAGTGCGCCAATGGCCAACATTCTTCTGACCAACAAGTGCATTCGCGAATGCCCCTACTGCTTCGCGGGGCGCGAGATGGCGCAGTCGGAGGGGCAGGATTTCCTGTCGTGGGAGAACGCCGTCTATCTTGCCGACTTCCTGACGGCTTCGGGGGAACGGCGCGTGTCGCTGTTGGGCGGCGAGCCCAGCCTGCACCCGGAGTTCGTGGATATCACGCTTTACTTCGTGGCGCGCGGCTTCGACGTCAACGTGTTCACCAGCGCCATCATGTCGAGCGCCCGGCTCGAGACGCTGGCCCGCCACGTCGCCGCAGCACCCGCCGAGCGGCTCAATTTCGTCTGCAACCTCAACGATCCCGAGCAGACCCCTACGACGGCTTCCGAACGCGAGCAGGTGGAGGCGTTCCTCGCCCGCCTGGGGGCGTGGACCATGCCCGCCTTCAACATCTACCGCCCCGATTTCCGGCTGGAGTTCCTGTTCGGTCTTGTCGAACGCTTCGGGCTGCGCAAACGGTTGCGCCTGGGCATCACCCACCCGATCGCGGGCGCCGGCAACGCCTGGATCCGCGCCGGCGAGATCGGGGCGGTCATCGAACGGCTCTGTTCCTATCGCCACGCCTTCGAGGCCGCGCTCATCCGCCCCAGCTTCGATTGCGGCTTTCCGCTGTGCCGCGTCGTCGACGCGGACCTCGGCTGGCTGACGCGGCTGGGCGCCTCCACCAATTTCAAGTGCCGCCCGGCGATCGACATCACGCCCGACATGGAGGTCTATTGCTGCTTCCCGTTGTCGTTCCTGGACCGCCGTTCGGTGTTCGAATTCGACTCGTTCCGCCAGATCGTCGAGCATTACCGGAAGCTGCAGGAGCGCGTCCGTACCGAGATTGCCGGCATCTATGACGAATGCGGAAGCTGCATCCATCGCAGCGAGGCAACCTGCGCCGGCGGCGGCGTCTGCCACATCGTGAACCGCCTGGCGGCCGAGGCCCCGGCAACCCTGAAGAAGATCGCAGATGACCAGGCTTGTCTGTCCTGAAGTGCTGATCGATCGCCTCGAAGGGCGCAGCCTGTGCGTGCGCGTGGATTCGCCGGACCGCATCGTCGAGGCCGCCGATCGTGCGCGAAGGCGCAGCCCGTGGACCTGCGTGATCTGCGACAGCGCCGTCCCGCTTGACGAGATCAATCCCGAAGAGACGTGGCGCGGCATCGCCATCGCGCTGATGGCGCCCTCCATCGGCAGGTTCCGCAACCTCGCCTCGAGACTGGAGCTGCTTCGCGGCCTCGGCCTGCGCGTCTTTCTTCCGGGCGAAGGCGAGAATCTGGCGGCGGCCCGGCTGCTCGCCTCGGTGGGCATCTCCGTCACCGTCACCTTCGACGGCTCCGCCGATTGGGAGGCGCTGGCCGATCTCATGACCTATGCCCTGATCGGCCCCGTCCGGCACGCGCCGGTCGAACCGTTCGAGACGATGGCGGCCTGCTACCGCTCCGCCGCGCGCGGCGAGGATTGGGGGCGGGCCTGGTTCGACGATCCGTCCCGCTATCTCCATCTCGACGCGGCGGGCCGCGTCGCGCTGACGCGGCGCGAACTCCTCGACGGCCGATTCGTCGCGGACGGCATTTCGAATCTCGATTCCGACGAAGTGAAGGAGGCCGTCGAAGCGAGGAACCAGGCGTGGCGGGAACTGTTCGCGCAGGACCACGTCTGCGCCCGTTGTGCGTCGTGGCGCATCTGCGGGGCGCGGTTTGCCGCCAGCGCACCGGACGGCTGCGCCGCCTTCTTCGACGAAACGACCCAGATCATCGAGCGGCGGCGCCGCACCGGCCCGGCCAGATCATGGCAACCCTGATCCTCAAGCCGACCGAGGCCTGCAACGCCGCCTGCGTCTATTGCGAGGTGGACCGCAAGGGCTGGCGCAACGCCAGGATCATGCCGGCCGGCATCCTCGAACGCATGTTCGTGCGCATCGACGAATTCCTCCGCGAGCGGCCCGCCGAGCATCTCGAGATCGTATGGCACGGCGGCGAGCCGCTGCTTCTGGGGCCCGAGTATTTCGACAAGGCCCGCGCCTTCCAAGACCGGCACTGCGCCGCCACGGCCGGGCGCATCCGCCACACCATCCAGACCAACCTGACGCTGCTCACCCCCGCCCATGTCGCGGCGCTGCGCCGGCTCGGCATGAAAAGCGTCGGCACGAGCTACGATCCCGTGGCGGGCGTGCGCCTGCTCAAGAAGGGCGACGACGGAACGGCGTACAACCGGGCCTTCCTCGACGCCGTGGCGCTGCTCGAACGGGAGGGATTTCGCTGGGGCGTGATCTGCGTGGTGACCAGACTCTCGCTCGCGCGTCCGCTTGAGATCTTCCACTTCCTGACCAACCTCGCCGGGGACGGCGGGCTCATGTTCAATCCCGTCAACGTCGACAAGCCCGAGCACGACCGGCTCAGGATCACGCCCGCCGAGTTCGCCGATTTCCTGGGCGCGATCTTCCCGCAGTGGTGGGCGCACCGGGACCGTTACGGCCGGGTCGAACCGTTCCGTTCGCTCATCGACGCCCTCCTGTCGGAAGACCAGCGCACCCACTACTGCCAGGACGGCGGCAACTGCGCCGACACGCACTTCAATCTCGGCCCCGGCGGGCGCTGGTCGCATTGCGGGCGTTCGGCAGACTGGGGCCAGCTCGATTACGGCACGATCTTCGAGCGTTCGATCGCGGAGGTGTTCGCGGACGCGCGCCGCGAGGAGCTGCGCCGCCGCAACGAGATCCTGTTCGGCGGCGATTGCCGCGGATGCCCGTGGTGGAACGTGTGCCACGGCGGCTGCCCGCTCGACGGCTTCATGAACACCGGCTCGTTCTCGGGCAGGAGCCTGTGGTGCGAAGCCAGGAGCCGGCTCATCGAGCGCTACGTCGTGCCCGTCGCCCGATTGAACGAACGGATTTGCGCTCCGACGGCCTGATCGGCTTCACGCCCCGGCCACGGGCACGTGCGGGGCCGCGGCGACGGAAGCGGACTTGACGGCCGGCCCGCGCGATTTCAGCGCGTAGACCGTGATGACGGCGAAGCACAGGCTCGGCAGCAGCACCACGTAAGGGCTGAATCCCGTCCCGAGGATCAGGGCGATCGTCGGCGGCACGACGTTGGCGCTGCCCGATGCCATGATGAGAAGCGCCGAGGCGCTTTTCAGATTCTTGCCCACATCGCGCGCGGCAACGCCGAAAATCGTCGGGAACAGGATCGACATGAAGAAACTGGCGCTCACCACGCAGTAGATCCCCGGCCATCCGTGCACGAAGGCGGCCGCGCCGGTCAGCGCGGTGGCGAGGGCGGCGAATGCCACCATCAGCCGGACGGGATCGATCACGTACATCAATGCCGTGCCCGCGATGCGCCCGGCGATGAAGGCATAGAGCGTCCACACGGCGATTCCGGCGACTCCGCCGACGCCCGGCAGCACGCTCTCGCCGTACTGCACGGCGAAGCCCCACAGCACGGTATGGCCCGCGATGTAGAGCGCGAGCGCCGCGAGCCCGAACCGGAAGTCCGCTTTCGCAAATATCTCCTTGATCGTGTCGAGCGTGCGTTCTTCCTTCGGGGCGCGTTCCGTGGCCTCGGGCGAGAACTTCACATTGTCGATCAGGTAGGCGAACAGAAGCACGCCGGCGCCGATCACGATGTAGGGCTGGATCGGGAATTTTCCGAAGTGGCCGTCCGCCGAGATGAACTGCGCCCCCAATACCATGCCGATGAGAAGTCCCACCGGATTGAGCGTCTGGGCGAAGTTGAGGCGACGGATCGCGGTTTCGGGGCGGCCGATTCTCATCACCCACGGGTCCGCCGCAATCTCGAGCAGCGCCACGCCGCAATTGGCGATCAGCCCCGCGATGAGGAAGAACACATACGAATGCTGGGTTTCCGCCGGATAGAACATGAACATGGCGACCGCAAAGCAGCCCAAGCCGCCGACCACGCCGGCCTTGTAGCCGAACGCGCGCAGGAAGAAGGCCGAGGGAATCGCGATCAGGATGTAGCCGAAGGTGCGTACCCAATGCGCCAGCGAAACCTGGAACTCGCTCAAAGACAGTGCACTGACGAATCCGGGCAGGATGGTGTCGTAGAGGCGATGGCTCAGCCCCCAGATCGCGAACATCGCGACGATGAGGGCGGCGCCCAGTGCGTAGTTCTTGCGGCCATCAGCCTGCGGCATATGCAAAATCCCCGGCACCACTGCGAAGGGAGAGCCTAGCGGCAAGTCGTAAACCAGAGGTTTTGGTCTGCGCCGGTCCGGCGTTTACGATCGCTTAACGCGCGTGCAGCCTGGGATTGAACCGCCCCGTCTCATTTCGGCAAAGCGCTCAGCGCCGTCCAGCCCGTCCAGATGATCTGGATGCCGATGCAAAGCAGGATGAAGGCGGAAAGCCGCACCAGCACGTTGGTGCCGCCGGCGCCGAGGCGGGCCACCGTCGCTTCGGCGAACCGGTAGCAGAGATAGATGGTGGCCGAGATGGCGACCAGGCCGGCCAGCGCCGCGGCGGCGAGCACGGCCATGTGTGTCAGACTGGCAAAGGCCGGGCGCTGGCTGCCGAGCGCAATCGCCACCGAGATCGATCCCGGCCCTACCGTCAGCGGCATGGTGAAGGGATAGAAGGTGTCGAGCGGTTTCGGCCTGGGGCCGGCGGCGGTGGCGTCGCTGTCCGCGCTGACCCCGGAGTTGAGCAGCCGCCAGCCGAAGGCGGTGACCACAAGTCCGCCGCCGATGCGCACCGCCGGCAGACTGATGCCGAAGAACTCGAGCACGTGCGAACCCAGAAGCAGCGAACCCAGCAGAAGGAAGAAGCTTGCCACTGCCACGCGGCCCGCCAGCGCATCGCGCTCCTTCTGGCTGCGCCCGCGCGTCAGGCTCAAGACGATCGGCGCATTGCCGACCGGATTGATGATCGGAAACAGCGTGGCGTAGGTCAGAAGGAAGGCGTTGGCGAAGTCGTTCATGGCGCGAGTCGGTTTCGGCCAAGCCTAGCAGGACGGATACGGCGCCGCGCACCACGCACGTCCGGCCACAGGCATTGCGGGATTTCTGTTTGACAGAAAGTACTTTCTGTTTTACGAATACATCGTTGCGAAGGAGTTGGACTCGTGGCCGATGTCATCGACCTTCCGGCGACCGCGCAGGCGCCGCACCGCAGCCTGACGGCGCTGAGCCGGATTCTCGGGGTGATCTTCACGATCCTCGTCGTCGGCCAGATCGCCTGGGTCGCGGCCGCGGGCGTCGGGTCGTTCTTTTTCGCCGACCATGTGCTGGTGGGGACGAGCGGAGCGATCGTCTATGCGGGCACGCCGCCGCCGCTTGCCGGGACCGTGCTCTATTCCACGCAGCCGGTGTCGACGCGCCTGGCGGGATTGATCGACATCATGATCGCGACGGCGCCGATCCTAGTCATGTTCTGGGAATTGCGCGGCCTGTTCCGCCTCTATGCCCGCGGCGTCGTGTTCGCGCGCGAGAACGCCCAGCATTTGAAGCGCGTGGGGCTGTGCCTGGTGATTTATCCGTTCGCGAAGTTCGCGGCGAACATGATCTTCCAGGCGGCCGGCGGCACCGACAGGGCCTGGTTCCACATGGATCTCGTCTGGGCGCTGGTCTTGGGCCTCATCGTCTTCGCCATCGCCCAGGTGATGGAGTTCGGGCGCGAGATCGAACAGGAAAAGGACTCGTTCGTCTGATGCCCATCGTCGTCCGCCTCGATGTGATGCTGGCCAGGCGCCAGGTGCGCTCCAACGTGCTGGCGCGCGCCATCGGCATCACCGAATCCAACCTCTCGCTCTTGAAATCGGGAAAGGTCCGCGGCTTCCGCTTCTCGACCCTGGAAGCCATCTGCAAATTCCTCGACTGCCAGCCCGGCGACATCCTCGAATTCGTACCGGACGACAAGCAAACCCGCCTGCGCAAGGCAGGCTGAAAGGAACATCCATGCCGCGCCTGAAAAACGCGCTTTGCGCGATGCTGTTTTGCGCGCCTTTCGTCGCCTTGGCGGGATGCATCGAGGTTCCGCCGGTGCCCGACATGAGCACAGGCGTATCCTCGCCCGCGCTCACCGGCGGCGCGCCCGCAGCCGCGACCGCGCCGGTCCTGCTCGACGACCGCATGTACGTGGAAGTGACGTTCATGCGGCCGGACGGAACCCCGCGCAAAGCGCTCGCCTTAGTCAACATGGGAAGCGGCGGGCTGATTCTGTCGAACGCCTTGTTCCGCGAGCTTCGGCCTGCCGCCGGAAAGCCGCTGCATATGCTGTTCGGCGGCATGGACATCGCGGTCGACGGCGGCGCCGTGCTGCCGGAAACCATGACCGGCTACATCGCCGTCTCGATCGATCCGTTCGCGAAGCCGCCGAGGCCCGAGGACATGGCGAAGGGACCGGGCGGCATGATGGCTTCCCTCGCCGCGCCGCTGAAGGTGGAAGCGATCCTGCCGCCCGGCCTGTTGCAGCACTTCGAGGTGGTGCTCGACTACGGCGCCAGGACCATGACGCTGGCCGCGCCGGGAACGCTCAGGCCTTCGGGCGTCGCCGTTCCCGTGCGCCTCGATCCGAAAACCGGATTCGTCACGCTCGACGCGACCATCGCCGGAAAGAAGCATCCGCTGGTGATCGACAACGGCGGCAGCTACAGCGTGCTGCGCGACGTCGAACCGCTGATCGGGAAGCATCCGGACTGGCTGCGCAGCACCGGCGCCATCGGGCCCGCCAACCTCATGATGCGCGGGGCGGGCTATGAAGCGGACGATCTGGTGGCGGCGATCCCGAACGTCTCGTTCGGCCCGCTCGCCATCCCCAGCTTCGGCGCGGTGCAGACCGGCCCGCGCGGATGGCCCGGCGGCATGGTGACTGCGCTGTTCTGGGACCGTCTCTACGCGCCCAAGGCGGGCGAACAGGTGGACGGCTGGATCGGCGGCAACGTGCTGAAGGGCTTCCGGCTGACCATCGATTACGCAAACCGCATGACCTATTGGGAACAACTGGCGCCGATCGATACGCATGATCTCGATTGCGTGGGACTGGTCCTGGCTCGCAAGGACGCGGTGACCACCGTCTCCGGCGTGGCGCGGAAGAACGGCAAGCCGGCCGTGACCGGCGTGCAGCCCGGCGACAAACTCGTCAGGATCGGCGGCGTCGACACCGACGGGCTCACGCGCGGGGCGCTGATCGAGGCGCTGCACGGTGCGCCCGGAGAGGTCAAACCGCTGCTGCTCGAGCGCGGCGGAAAACAGATCGAGGTCGATGCGACGGTGACGCCGTTCTGATCCGGTTCAGACCGGCGTGGTGGCGAGCGTGCGCTTTTCCCTGCCCGGATCGAACGAACGCTCGGCGGCCACGCCCGAGCGGAAGGTGACCGCGCCGAAGACCATCTCCGGCCGGCCCGCGTCGTCCAGCAGCGGCGCCAGGAGAATCTCGGCCTCGAGAAAATCGAGGTTGTTGAAGGCAACCCGGTTGACGATCCGGAACACGCGGCGGCCGCGGCGCACCTTGTTGAGGGCGACCTTCCAGCGGCGGGCGACGTCGGTGGGCAGCGCCTCTTCGAGCGTTTTGCCCTGCATCTCGCCGATCACCAGGCTGACCTTCGTGCCCATCAGGCGGATGCGGTAGTCGCACTGGGCGGTGCGCTCGAAAATCACCAGGTTGCCGACGAACCCCTTGACGTCCCGCGGGCTGAGGCTGTTGCGCGCAGGGATCGCCCCGGCCGCCTTTCCGCGCCAGACATCCAGCGCCGCTTTGAGGAGGGGGGACTCGAAGGCCAGCGTGTCGTCCTGGGCAACGGCGGTGCGGGGCGATGTGGTCCAGTTCTCGAATTCGGCCACGGCTTCACCGGTCCTGGATACAGCCTCTCAACCTAGCGCCGCATGGTCACCAAGCCGTAAAGGAACCGCCCGCCGGCCCGTGACAATGCCGCGCCGATTTCGCACAGTCGGCGCATGGCCACACCCAGCGACGCCCGAAAGGCCGCGCTTGCCCTGCCGGGCACGGCCGAGATCGACCATTTCGGCCGGCCCGCCTTCCGCACCTCGCGGCGCATCTTCGCCGTGATCCGGCCCGACGGGCTGTGGCTCTGCCTGCCGCCCGAGCGCAAGGAATTCCTGTTCGAGGCCGACGCGCGGACGTTCGTCAGGTTCATGTGGGGCCGGACGCCGGAGCTGCTCGTCCAACTGAAGGGGGTCGGCGCCAAGGAGCTCGAGGCACTCCTCGCCGAAGCCTGGGATGCCGCCCGGCCGCCGCCAAAAAAGCGGAAAAAGCGTGTATCGTCCGGGGCGAGTCGTTAGCCGCGCGTTTCATGCCCCACTCCCGCTTCGACACCCCGCACGGACAGATCCCCCACCGGCCCACGCCCGACGCCGTGTTCGTCCGGCGCGCGCTGATCGCCGCGCTGATTGTGGGCCTCGTTCTGGCGCTGTGGCAGGTGTCGCTGGTGCTGATCCTGCTGTTCGGCGGCATCGTGGTGGCGGTGGCGCTGCGCAACATCGCCGGCCCCATGGCGCGCCGGTTCCGCATTCCCGACCGCGTCGCGCTGGTCATCACCGTACTCGATCTGGCGGCGATCGCGTTCGCCTTCTTCTACTTCTTCGGGGCGCTGGCGGGTCACCAGTTCTCGACGCTGATCGACAAGATGCCGGGCACCATCGATTCCGCGCAAACCTGGCTCAACGGCTCCTTGATCGGACGCCAGGTCCTGGGGGCGCTGAACGTCAGCTCGGCGGCGAGCCGGTTGATCGACGCGCTGCCGCTGGCGGGCGGCATCCTGGGAGGGCTGGGAGAAGCCGCGCTGATGATCGTGGTCGGCGTCTATCTGGCCGCCGATCCGCCCATCTACATCAACGGCGTCGTGCGGCTGTTCCCCCCGCGCCGGCGCGTGCGCGTTCGCCAGATCGTCGATGCCGTGGGCGAGGCGCTGCGCAAATGGCTGTTGGGCATGACGCTCGACATGCTGCTTCTGGGCCTCATGACCTTCATCGGCATGTGGGCGATCGGCGTGCCGCTTCCCTTCGCGCTGGCCGTGATGAGCGGCGTGGCGGTGTTCGTTCCCTATATCGGTCCGGTGATCGCGACGATTCCGGGCCTGCTTCTGGCGCTCAGCGTCAGCCCGCGCCTGGCGCTCTATGCGGCCGTCGTCTACGCGGTGGTCTTGACCATCGAAGCCAACATCAGCCAGCCGCTCCTGCAACGCTGGGCGGTGTCGCTGCCGGCGATCTTCAACCTGCTGGCCATCCTGGTGTTCGCGCCCTTGTTCGGCATCTGGGGCGCGGTCCTGGCGACGCCCCTGGCCGTGGCGGCGTGGGTGCTGATCCAGATGGTCTACGTCGAAGACGTCCTCGACGACCGCAAGCACGCGGGGTGA
>DATKOE010000099.1:0-8086 GCA_035524815.1 Rhizomicrobium sp.
TCGAAACGCTGTCCTTTGCCGGACTGGTGGTCCTTGCGGGGGAATTCCACCCGATCCCATTCCGAACTCGGCCGTTAAAGCCCCCAGCGCCCATGGTACTGCGGCCCAAGCCGCGGGAGAGTAGGTCGCTGCCAGTCCTGCCAAGGACAGCGATTTCGAGAAACGCCTTCACGCAATTCGAAAGAACCCCGTGGTCGAAAGACCGCGGGGTTCTTTGTTTTCGTCGCGGCGTCATCGCCACCGCCAAGTATTCCGCATACGGATCAATCTGCGCGGTCGGTCGCGAATCGCGCTATCCGTCCGGCGCGATCGAAACGGTACGCGCCTCCGCGACCGCGCTCGACGCGAAACCCGATCAGGCGCCTCACGCGGCGCGGCTCATATTGGAACGCTCAGCCTTCGTATTTGAACGACAGCGCCACGCGCGCGCGATAGGTCGCGACCTTGCCGTTCTCCATCGTCATGTCGAGCTTCTGGATTTCCGCCACGCGGAGGTCGCGCAGCGTCTTCGCCGCCGTCTCGACGGCGCGTTTCGCCGCGTCCTCCCAGGACGTCCTGCTGGTGCCGATGATCTCGGTGACGCGGTACACGCCATTGTTCGAGGCATTCTTGGCCATGGCGATTTTCTCCGGTTTGCCCGGCGGCGCTCGTCGCCGCCGGCCGCGCAGCTTACGGCCGGGAACGGTGTTTTTGCTCTTTATTCCGTCCCGAACCCGGATTTAGTCTTCCGCCGGAGTCGCGCGCAGGGTGCGCGCCTTGCTGGGAGACCGTCATGGCCAATCGCGAACAGCGGAGCAACCGCGAGAAGAAGAAGCCCAAGGCCGACAAGAAGGCGCCGCCGGTGACGACGACGATGAAGCAGCCCGCCTACGTCGAGCCGCAGCTCATCCGCAAGCCCCATAAGGGCAAGGACTGGACCTGATCCGCGTGCCGCCCGAAAGCCCCGCCGGCGCCAGCCTGGCGGGTTTTTCGCTTTCCCGGCGCCATGCGCTTTCGGCATGTGGCGTCCGCTTTGGCGATGGCCGGTGCCGCGCCTACCTTTGAAGGGCCAGACCGGAGCCACGCCATGAGCCAGCCCGCCGCCACCGCCGAACACGGCGTCGTCCACGCTGCCCTCAACTACATCGTCGACAACGGGACAAAGCCGGTGAACGAGACCTTCGGTCCCGGGCCGGGCGGCATGATGCGCAAGACCACGGGCACTTTCGCGCGCCACGTCGTGCCGATCCGCGACGCGCGGGGCGAGCGGGCGGGCCACAGCCTCGACACCACGGGCTTCCTCCTCGCCGATCATCCGACACGGATGAAGGACTTCTTCGACGCCGACGAGCTCAAGACGGTCTATTACCGCGAGGCCGCCGAGCTCATCGCCGCCCACTCCGGCGCCCGCCGCGTCCACGTCTTCGACCACACGCTGCGCACCGGCGACGAGGCCGACCGCGCCGCCCGCCAGATCCGCGAGCCGGTCAAGTCGGTGCACAACGACTACACCGAATGGTCCGGGCCGCAGCGCGTCCGCGACCTCCTTCCCGCCGGGGCCGAGACCCTCATCGCCCGCCGCTTCGCCATCATCCAGGTCTGGCGGGCCATCCGCCAACCCGTCGCGCGCGACCCGCTCGCCATCGCCGACGCCCGGTCTCTCGCAGCGAAGGACTTCATCGCCGCCGAGCGCCGGTTCCCGGACCGCGTCGGCGAGATCTACCAGTTCGCCCACAACCCCGCGCACCGCTGGTGCTACTTCCCGCGCATGACCCGCGACGAGGCGCTGGTTTTCAAGGTCTACGACAGCGCGAAGGACGGTCGCGCCCGCTGGGGCGCGCACACCTCGTTCGACGATCCGGCGTCGCCCGCAAACGCCGGCCCGCGCGAAAGCATCGAGCTCAGAGCCTTCGCATTCTTCTAGTTCTTTGATGGAACCTCCCTCGCCGTCGCGAATGCAGGGGAGAGGGTCCGGGTGAGGGGGCGGCGCAGCCGGCACATCGATGCAATTGAAGCTCGCCTTCCTGATGATCGTCGCGCCCGACCTTCGGCGCGCCAAGGACTTCTACGGCGCCGTCCTCGGCTTCCCGTTGAAAAGCGAAACCGCCGAGCGCCTCGCCTTCACCCACGCCGGCGCCGATCTCGTCGTCTTCAAAGGCACCTGCGACGCCCCGCCCATCGACCACGGCGGGCGCGCGTCCACCACCTTCGTCTTCGAAGTCCCCGATCTCGCCGCCGCGATGGCCGATCTCAAAACCAGGGGCGTCCGCTTTCTGCACGCCACGCCCGCGCGCAACGAATGGGGCCTCTACGCCGCCTTCGTCGATCCCTTCGGCAACGTGCTGGAGCTGATGCAGCGAGCCTGATCAGAAGCGGTACCGCAGCCCGATCCCGATCATGCTGCCTTCGTCGACGTCGTGTGCATAGAGACCGTACATGCCCGATCGATGATAGCCGCGCAGGACGAAGGCCCAGCGCTGCGATCCCGGAATGCCGACGGTAAATTCGGTGCTGACGTAGTTGAGCCAGGTGTAGCGCTTCACGCCCGCGGCGGTCGTGTAGTAGAGCGGCGGATCGATCGCGTAGGACGGGCCGACGTAGAACGCCATCGCCACCGGCATGCCCGGTCCGAGCGAAAGGGCGTCGTATTTGAGCCCGAGTCCCAGCGAGAGCGCCGTGGTCGGCGTATCGAAGAAGTAGTGCACCGCCTGTGCTTCGGCGACGAGTTTGAAGCCGTTGCCGAGATAGGCGACGTTGCGGTCGAGCGCGATCGCCGCCACGCCGCCTTCGACCTTGAACTTCCCGCCGAAGATGTGGGTGAAGTAGTCGTTGCTTCCCGGTCCGGCATAGACCGACAGCGACCACTTCGTCGCGTGCGCCCCTGCTGCGCTTGGCACAAGCAGCAGCATACTGGCCACGGCTTCGGCCCATCGCGCCCGCACGAGCGTCCCCCCAGGTCCCCGCGGACATCAAAGACGGCAACGTTTACGCTGTCAAAAACGACCGGGTCTCGGAGGCAGAGGAATTGTTCGTGATGCCGGCTGGTCAGGGTCGCAGGCCACGCGTTCACCACCTATCTGGAAAGCCTCCTGCGATCTTGCCGCTTGGGCGGGCGAGCCAGCGATCCAGCGACAGCGGCCCTGCGCCGCCGATGCCCAGCGCGATCAGGCCTGCCAGATACAGCAGGTCCGTTTCGTAGCCGGGCTGTCCGAAATGCGCGCCGGTATCCGTCACCGCCAGAAGTTTGATCGAGCTGAAGCCGTTGGGCAGATGCACCGTGACGATCGCGACGAGCAGAACGGCCGCCATCGGGATGCTCGCCAGCGGAATGAAGGCGCCCGCGAGCACCGCGAACCCGCCGGCGATCTCCACGACGATCGTCGCCCACGCCATCAACGCGGGCATCGGAACGCCGATCGCGTCCACGATCTGGACGAACGAATCCGGCCCGCGCAGCAGCTTGGCGAAGCCGTGCTGCATGAACCCGAAGCCGACGATCGCGCGCAGCGGCAGGGCGTACCAGTCGGCTGGAACGGCGTTCACTCTCACGATGCCTCCGCGCGGTGGGTTCGCCGGGAGTTCGCCGCGGTTGCGTCGTTGGTTACATCGGCGTGCCCCGCGCACAGGCGGTCACGCCATCTTGGCGATGTCATCCAGTGCGGCTTGGGTGGAACCGAGGAAGCGCGGATCGCCGAGCGTCTTCCGGATCGCCAGCGCCTTCTCGAACGCCGTTCTCGCCGCCTCGATCCGGCCCATCTCCACCAGGCACCGCCCCAGGTGATGCAGCAGGAAGTGCTCCTGCCCGCGGATGCCGCTCGCCGCGCAGAGCGCGAGCCCTTCTTCGAACAGCGCCACCGACCGTTCGCGTTCTCCCAGGTACTGCACCGCCGTTCCGAGACCCAGCAGTCCGTCGATCTCCGTCGTGCGGTCGCCCTGCGCCCGCGACAATGCCAGCGCTTCGCTCAGGAGCGCCGCCGCCTCGCCCTCCGATCCCTCGATCCAGAACAGCATCGACCCGAGCCCGCCTGCCGCATCCCGCACCGCTGCGCCGTCGCCCGCGGCGCGCGCCTCCGCGAGCGCGGCACGCCGCCGTTCGATCTCCGCAAGAAACGCCGTGCGGTCGGGCGGCACCGCCCGCCGGAAGAACGGGCCGTTGGTCGCCATCAAGTCCCGCCTAGTGCGACGCCTTCCACGCTTTCAGCGCGCTCAGCATCGTGTCGACATGCGCCGAATAGTCGAGGTTGGTGTATTCCGCCAGGATCGTTCCGTCGGGCGCCACGAGGTAGGACGTGCGGTTCGCGAATTCGGGCTTCTTCGTCAGCACCGCGTCGTAGGACTTCATGATCGCCTGGTCCGTGTCGGCGGCGACCGGGAACGCGCTCGCGCAATCCGCCGTCGAGAACTTGTCCAATGTCGCGATGTCGTCGTGGCTCACCCCGATCACGCTCGCGCCGAGCGCTGTGAATTGCGGCATCGCCTCGGCGAAGGCGTGCGCCTCCAACGAGCAGCCCGTGGTGAATGCCTTGGGATAGAAGTAGACGACGACCGGCCCCTTCTTGAGCGCATCCGCCAGCGCGAACTGGAATTCCTTGCCGCCGAGCGCGGCCTGCGCCGTGAAGTCCGGTGCCTTGTCGCCCACCTTGAGCGCGGCCGCCGCCGGGCTCGCAAGCAGTGCGGCAGCTAGAAGAGTGGACGCGAAATGCTTCATGCGAGTCTCCGGTTCGAATTGGGTGTTCGATAGAGTTCTACGGCGCTTCCGGTAAGTCCTTCAAGCGACAGCGTTTGAGAGATTTACAGCGTAGTTTATCAGCCACGCTCCCCGCTGCCGGATAATGCGTCCTCCACAAGGGAGAACGCCGATGACTATTGCAGAACCGGAAGACGATTACGTGGCGCAACTACGCCGCCAGCGCGCGGAACGTGAGCAGTTCTTGGCAACGCTTCTCGACGCGGCGGACGACTACGATCGTCTGGCGCCGCCGCCGGTCACGGACATGGAGACCCTGCTCGGCGAGCATGCTGCGCAGCTGCGCAATGCGGCGCGCTACATGATGGGCGAGGTGATCTCCGACAGCCGGAGCGGTCAGGAGAGTGCGAGGGCCGCGACCACGGTCAACAACATGATCCGCACCAACATCGCCATCGCGAAGGCGTTGCGGGAAGCCATGCTGGAGGGTCGTAAAACAGTACGTGGTGTCGCCGCGGGCACGGAGCCACAAGATTGAGTGGCCGCGGCGCTCCGCGCGGCAACACCCGCGCCCTGAAGCACGGCGCCTATACCGCCGGGCGGCGCGCGCTCTATCGCGAGATGAACGCGCTGATCGCCTCGGCGCGCGCCCTGCTGCGCCGGCGCGCTCGGCTCAAGACGCGCGCCAGCATCGCGCCAAGGGCGCGCTCAGACGCCGTAGTTCTGGTAGGGGTAGCTGTTCTCGCGGTTCAGCGTCAGGCCGAAATGCGCCGCCAGCGCCTGGATCGCGTCGTCGTGCGCCGGGAACGGATCGCCGTTCGCGGGGCCGACGATGATGGTGCGGAAGCTGTCGTCGGCCTTGCCGCCGGGCGGCAGCATCGCGGTCGCGAGCGCGTTGCCCTCGGCATCGCGCAGCGTCAGGAACATCGGCATCGTGCGCTGGATATGCGCGTTCAGCCCGATGTCGCGCTCGATGAAGGCGGCGCTGGCCGGCTTGTAGCGCTGCACCGCGCTCGCGCGCTCGCGCCGGAAGTACTTCTCCACCGCATGCCGCATCGCTTCGGATTCGACCGCCGCTTCGCCTTCGCTCTCGATGCGGAACCAGGTCTTCTTGCCCGGTGCGTCACAGACGTACTGCATGACCGTGCGACTCGTATGCCCCGGCCTTACATTACGCCCATTCCGGCATCCGGCGAAGTAACGCAGGATTGCGCGGCTTCGTTCCCGCACCTAGTCTTGTGCCATGCCGGTCGAAATGCTCGAGCACTACACGATCCGCTGCGCCAGCCTGGAGCGCACGCGCGACTTCTACCGCGACGTCCTTGGCCTGGCCCAAGGCGAGCGGCCGAACTTCCCGTTCAAGGGCTACTGGATGTATCTCGGCGGCGTGCCGATCGTTCATCTTGTCGATGCGCAGGAGTCCGCCGAACGCGACGGCCCACAAACCGGCGTCGACACGGCCGCTCTCGACCACATCGCCTTCCGCGGCATCGACATCGAGGCGACCCGCGCCACGCTCAAGGCGCACGATCTGAAATTCCGCGAGAACACGGTCCCGGGCGGCCGCATCCAGCAGGTTTTCGTCCGCGACCCCGACGGCATCCTGATCGAGTTGAACTTCCGCAAATAGCTTTCCCTCCCCGTTCTTGTGGGGGAGAGCCCGCCCGTCATGGGGGAGCCGCGCGCACTTTCCGTTTCGTCAATGAAGCGCCAATTCCACACGGAAACTGTCGGATTTCGTGCCTTTGCCGGGTCTCCGCGGATGTGATTTTATGTCAGCCGCCACTCGCGGACCCGCCGGGTCCGGCCGCCTCACGACAACAAGGGAGACAAGGGAAATGCAGGAACGCCTCCAATTCTACATCGACGGCAAATGGGTCAATCCCGCCACGCCGAAGACCATCGACGTGATCAACCCGGCGACGGAGGAGCCGTTCGCCCGCATCTCGCTCGGCTCCAAGGCCGACGTCGACAAGGCGGTCGCCGCCGCCCGCAGGGCGTTCGAGACCTATTCGCGCACCACGCGCGAGGAGCGTCTGGCGCTGCTTCAGAAGATCATCGCCGTCTACCAGACGAAGTACGACGAGATCGCCAAGACCATCTCGCAGGAGATGGGCGCGCCGATGTGGCTGTCGAAGGCGGCACAGGCCGCGACCGGCATGGCCCATCTCGCCGAGGCGATGAAGATCCTCAAGGACTACCAGTTCGAGGAAGTCCAGGGCACGACCGCGATCGTGAAGGAGCCGGTCGGTGTCTGCGGCTTCATCACGCCGTGGAACTGGCCGATCAACCAGATCGTCTGCAAGGTCGCTCCGGCGCTCGCTGCCGGCTGCACCATCGTCCTCAAGCCTTCGGAAGTCGCGCCGATGAACGCGATGCTCTTCGCCGATGTCCTGCACGAAGCCGGCGTGCCGCCGGGCGTGTTCAATCTCGTGAACGGCGACGGCCCGACCGTGGGCGAGGCGCTCAGCTCGCATCCGGGCATCGACATGATGTCGTTCACCGGCTCGACCCGCGCCGGCATCGCGGTCGCCAAGGCCGCGGCCGACACGGTCAAGCGCGTCGCGCAGGAGCTCGGCGGCAAGTCGGCCAACATCGTCCTCGAGGACGCCGATCTTGCGAAGGCGGTCTCGGCCGGCGTGATGAGCATGATGACCAACTCGGGCCAGTCCTGTAACGCGCCGTCGCGCATGTTCGTGCCGCGCGCCAAGAACGACCAGGCCATCGCCATCGCCAAGGCGACCGCGGAGAAGGTCAAGGTCGCGCCGCCGGATTCGCCGGAATCGACGCCGGGCACGATCGGCCCAGTGGTCAGCGAGGTGCAGTTCAACAAGATCCAGGGCCTCATCAAGAAGGGCATCGACGAGGGCGCGACGCTCGTCGCCGGCGGCCTCGGACGTCCCGAAGGGCTCAACCGCGGCTACTATGTGCGGCCGACGGTGTTCGCGAACGTCACCAATGACATGACGATCGCGCGCGAGGAGATCTTCGGACCCGTCCTCTGCATGCTGCCCTACGACACGGAAGAGGACGCCATTCGCATGGCGAACGATACCGTGTACGGATTGTCCGGGTACGTACAATCTGGCGACCTCGCGCACGCGCGCAAGGTCGCGTCGCAGTTGCGCACCGGCAACGTGCATCTGAACGGCGCCGGCGGCGACTTCTCGGCGCCGTTCGGCGGCTACAAGCAGTCGGGCACCGGCCGCGAGTGGGGCATCTACGGCTTCGAGGAGTTCCTCGAGACCAAGGCCGTCCTCGGCTACCAGCCCAAGGCCGCATAAGCGCACCTCAAGGGCGGGCTCGACCCGCCCATCACCATGCAAGAGGCCGCTGCGTTTTCCGCAGCGGCCTCTTTGTTTTCCGGCTCCGTGGTGTCTAATCGCAGGGCGGCACGGGTGGGCTCGCTTGAAAATTCTC
>DATKOE010000100.1:0-2391 GCA_035524815.1 Rhizomicrobium sp.
GGGGTGAACGGGTTGGAGTGGGTTTGGGGGAGGCGGGTTCACTTCGGGGCGGACGCGGTTCGGTCATGCGAGGTTCAGAGGCAGGGGTGGCGCATCCGCTCCCTCGCGGTCGCGGCTCTGAAACGCGATCCTCAACGCAGCCCCGCCCCGTAGCGTCTCGCGCCCAAGCGCTGTAGAATCTCCCTGGTCGTCTGAGTACATGTCGGAAAGGGAGGTTGACTCATGTTCTGCTCGCGGTGTGGCCGCCCGCTCGATGCCGGGGTTGCCTTCTGCGCCGGTTGTGGAGCGCCGGTTGGCGGCGGTGCTCCTGGAGCAGTCCCATCTCCGGCGCCGCCTGCGCAGCAGTATGCGCCGCCCATGCCTTACGCCAGTTGGGGCGACCGGGCCCTCGGCTACATCATCGATAGCCTCTTCGTTTTCGGCGTGATGATCATCCTGTACGTGGTTCTAGGCTCGTTCTTCTTCGCCACGGTCGGGATCAGCCGTTCAGAGCCCGCGGCAGGCGCGTTGTGCTGCCTGAGCCTGATCCTGTTCCCCCTGTCGACGCTGCTGGTTGGCCTGTATAACCGCGTGTACCTGGTGAGTCTTCGCGGATACTCCATCGGACAGGGAGTGATGAAGCTGAAAGTCGTCGACGCCCAAGGCGCGTTGCTGTCCCAAGGCACCGCGCTCATCCGGCTGATCGTACAAGCGGCTCTGGGCTTTGTTCCCCTGCTGCCGATTCTCGATCTGCTCTGGCCGCTCTGGGATCCGTACCGCCAGACGCTGCACGATAAGGCCGTCGGCTGCTACGTGATCAACAATCCGGATGTCCGCTACTAGGCCGTGGACTATCCGCCCCGGCCTTGCGCCGTTGTTAGCGGGCGGGCTCGTCCTGCTGAGCGTCATCGTCTTGCGGATTCTCTTCGACGCCGATGAACAGCGGACCGTGTTTCTTGGACATGCCTTTGGCTGGGAGTGTGCTTTTCGCGCACGTTTTGGCGTACCCTGTCCGAACTGCGGCATGACGCGAGCGTTCGTCCTGGCCCTTTACGGCCACTGGCTGCGCGCATGGAAAGTGGCCCCGGGCGGACCCGCGTTGCTGGCTTGCTTGCTCGCGTCGACGACGGCCGTGTTCGCCTTGGGAGTGGTCCGAGCCCGCGGGTCGGCCCCATTCGCTGAACGGGCAGAGCGCTATGCCGCGCGCGTCATCCTCGCCAGCGCGGCCCTGGCTTTGACGATTTGGTTCGGAGGCTGGATAGCAGCCGTCGCGCATGCGGCCAGCCTGCGTTGAACGAGTCGACGTTGGTCTTCTTGCGACCTACTCGGCTTTCTCCGCCTTCTTGGCCTTCTTCGCCGGCTTTTCCGCCGGACTTTCGGCCGCCGCAACTGGCGCCTCAACCGGCTTGGGCGCGCGCTTCTTCTTGACGCGTGCCGGCGGCTTCGGCCTGGGGTTCTTGGCCCTCTCCGCCGCCGCGGCCGCGAGGGCCCTCGACTTCAGCCGGCGCTGCGCGCGGCGCTTGATTCGCGCATGCTGGCGGGCCTTGTCTCCACTGCGATCTGACATGCTTCTATCCTCTTTCCTGGAAATCTCGTGGCGCGCCGCGCTACATGTACATCCCGCCGTTCACCTTGATCACGTGCCCGGTGATGTAGCTGGCGTCATCGCTTGCCAGGAACTTCACCGCATTGGCGATGTCTTCCGGCTTGCCCATACGCTTCAGCGCCACCCGCTCCAGCATCTTCTGCTTCTGTTCCTCGGTCAGCACGGCGGTCATGTCGGTCTCGATGAAGCCCGGCGCGACCGCGTTCACCGTCACGTTGCGCGACGCCAGTTCCAGCGCCAGGGTCTTGGTGAGCCCGATCAGGCCCGCCTTCGACGCCACGTAGTTCGCCTGACCGGGGTTTCCCATCTCGCCGACGACGGAAGCGATGTTGATGATGCGGCCCCAGCGCTCTTTGATCATGTGCGGAATGACAGCCTGGCTGACCAGGAAGGCGCCCGTCAGGTTCACCTGCAGCACCAGGTTCCAGTCGGCTGGTTTCAGGCGCATCGCCAGCGCATCGCGCGTGATGCCCGCGTTGTTCACCAGCACGTCAATCCGGTGATACTTCTCGATGATGCTCTCGACGCCCGCCTTCACCGACTCCGGTGAAGCGACGTTGAAATCCAGCGTCATGCAATCGCCGCCGCAGGCGCAGATCTCGCCCGCGACTTTCTCGTTGTTCTCAATCTCCGGTGAGGCGACGACGATCGCGTGATTGGCTTTGCACAGCGTGTGCGCAATCGCACGGCCGATGCCACGGCTGGCGCCGGTGACCAGCGCAACTCGTTGAAACATATTGACTCCTGCAATCGAACGAACGAAACCTCCATGATAGTAGATTGCAGAGGTAACCTACGCTCCATGG
>DATKOE010000101.1:0-18283 GCA_035524815.1 Rhizomicrobium sp.
GCTGGTGTTCGGGCGCATTCTCGCAGGAAGATTATCACGCGGAGACGCGGAGACGCGGAGGTAAAGTCAGGCACATCCGCTCCGCGCCTCCGCGTGAGATTCTTTGGCTGATTTAGCCTGGCTTCGCCCGGTTCAGCACCCTCCCCGCCACGGCATCCAGCTTAGCCACCAGCGCGGGGTCGCGCTTTTCGGGTGCGGTCATCAGCGCCACGTCGAGCACGCGTTCGATGCCGATGGGCGACGGCGTGCGCTCGGGCCCCAGGCGCGTCGCCACCGCACAGACGAGCTTCCTCGCATTGGCGGCGTTGGCCAGCAGCACCTTGATCACCGCATCGACGGTGACGTGCTCGTGCTCGGGATGCCAGCAGTCGTAGTCGGTCACCATTGCCACCAGCGCATAGGGCAACTCCGCCTCGCGGGCGAGCTTGGCCTCCGGCATCGCCGTCATGCCGATCACCGAGCAGCCCCAACTGCGGTAGAGATGCGATTCAGCCAGCGTCGAGAACTGCGGTCCTTCCATGCAGATATAGGTGCCGCCCACCGCATGGCGGATGTTCTCGGCGGCGGCGGCCTCTTCGAGCGCCACCGCAAGGCGCGGATCGACAGGATGGGCCATCGGCACGTGCGCCACGCAGCCCGGGCCGAAAAAACTCTTCTCGCGCGCGAAGGTGCGGTCGATGAACTGGTCCACGATCACGAACGTGCCCGGCGGCAATTCCTCCTTCAGCGAACCGCAGGCCGAAACGGAGATCACATCCGTGACCCCCGCGCGTTTCAGCGCATCGATATTGGCGCGGTAGTTGATCGAGGTGGGCGTCTGCACATGGCCGCGGCCGTGGCGCGGCAGGAACACCATGTCGACGCCCTTGTAGGTGCCGGTCAGAAGCGCATCGGACGGCTCGCCCCATGGGCTCTTGATCGAACGCCACTGGGCGGCTTCCAGCCCTTCGATGTCGTAGACGCCGCTGCCGCCGATGATGCCGAGAACCGTTTTGGCCATGTCTCACTCCGATATGCGGGCGCCTTGTAGCATGGCAGAAGGATCAAGCCACTAACTTCACCTCCCCTTGTGGGGAGGTCGATAAACTCCGAGCGCGATGCCGCCTGCGAAGACGGAGAAGCATGTGTGCGCGAGGACTTTTCCGGGTGGGGGACGGTGCCGGAAAAAGGGCTCGGCCCCCCACCCGAAGCGCTTCGCGCTTCGACCTCCCCACAAGGAGGAGGTTACATGTTAGTCTGAGTCATGCGCCATTCGATCCGATTCGCCGCGCTGCTTGCCGCCTCGATGGCCGCCGCAGCCTTCGCCGCCTCCGCTCAAACCCCTGCGCTCGCCCCCACCCCGCCGATGGGCTGGAACAGCTGGGACGCCTACGCCTTCACCATCGACGAAGCGGACTTCAAGGCCAACGCCACGGTGCTCGCCGGGATGAAGAATCTCGGCTGGAACACCGCCGTGATCGACATGGGCTGGTACATGGCCAACCCTCTCGGCGAGAAGACCGCCGACCAGGGCTACCAACTCGACGGCAACGGCCGCCTGTTGCCCGACGTGAAGCGCTACCCCTCCGCCGCGAACGGCGCGGGCCTCAAGTCCGTGGGCGACTGGGTGCATGCGCAAGGGCTGAAGTTCGGCATCCACATCATGCGCGGCATCCCGCGCGAGGCCGTCGACAAGAACCTGCCGATCGCCGATTCGAGTTTCCACGCGCCCGAAGCCGCCGATCCCGGCGACGCCTGTCCCTGGAATGACGGCAACTGGGGCGTCCGCGACAACGCGGCGGGCCAGGCCTGGTACGATTCCGAGATGAAGCTCTTCGCCGATTGGGGCGTGGACTACATCAAGATCGACTGCATCTCCGACCATCCCTATCGCCCGACGGAAATCCGTCAGGTATCGGAAGCGATCAAGAAGACGGGCCGCCCGATCGTGCTCAGCCTGTCGCCGGGACCCACCAACATCACGCGCGCCAGCGAGGTGGCGAAATATGCCCAGCTCTGGCGCATCGGCGACGACACCTGGGACGGCTGGACCTTCAAGCCCAATCCGTGGCCCAACGGTGTGCGCGAAGGCTTCGATTATCTTGCGCAATGGTATCCGTATGCGGGTCCGGGACACTGGCCGGATGCCGACATGCTGGCCTTCGGCTCGTTGACCCCGCATGCCGGCTGGCAGGACGCCCGCGAAAGCCGGCTCACCCACGACGAAGTGCGCACGCAGTTCACGCTGTGGGCGATCGCGCGTTCGCCGCTGATGATCGGCGCAAATCTGACGAAGCTGGACGATTTCACGCGTTCGATCCTGACCAACAAGGACGTCATCGCCGTGAACCAGACGGCGTGGGAGAGCGCGCCCGTCGCCGATCTGCCCAAGGGCTTCGAGAACGCGCGGGTGTGGTATGCGCTCGCCGGATCGCGGACCAAGCCGATTCAGTACGTCGCCGTGTTCAATCTCGACGACAAACCGGCTACACTGAAGGCAAGCTGGAAACAGCTCGGCCTCAAGGGCCACTCGGCCCGCGAACTCTGGACCGGCAAGCGTTCGCTATCGCTGAACGTCACCCTTCCCGCGCATGGAAGTGCGATCTATCGAGTGAAGTAAAAGGATTCACTCGGAGGCGCGGAGCGGTCCGGACAGATTTCTTCTCCGCGGCTCCGCGTGCAGAATTTTTTCTGACCAACACCCTGCACCTGCGCATCACTCTTGCGCCGTTTCAGGCCAACCGGCTAATCCCGTTGATCATTGTACAGACCGTCGCACCTACTTGAACCGTGCCGGTCGAATCCCCATTTCGCCTATATCCCTGCAATTGCGTCCAGACGTCGGCGGCCCGGCAAAGCCAGGCAGCGGACACGCGCAATTGCGGCATTTTTTGAAAGCCTCGAACCGGTCGAGGCCCGGAGTCTGTCTGAAGCGACCCTCAGAAATTCACGCGGAGCCTTACGGCTTCTCCGTCGGCATGCCGGCAGATCGTGCACCGCGCCTTCATCCTAGTGCCTGCCGTGCCAGACCTTGCGATAGGAAAGAAACAGAAGCCCCGACAGCAGCACCAGGAACGCCATCGCCTGCAGGCCGATGCGGTGGCGCTGCTCCATCTTGGGCTCCGACGCCCAGGACAGGAACGTCACCACCGACTTGGCCTCGTTGGGTATCGTAGCCGGCGTGCCATCGGAGAACGTCACCGAGCCTTTGGCGAGCGGCGGCGGCATCGAGATGTTCCGGCCGGCGAACCAGGGATTGTAGTACTTGCCCTGCTGCACCGCGAAACCTCTCGGCGGCTTGTGGCCGAAGCCGGTGATGATCGAATAGACGTAGTCGGGTCCGCCTTCGCGCGCCTTGATGATCAGCGACAGATCCGGCGGCAGCGCTCCGCCGTTTGAGGCGCGTGCGGCCTCTTCGTTGGCGAACGGGGGCGGAAAATGATCGGCCAGGATGCCGGGCCGGGTCAGCCGGTTGCCGTTGGCGTCGGTGGTTTCGCCCTTGTCGTTGGGGCCGGCCGCGATCTTGTAGCCGGCGGCGATCACCTTGGCCTGCGCTTCGGTGAAGCCGGGACCGCCCGGCGCGGCGAGATCGGCGAACGACACCATGTTGAGGCTGTGGCAGGCCGAGCAGACCTCCTTGTAGACCTGGAACCCGCGCTGCAGCGCGCCGCGGTCATAGGTGCCGAACGGGCCCTGGAAAGACCAGGCCATCTCTTTGGGCGGCAAGGCCTGGCTCGTGTCCTCGGCGACGGCGGCGCCGGCGACACTCGCGGCCAGGGCGAGAAGCGGAATCGCGATTCTCATAGGGCCCCCTCCTTCGCCAGTACCGGTTGCGCGATGCTCTCGGGCACCGGCCTCGGCCGCTCGAACCAGCCGACGAACGGCATCAGCAGCCAGAAGAAGGCGAAATAGTAGAGCGTGCCCAGCTGCGCCAGCCACACCAGCGGAAGCTCCATGTCGCCCAGGTGCCAGGCCGCATCGGCGGTCTGCGAGCCGACATATCCGAGCAGGACGCAATCGGCGGCGAAGATCCAGAACAGCTGCTTCATCACCGGCCGGAAGCGGCAGGATCGCGTTTTCGAGGTGTCGAGCCAGGGAACGAACACCAGCGTCACGAGCGAGCCCACCAGCACCAGCACGCCGATCAGTTTCTGCGGCACGCTGCGCAGCATGGCGTAGAACGGCAGCAGGTACCATTCCGGCACGATGTCGGTGGGCGTCACCAGCGGATTGGCCTGGATGTAGTTGTCCGGGTTGCCGAAGAAGTTCGGCGCATAGAACACGATGCCCGCATAGACGAGCACGAACAGCGACAGGTAGAAGGCGTCCTTCACCGTGTAATAGGGATGGAAGGGAACCTTGTCCTGCGGTCCCTTCAGATCGATGCCGAGCGGATTGTTGTTGCCGGGGACGTGCAGCGCCCAGATGTGCAGGACCACCACGCCCGCGATGATGAAGGGCACGAGGTAGTGCAGCGAGAAGAAGCGGTTCAGCGTGGCGTCGCCGACCGCAAAGTCACCCCACAGCCAGGTGGTGATGGCGCTGCCCAGATGCGGGATGATCTGGTCGAGCGCGGAAAAAAGGCTGGTGATCACGGTGGCGCCCCAGAACGACATCTGTCCCCAGGGCAGCACGTAGCCGAAGAAGGCGGTTGCCATCATCAGGATGTAGATGAGCACGCCCAGCAGCCAGATGACCTCGCGCGGCGCCTTGTACGAGCCGTAGTAAAGCCCGCGGAAGATGTGGATGTAGACCGCCAGGAAGAACATCGAGGCGCCGTTGGAGTGGATGTAGCGGATCAGCCAGCCGTAGTTGACCTCGCGCATGATGCGCTGCTCGACCGACTGGAAGGCGAAATCCGAACTCGGCACGTAATGCATGGCGAGCACGATGCCGGTGACGATCTGCACGCCCAGCATGAAGGCGAGGATGCCGCCGAAGGTGTACCAGAAGTTCAGGTTCTTCGGCGTCGGATAGCTGGTGATGGTGTCGTCGATGAAGCGCAGGATCGGCAGGCGCGCGTCTAGCCAGCGCGTGAAGCCGGTTTTGGGAACGTAGGTGGATTGGCCAGCCATCTTGCTTCCCTTCAGCCGACTTTGATCTTCATCGGACCGGTGAACGAATAGACCGGCACCGCCAGGTTCTTCGGCGCCGGGCCTTTGCGCACGCGCCCCGCGACGTCGTATTGCGAGCCGTGGCAGTGGCACAGCCAGCCGCCGTAGTCGCCTTGCGGATTCTGCGGGGTGGAAACGGTGGGCGTGCAGCCGAGATGGGTGCACACGCCCACGACCACCAGCCATTCCGGCTTGATCGCGCGGTTGGCGTCGGTAGCCGGCGCGCTGTCGGACAGATTGGCGTTGTCGGCGAGCGGGTCGATCAGTTCGGAGAGCGGCACGGCGCGCGCTTGGGCGATCTCTTTGGGCGTGCGACGGCGGACGAACAGCGGATGGCCGCGCCACTTGAAGACGACCTGCTGGCCCGGCTGGATGCCGGCGAGGCTGACCTCGATGGATGCCATGGCGAGAACGGCGCTCGACGGGTTCATCTGGTCGATGAACGGCCACGCCGCGAACACGGCGCCGACCGTGGCCGCCGCGCCCGTCGCGATGTAGAGAAAGTCCCGTCGCGTCGGTTCGGCGGCTGTCGTCCCGGTTTTCACGCCTTGATCCACGGATTCACCCCTAGATGTCGCCGACGCAGAGAGCAGCTAACTTCGTTGCGCCGAACCGCGATAAAACAGCGCGCCCCCCGGCTGCGAAAGGCCCAAATCGCCGGTCGATTATGCAGATGGTTGCGGCACGATGCCGCAGAAAACGTGAGTTTCCGTTGGGTGTTGTCGCGTTCCGCGCTTTCAAAATTATCCCTGCGTAACGATCAACATTCGATGGCGCTGAGATAGCCCTGGCGGGCGTAATCGAGCAAGGGCCGGTCGCGTGTCATCACCGTGAATCCGTACTCGCGCGCGGTGGCCGCAATGATGCGGTCGGCGGGATCCTTGTGGAATTCGCCAGGCAAAAAGGAAGAGCCAAGCAGCAGCTCGGGCGGCATCTCCGCGATCTTTACGCCAGGAAGACTCAGCAGGCGACGCAGGTATCCGATAGGACTGAGTGGGGAGCGAAGGCGCCCTAGTGAGAACAACCGGCCGAGTTCCAGCGCCGTGACGGGTGACACGAAGACCGCTTTGCCTCGATTGTAACATTCCGTCAGCGCTTGCACGCCGCGCGGAGTCAGCCGGTCCTCGTTCATCCAAATGGCCGCACACGTATCGAGCAGTATCGGCCCGATCATTTGAGCAACCGGTCCCATTTTGCGTCGAACGCCTTTTCGTCCTCGTCGTCCCACGTCGGCTGGGTGAGGTCATATCCAGGTGCGATCCAGATCAGGCCCTTCATCGCGCCGATCGCGGGATGGCGAGCTTTCGGTTCGTGTGCTGCAGGCTCGAACTTGCGCGGTTCTTCCGCCATGCCCGTCACCTTCATCCGCTGAAAAACCACGTGTTTGCCGGCGTGATCCACATGAACCACAACAAATCCCGCATTCAACCAGGCCTTTGCCTGCGAGTGGTTGGCGGGGTTGTTGGTCCACCACGGCTTACTGTCGTCATAAGCGGTGGCCGGCATCTTTCTGTCGATGATCCGTTCGATATCGTCGAATGACAGCTGCACCTCCCTTGCCGGTTGGTGGCTCAGGAACTGCTCCAGCGGCTTGTAAACGGGGTGCCGAATTGCTAGGTTTTCCTAAATCTCACCTTTTTCCTATAGGAGAAAAAGGAGGGAGTCAAGCATAAGATGCGCCTCGCCCTCTTCCAGCCCGACATTCCCCAGAACACCGGCGCGCTGATCCGGCTGAGCGCCTGCTTCGAGGTGCCGCTCGACATCGTCGAGCCTTGCGGGTTTCTGTGGAGCGAGCCCAAGCTGAAGCGCGCCGGGATGGACTATCTCGATTCCGCCGACGTCACGCGCCATCCCTCGTGGGAAGCGTTCGCCGCCGCGCGAACCGGCGCGCGCTGGGTGCTTCTGACCACCAAAGCCGAGACCATGTACGCCGATTTCGCCTTCCGCCCGGACGACATCCTGCTGCTCGGGCGCGAAAGCGCGGGCGTGCCCGATTTCGTCCATGCGGCGGCCGGCGCGCGGCTCAGGATTCCGATGAAGAACGGCATGCGCTCGCTCAACGTGGCGATGGCAGGGGCCATCGTGCTGGCCGAAGCACTTCGCCAGACCAAGGGCCTGGCATGAAAGAGCGCGCCGCAGTCTGGTTCGAGGGCTTGCGCGACCGGCTCTGCGTCGCGTTCGAAGCGATCGAAGCCGAAGCCGGCTCGTCCGCCCGGTTCGAACGCAAGACCTGGAAGCGGCCCGCGGACGACGGCGGCGAGGCCGGCGGCGGCGTGATCGGCGTGATGCGCGGGAAGGTGTTCGAGAAGGTCGGCGTCAACGTCTCGACGGTGTACGGCCGTTTTGCACCCGAATTCGCCAAGTCCATCCCGGGAGCCGGGGACGATCCCGCCTTCTGGGCCGGCGGCATCTCGGTCGTGGCCCATATGGCCAATCCGCACGTGCCGGCAGCGCATATGAACACCCGCCATATCGTCACCACGAAGAGCTGGTTCGGCGGCGGCGCGGATCTGACCCCCATGCTCGCTCCCGTGCCGGAAGACACCGCGGACTTCCACGCCGCCCTGAAGGCCGCCTGCGACCGTTTTGACGCGGGTTACTATCCAAGGTTCAAGCAGTGGTGCGACGAATACTTCTTCCTGCCGCATCGCGGCGAGGCGCGCGGGGCGGGCGGCATCTTCTTCGACGGGCTGGATTCGGGCGACAAGGAGCGGGATTTCGCCTTTACTCAGGCGGTGGGCATGGCATTTCTTGACATCTATCCCCAAATCATCAGACGGCGCATGGCTATGGCGTTCACCGAGGCCGACCGGCTGATGCAGCTCGAAAGGCGCGGGCGTTACGTGGAGTTCAATCTCCTGTATGACCGCGGCACCCAGTTCGGGCTCAAGACCGGGGGCAATGCCGAGGCCATCCTGATGTCGCTGCCGCCCTTGGCGCGCTGGGGCTGAAGCAGAAGAGGAACCACATTGGACCTGCCGCAGTTCGATCTTTTCACCCAGGGCGGTTTCTTTGCGCTGCTTCAGGTCATCCTGATCGACGTCGTGCTGGCCGGCGACAATGCGGTAGTCATCGGCATGTCGGCCGCGCATGTCCAGAAGGCCGACCGCCGAAAGGTGATCTTCTGGGGCCTCGCCACGGCGGTTGTGCTGCGCATCCTGCTCGCCGTCTTCGCGGTGCACCTGTTGCGCTACATCCCGCTCGTCATCGCGGGCGGATTCCTGCTGTTGTGGGTCTCGTGGCGGCTGTGGCGCGACATACGCCACCAGCAAAAGGAGCACCATGCCACCAACGTGCTGTCGGGCGTGGAGGCCAATCACGAAAACCACCATCCGGCTCACGACGATCATCCGGGGCGCCACCGCAAGGCCGTGCGTCGCGCGATCCTCAACATCGCGATGGCCGACATCTCCATGTCGCTCGACAACGTGCTGGCGGTCGCCGGCGCCGCGATGAACCACATCACGGTGCTGGTGCTGGGGCTGATGCTGTCGATCGCCCTGATGGGACTGGCGGCGTCGCTGATCGCGCGGCTGCTGCACAAGTATCCGTGGATCAGCTATGCCGGCATCTTCATCGTGCTGTTCGTGGCCTGCCGCATGATCTGGGACGGCTTCATGCGTCTCAACGAAACCGGCGGCATGGATCACATGATGCGCTTTTTCGCATCCTGATCAGACGAGCCGCAACAGCACCGCCGTGGCGTCGTCCGATCGCTTGAAGCGCGGGAACTTGCGGCCTTCGGGATCGGCGTCTTCGATGGCGCGCAGTTCGGCGCCGAGCGCCTGAAGGCCTCTGTCGCGCGCGGCCTCGACCAGCGCGGACGTGGCCATGGCGCCAAAGTCGCCGGTCAGCGCCAGAAAGCCGTCGGTACACAGAAGAATCAGCGTGCCCGGCGGCGGGGCAAGACGGGCACGTTTGACGTGCTCCGACGTTTTCGCCTCCGGCGAGAACAGCCAATCGCCGCCGGGCGTGTTCACCTTGTTGCGCGCAGCGCGCAGGCGCGGCAGGAACTCGGCGCGCGACAAAGCGGCCGCGGGGGCGACTCCCATCTCCTGTCCCAGGCTGCGCGCGCGTTGCGCCTCGTGGGCGCGCTTCAGCAACGCCTCGCCCAACAGTCCGCAGCCACCGCCGGGTTCGAGCACGATCGCGGCGCAATCGCCGTACCACAAGGCATCGAAACCGCCGTCGCCCGGCACGGCCAGCATCATCGAGGCGAAGGGAACTTCGTACTGCTCGCGTGGAGCGCGGCGGCGAAGTCCCGCAAACGAGCGTTCCGCATCGGCCAGAGCGTGGCGCAGCGCGGTGCGCGGGGCATCGCCCTCTTGCAGATGCGCCATCAGGCGGCGCGCGCCGAATTGCGCGATCCAGGCCGCATCGCTGCGCCCGGGCATCAAGGGCTCGCTCACCATCGTGGCGCCGTCGAACACGACGGCGGCGCCGGGTTCGGCCGCAAAGGCGTCCTCGTTCGGTTTGCCGGGATCGCCGGGAAGCGAGAGGGAATCCAGGACCTCGAAGCGCATCAGAGCATCGCCTCGACCGTCTTCTTCAGGCGATCGAGAAGTGCGGCGCGATCGGCCGTGAAATCGCCGTCGATCCACCACGCTTCGAGATCGGCGAGCACCTCGCCGACGAGGGGGCCTTCCGGCAATCCGGCCTTGATGGCGTCGGCGCCGCCGAGCGGAAACCGCGGCGCGGGCCACTCTCCGGCCGACCGCAGCAGCGCTGCGGCGCTCTGCGTTGGATTTTCCGCCCAGGCGAGCCGGAAGACGTCCGCCGCGCGCGGCGATCCGAGGCGATAGATGAGCTTGTGCGCATCGCGACCGGACAGGGGCAAGCTGACGCAATCGTTCCTGGCGATGGTCTCGAGCCGCTCGCGCTGCGCGTTGGAGAGTTTCCAGCGCTCGGCCAGCAGGTGGGCGAATTCGACCGGCGGAACCGCCGATTCGGGACCGGGCATGAGCGCGGCGAGCCGCAGCAGCGGATCGGACGCAAGTCCGTCCGCAGCATCGATGGCGACGAGATTTGCCAGCCGCGTGAGGTTGGGCTCCGCCGGCAGAACCTCGGAAAGGACCGCAGCATGCACCATCGTCTTGAACGCCGGCACGGGGTCCTCGGCCTCCAGCAGGCGCAACATCTCCTTGGCGACGCGTTCGCCCGAGAGCATGGCGATGCCGTGCGCCTCCTGGGCCACGGCCTTCAGCGCCGCCGCATCGATCTCGCCCGCGCCGTACCAGGCATGGAAGCGGAACAGCCGCAGGATGCGCAGGTAATCCTCGCGGATGCGCCGCACCGGATCGCCGACGAAGCGCACGCGCCGCGCTTTGAGATCGTCGATGCCGCCGACCGTATCCAGCACTTGCCCGTCCGCGGAGGCATAGAGTGCGTTCATGGTGAAGTCGCGGCGCTGCGCGTCTTCCGCCCAGTCGGTGGTGAAAGCCACGACGGCGCGCCGGCCGTCGGTTTCCACATCGCGCCGCAGCGTGGTGACCTCGAACGGCCTGCCGTCCACCACCGCAGTGATGGTGCCGTGCCCGATGCCGGTCGGAACCGCCTTGATGGCGGCGGCCGCGAGCCGCTTCTCGACTTCGCCGGGCACCAGCGGTGTGGCGATGTCGACTTCCGTCACCGGCTTGCCGATGAGCGCATTGCGCACCGCGCCGCCGACGAACCGCGCCTCGCCCAGCGCGGCCATCAGCTTCAGCGCTTCGGGCGCCGTCATCCACGGCTGGGGATCAAGTCGCGTCATCCGAGGCGTTCCGCGAGCTCCACCAGAATCGCGGCGGTGGCGCCCCAAATATAATGGGTTCCGTACTGAAAGGCGTAGAACCTGCGTTGCGAACCCTTCCATTCGCGCTGCTGCTCCCGGCGGCTGGCCGGATCGATCAGGAAGGCCAGCGGCACCTCGAACACGCCGTCGACCTCGCGGGCATTGACGGAAACGGCAAAGCCCTCGCGCACCAGCCCCACCACCGGAAGGACGGCGTAGCCCGTGACGGTTTCATACGGGCTGAGGAACCCCGCGACGGTGACAAAGGAAGGATCGATGCCGGTTTCCTCCTGCATCTCGCGAAGCGCGGTGTGGACGAGCGAATCGTCCGCCTCCTGGGCGCACCCCCCGGGAAAGCTCGCCTGCCCGGGGTGGCGCGGCAGCGTCTCGCTACGCATCGTGAAGAGAACCGTGGGCACGTTGCGCGCCACGACCGGAATCATCACCGCGGCGGGCACCAGCGTGCGCGGCCCGTTCGGACGGGCGGACGGGTTCAAATCGTAATCGCTGCGCGAGGGGATGAGCGGCAAGGCCGGAGGCGTGGCGAGCAGGCGCGCGTGCAGGGCTTCCTGCGAAAGATAGGCCTGCGCATTCATGCCGTTATCCTTGTTGCCCCTGTCGCGAGGGGGTACAAACCAAGCTCGTTGAACATAGGCAGGGCCGAGCGCCCCCTGCAACCTGGATAATCTTCCATGAACGACAGCGTCGGCGAAGAACTGAAGGGACCGGCCGTGCAGCACGCCGAACGCGCTGCGGAAATCGCCGGCGCCGTGCGGCAGGGCATCGGACAGGTCATTTTCGGCCAGAAGGACGTGATCGATCAGGCGCTGATCACGCTGCTCGCGGGCGGACACGGGCTTGTGATCGGCGTGCCGGGGTTGGCCAAGACCAAGCTCGTGGAAGCGATGGGCACGGTCCTGGGCATCGACTGGAAGCGCATCCAGTTCACGCCCGACTTGATGCCCGCCGACATCATCGGATCGGAAGTTCTGGAGGAGACTGACGACCGTCATCGCGCCTTCCGCTTCATTAAGGGGCCGGTGTTCACCCAGCTTCTGATGGCCGACGAGATCAACCGCGCATCGCCCCGCACGCAAAGCGCGCTGCTGCAATCGATGCAGGAACGGCAGGTGACCGTGGCGGGCACCCGCTTCGACCTGCCCCGGCCCTTCCACGTGCTGGCGACGCAGAACCCGCTGGAGCAGGAAGGCACCTATCCGCTGCCCGAAGCTCAGCTCGACCGGTTCCTGTTGCAGATCGACATCGGCTATCCCGACAAGGACGCCGAAAAGCGGATGCTGCTCGCCACGACCTTCGGCCAGGAGACCGCGCCGGCGCGCGTCTGCGGCCCGCAGGAGCTGATGGCGGCGCAGGCCATCGTGCGCCGGCTGCCGGTGGGCGAGAAGGTGGTCGAATCCATCCTCCGGCTGGTCAGGGCCGCGCGGCCCGACGCCGACGGCGCGCCGGACTTGAGGAACGTGATCGCCTGGGGTCCGGGACCGCGCGCCAGCCAGGCGTTCATGCTGGCGTGCCGGGCGCGGGCGCTGATCGAGGGCCGGCTTGCACCGTCCACGGACGATGTCGTGGCGCTGGCCGCGCCGGTGCTGCGCCACCGCATGGCACTCAACTTCGCCGCCCGCGCCGAGGGACTGTCGGTGATGACGGTGATCGACCGGCTGTGCCGGACGCTCTAGAGATGAGCCTGTCGGACACCGCCGAATCGCTGGCCGCCGCGCTGCCGCCGCTGATGGTTCGCGCCGAACGCCTGGCCTCGGCGGTCACGCTGGGCATGCACGGGCGCCGCAAGGCCGGCATCGGTCAGAGTTTCTGGCAGTTCCATCACTACCGTCCCGGCGACGCACGCGCCGCCATCGACTGGCGTCAATCGGCGAAGGGCCAGCATCTTTACGTGCGCGAGCGCGAATGGGAGGCCGCACAATCGGTCTGGCTGTGGCGCGACGGTTCGCCGTCCATGCGCTTTGCCTCCGGCGCCGTGTCCAAGCTGGAGCGCGCGAGCCTTCTGGCGCTGGCGCTCGGCGTGCTGCTCGTGCGCGGCGGCGAACGCATCGCGCTTTACGGCGAACGCGAGGCGCCGGCCAATTCGCGGCTGGCCTACCGCCGCATCGGCTATGCGCTCGCCGAACGCGCGCCCTCGGACGACCAGCTTCCGCCCGATGCGCCGCTGCCGCGCAATGCGCAGTTCGTGTGGTTCGGCGATTTCCTGGCGCCGATGGAGGACATCGAGCGCACAATCCGCTGCCTGACGCGCTCCAATGCCGGCGGCCGGCTGGTGCACATCGTCGATCCGGCCGAAGAGGATTTTCCTTATGCCGGCCGCACCCGCTTCGAAGCCGTGACGGGCAGCGAGAACCGCACGCTCGGCCGGGCCGAAAGCGTGGCCGGCGAATACCGTCTGCGATTCCGCGCCCATGCCGAGGCGGTGGCGGTCCTGGCCCGCAAGCTCGGCTGGAATTACACCGCCCACCGCACCGACAGGCCGCCGCAAGCCGCGCTGGTGGCGCTCTATGCCGATCTTTCGGGCGGCCACCGGATGGCGGGGTGATGACGGTTTCGTGCGAGTAGTTTCACGTTATTCGCCGCGCAACGGCCCGGCGGTCTGGTAATTGATGAACCCATGAACCTTCTCGCCAGCATCAGTTTCGGAGCGCCGTGGATTCTCGCGGCGCTGATCGTGCTGCCGGTGATCTGGTTCCTGTTGCGCGTGACCCCGCCGTTGCCGCGGCGCGTCGTGTTTCCGCCCCTGAAACTGCTGTTCGGCCTGCGCGACGAGGAACAGACGCCCGCGGGCACGCCGTGGTGGCTCATGCTGCTGCGTCTTCTGGCCGCCGCCGCACTGATCGTGGCGCTGGCCCAACCGCAGATCGGCCGCACGCTCGAGATCGCCGGCAAGGGTCCCATCGTCCTGTTCGTCGACAACGGCTGGACCGCCGCACCCGGCTGGGATGCGCGCGCCGGAATGCTGCGCGAGGCGCTCGAAATTGCGGCGCGCGAAAACCGGGGCGTAGCCGTGATCGCGACCGCCGACCGGCCGGAGAACGACGTCCTCGACGCCGGCAGCGCCGATCGCGCCGCGCGCGCGCTCGTCCCGCGCCCCTGGCTCGCCGACCGCAGCGCGGCCATCGCGGCCGCGGGCAAGATGGGGCTGCGCAACGCCCAGGTGCTCTGGCTCTCCGACGGCATCGACGACGGTCATGCGCGCGCCGCGGCGCACGCTCTGGCCCAACTGGGGCACGTGCGGGTGTTCGAAAGCCGCAACGGCGGGCCCCTGGCGCTGACCGGTATGGCGAACACGGTGGACGGTTTCGAGGTCTCGATCCTGCGTCCCGGCACGTCGGGCACGCGCGCCGGAGCGATCACCGCCTATGGCCAGCAAGGCCAGACGCTGGGCACGGCGCGTTTTTCCTTCGAGCCGGGAAAGAACCGCGCTTCGGCCAGGATCGCGATTCCGCTCGAGATGCGCAACGAAACGGCCCGCATCGCCATCACCGGCCACGAAAGCGCGGGCGCGGTGGAGCTGCTCGATCGCGGCACGCCGCGTCGCTCGGTGGGATTGGCGGGGGGCACGGCGGGTGAAGAGCCGCTGCTCGCCGGCGAGTATTACCTGGAGCGTGCGCTGTCGCCTTATGCCGATTTGCAGAAGGGAACAATCTCCGAGCTTCTGTCCCGTTCCGTTTCGGTTTTGATACTCTCCGATATCGGACGCATCGCCGGCGCCGATCACGACCGCGTCGCGAAATTCGTCGAGAACGGCGGGCTGTTGATCCGTTTCGCGGGCGACCGCACCGCCGGCGGCACCGACGATCTCGTGCCCGTGACCTTGCGTGCCGGCGGACGCTATCTGGGCAGCGCGCTGGCCTGGGCCAGCCCGCAGCATCTGGCGCCGTTTCCCGAGGCGAGCCCCTTCAGCGGCCTTGCCATTCCGGGCGACGTGACGGTGTCGCGCCAGATCCTGGCCGAACCCTCGGTCGATTTGTGGGCGCACACCTGGGCGCGGCTGGCCGACGGCACCCCGATGGTGACCTCCGCCCGTCGCGGCAAGGGCTGGATCGTGCAGTTCCACGTGGCCGCCGGGCCCGGCTGGTCGACGCTGCCGCTGTCGGGACTCTACGTCGACATGCTGCGGCGTTTGCTCTCGCTTTCGGCGGGTGTGGAGCCGGGCGAGATGGCGGCCGGCGCGAGCCTTCCCGCGGTCACGGTGCTGGACGGTTTCGGCCGTCTCTCGTCGGCGGGCGCTGAGGTGCAGCCGGTCCGCGCCGGCCAGCTTGCGAAGACCGAGCCGTCGCGCATCCACCCGCCCGGGCTCTATGGCGCGCAGGGCGCCGAGCGCGCGCTCAACGCGGCGAACGATTCGACCGTGCTGTTGCCGCTTCCGGCACTCGATCTCGCCACCGATTACTACGCTTCGCGCGCGGCGTTGCCGCTCGAGACGCCGCTGCTGCTGCTGGCGGCCGCGCTCTTGTTGATCGATTTCGTGATCTCGCTCGTGCTGCGCGGCTATGCGCCCAATCTGAAGCGGCTGACCGCGGGCGCCGCGGCGGCCCTCGTGCTCTGCCACGCGCCCGCCGTCCGCGCCGACGACCCCTTCGACATGAAGGCGGCGCTCGACACGAGGCTTGCCTATGTCATCACCGGCCTTCCCGACGTCGACGCGACCAGCCGGGCGGGATTGATCGGCCTCGGCACCGCGCTTGCCGAGCGCACCAGCTATGTGCCGGAAGAACCGATGGGGGTCGATCTGGAGAAGGACGATCTGTCCTTCTTCCCGCTCATCTATTGGCCGATGGATCCGCGCGAAAAGGATCTTTCGCCCGTCGCGCTTTCGAAGATAGCCGACTACATGCGCAACGGCGGCACCATCCTGATCGATACGCGCGAATTGACGCTCGGCTCCGTGCGCGGCGCGAACAATCCCGGCGAGCAGACGTTGCGGCGCCTGCTGGGCAAGCTGGACCTGCCGCCGCTGGCGCCGGTTCCCGCCAACCATGTGCTGACGAAATCGTTCTACCTGATCAGCGACTTCCCGGGCCGCTGGGACGGCGGCACGTTGTGGGCGCAGGCCCTTCCGGCCGGTTCGGATGCCGCGCCGGTGCGCGGCGGCGACGGCGTTTCGCCCGTGATCATCGGTTCCAATGACTGGGCCGCCGCCTGGGCGGTGGACGAGCACGGCCACCCCACGATGGACGTGTCCCCCGGCGGCGCCCAGCAGCGCGAGATGGCGATCCGCTTCGGCATCAATCTCGTGATGTATGCGCTGACTGGAAACTACAAGACCGATCAGGTGCACGTGCCGGCGATCCTGGAGCGGCTGGGCAAATGATCCCGACGATCGCCTTCGCGCCGCATGTTCCGCTCCCCGTGTTGTGGGGTGTGATCGCGCTGGCGGCCGTGCTCGTGGGCTACGGCTTCATCGCGGGGGCGCGCGGCGCCTGGGCGCGGGGCATCGCCTTCCTGGCGCTGATCCTGGCGCTCGCAGGCCCCATGATCGTGCGCGAGAATCGCGAGCCGCTCACCGACGTGGCGGTGATCGTGGTCGATCATTCGCAGAGCATGCAGATCGGCAACCGCCGCGCCGAGGCGGACAAGACGGCGGCGGCGCTCAAGGCGCGGCTGAAGCGCGAGCCCAATCTCGAGGTCCGCGTGGCGACGGTGTCAACCAATCCTGCGGGCGAGGACTCCGGCACGCAAGGCTTCGCGGCGCTGAACGCGGCGCTGGCCGACGTGGCGCCGGGCAGGGTCGCGGGCGCGTTCCTGATCACCGACGGCGAGGTGTACGACGTTCCGCCGAAGTCGCACGTCGCGCCGGTGCAGGCGCTGATCGTGGGCAGGCGCGGCGAGCGTGACCGCAAGCTGACGGTGGTGGATGCCGCGCGTTACGCCATCGTGGGTCAGAAGGCCGAGATCATGGTCAGGGTGGACGATCTCGGCGGCACGAACGGCGGCTCCGCGCGGGTGAACCTGCGCATCGACGGCGCCGATGCCGGCGCACGGCAGGTGGCGCTGGGACGAAACACGCCGATCGAGGTTCCCGTCGGCCACGAAGGCGAAAGCGTCGTCGAAATCGAAGCCGAACCCGGTCCCGAAGAGCTCACGTTGCAGAACAACCGCGCGGTGGTGGCGATCAACGGCGTGCGCGACCGCCTGCGCGTGCTCCTGGTTTCCGGCGAGCCGAACGCCGGTGAGCGCGTCTGGCGCAACCTGCTCAAGGGCGATCCGTCCGTCGACCTCGTGCACTTCACCATCCTGCGCCCGCCCGAGAAGCAGGACGATACGCCGATCCGGGAGCTGTCGCTGATCGTGTTCCCGACACGCGAGCTGTTCCAGGACAAGCTCGACGGCTTCGACCTCATCATTTTCGACCGCTATAGCGAACACGGCATCCTGCCGCTCGCCTATTTCGAAAACATCGCCGGCTATGTGTACGAAGGCGGCGCGCTGCTGGTCTCTTCGGGGCCGGAGTTCGCGGGCCCGATGAGCATCTATCATACGCCGCTCACGTCCGTGCTGCCGGCGCAGCCGACGGGCGAAATCGTGGCCAAGCCGTTCAAGCCGATGGTGACGGCGAAAGGTCTGGCCCATCCGGTGACGCGCGATCTGGCAGGCGCCAACACCGACAAGTCGCCGCCAAGCTGGGGCCGCTGGTTCCGCCTGATCGGCGCGCAGCGCGTGACCGGCGACGTAGTGATGAGCGGGCCCAACGACAAGCCCCTGCTGGTGCTCGACCGCATCGGGCAGGGGCGCGTGGCGGAGCTGCTTTCCGATCAGGGCTGGCTGTGGGCGCGCGGATTCGAAGGCGGGGGACCCGAAGCCGAGTTGCTGCGGCGGCTGGCGCACTGGCTGATGAAGGAGCCCGAGCTGGAGGAAGAGAAGCTCACCGCGGCCATTGCCGGCGGCGATCTCGCGGTCGAGCGGCGGACAATGGCCGACCAGCCGCCGCCGGTGACCATGACCGATCCTTCGGGAAAGCAGTCGCCGGTGCCGCTGACGAAGGTCGAACCCGGCATCTGGCGCGGAAGCGCGAAAGCCGACGAACTGGGCCTTTACCGCGTCACCGACGGCAAGCTGTCGGCCGTGGCGGCGGCGGGGCCGCTCAATCCGAAAGAGGTCGCGGACATGCGCGCCACCGATCGCGTGCTGGCGGGCGTGACCGAACAGAGCGGCGGCGCAGTGCGCTGGCTGTCCGACGGAATGCCCGAGATTCGCCGCGTCGAGCGCGGTCGCCGCATGACGGGCGACGGCTGGATGGGGATCGCAGCGAACCAAGCGTCGCGTGTGACGAGCGTGGATGAGACGCCGCTCCTGCCCGCCTGGGCGGCGCTTCTCCTCCTGCTCGGCACCCTGATGCTGGCTTGGCGTCAGGAGGGGCGGTAGAGCCTCACCCCGGATAGAACCACCACGGATT
>DATKOE010000102.1:0-4375 GCA_035524815.1 Rhizomicrobium sp.
TGCGCCACTTCCGGTCATTGAAACCGACTAGTCGATTCAGCGAGTATTCACCTCCGAGTCGTGTTTGAGTCGGAACCGAACATGGCAGCCGCGCACGAAGTTGCCCAGACAGTCTCGGTCTGGGGCACACTCCTTCCAGTCATCGTTGGGGGTCTCATAGGTGTGCTCGGTACCATCGTTGGACCGCCACTCTTGCAGCTACTCAATGAAAAGTCGGCTCGAAAACAACGACGGCTCGCGCAATTTGAAGAACTTGTTGCGGCGATATACGCGTTCGACCATTGGCAAGACGAAGCGAGGCTGGTCCGTGTGTTCGACGAGAAGATCGTTCTTCCACCAAGCCCGATGGCCAAAATCAGAACTCTGACTGCCGTCCACTTTCAAGAACTCGAAGATTGTGCGGGGAAGTTCGAAGGTGCGGCGGGCCGCTACGCCGCATGGATGTATGAAGCTGCTCAAAGGCGACTTCGGAACGAAGTGGACAAAATTCGCGACGGAATGGCTGATGCATACCGGCCCTACTTGGACGCGCGAAGCGCCTTTCTTGACAAGCTAAAAGATTACGCTCGCCATAAGCTACGCTGATCCGCATATGTCCATATTTGGCGCAAGCCGGTCGAACTCTGAAAGGTCAATTCGGGGGCCGACTTCGGACTTTCAACGGCGGCCCCGCGGTGCAGACGTTCACTTCAGCCGTTTGCGCCGCAAGACGACATAAGGCGCATAGCCCGCTTCTTCGTAGACTTTGGCGGCACGGGAATTCAGCGACAGGTGGCCGATGTGGATGACCGACAGGCCCTGCGCCTTCGCCCACTGTTCGCAAGCCGCCATCAGGGCACGGCCCGCCCCCTGCCCGCGCACCGGCGGATCGACGAACAACTCGCAGATGACGGCGTGGCGGCGCTCCGCGTCGATCACATAAGGCGGCGCCTCGTCGGCGTAGACCATGATCCAGCCCGCCGCGCGCCCGCCGATCTCGGCCAGGAAGATGGCGCCTTTGCCGGCGGTGCGCATCAGCCAGGCAAACTGATCCTCCGCATAGGCCGCATCGAGCCGCCGGTCGGATTCGAATTCGGCCTCGTAGCGCTGCAGGCCTTCGATGAAGCCGAGCAGCACCGGCTTGTCGTCCGGCAGGCGTGCCTCGCGGATCGTGACCATTGCTCGCGCCCCAACTGATCGGGGCGACAGTAAGGGCGAAGGACGCCTTACGCCAGACGCGCGGCCCTATTCCGCCGCCATCATCGGAAAGCGCCGGCGCACCGCCTTGAACGGGATGACCTCGGCGTCTTCGGCCTGTTCGGCTTTTGCCGGCAACAGGCGCTTGCGCACCTCCTGGCAATAGGGAGCGTAGCCCGCTTTCTCGTAGGCGCGCGCCGCGCGCAGGTTGCGCGAGAGCAGATCGATGCGCATGGTCGAATAGCCCGCCCCGCGCGCCCAGTCCTCGCAGGCGTCGATGAGGTCGTAGGCGATGCCGCTGCCGCGATACGCCTCGCTCACATAGAGCTCGGCGAGATAGGCGAAGCGCCGCTCGTCGTCGCGGATGAAAGCCTCGGTCTCCTCTTCGTAGACGATGGTCCAGCCGACCGGGCGGCCGCCGTCTTCGGCGACGAAGATTCGCCCGCGCCGGGCGCGTTCGACGAGGGTGTCGAAGTACTCCTCGGCCATCGCAAGGTCGTAGCGGCGGTTGGGTTCGAGGAGGGATTCGTAGCGCTGAAGCGCCATGATGAATTCGAGAATGGCCGGTTTGTCGGCCGGCAGCCGGGCCTCGCGGACCTGGGTGGTAAACACGGTCGGAAAAAACTCTCAAGCCGTCACGGCGGACGAATCCTTGGAAAACGCGCGAGCAACGCGGATTCCAGTTTCGTCGCTTTGCTGAACGAAGCGGAGTCTACACCCCCGGCCGCGGCGGTCCTGTGGCGTGATGCCCGGATGCGGCATCGCGCGGCGCGATTTTCCGCGGTTTGCATCGCCGGGTGGAAATCGCGCCAACCTGCTGGCGTCCAAGAACTATTGGCGCCGCATGGGACGCCGGTCCTCAAAATGGCCTGCCAATTTCAGAAAATTAATGGCACGCGGAGACGCAGAGGCGCGGAGAAGAAGTCTGTGCGGACCGCTCCGCGACTCCGCGTGAGACATTCTTTTTGCATAAAGCAGAACGCGATACTGCTCAGAACTTCTCCTCGCCCTCATGGCGCACGGCGTCGGGAAAATCGCGGTAGAGCGCGAACTTCGGGTTCTGCACCTTGCTGTTGACGCCGAAATGCACGCTTTCGACCGGCTCGCGCCGCGACGCGACGTGGGCGAAGGCCTCTTCCAGCTGGGCGAGGTTCTTCGTCTCCATCACGATGTGGAACTCGCCCAGTTCGCGCGGACCGAAGCCGAGCTTGCGCCGCGTCAGCCGCCAGCCTTCGATCAGCCCGCGCTCCTTCAGATGATCCATGTAGCGCGCCATCGCGCCGGCGAACTCCATGTCGCCGACGCCGGGCTTCAGGTCGAACCAGGTGTGGTAGTGATCCATGCTGGCGCTCCCATCAGTTTCCGGTTCATACCATCGCAAGGCCATGCACCGGTGCCGCGGCCGTGCTTGGCCGCATTGCCGCCCGCGCATGGCCGTCACATCGGGGCAAGCGTCCTGACGCTAACGGAAGGAAACGACGGCGTCCCTGCGCTTCTGCCGTGCCGGGGATGAGCATATGCTGGCCACGGGTTGGGACCGCAATTCTGCGGCGGGAGGCGATCATGCGCATCGGGCTACTCATGCTCGGCCTGGGACTGGCTTTGGCCGCCACGCCGGCATCGGCATCCGGCCTGACATTGGTGGGCACTTCGACCAAGGTATGCCAGCTCACCGGCGAACTGGACTGGAAGACCGGAGCGCCCACCGACAGCAAGACCTGGAGCACGTCGGCGCTCGACGCCGTCGATCTCGGCTTTCCCGTCGACAGCGCGCCGGGCCCGCTGTGGCTGATGTTCGGCGACGCCTGGCCGCCGCATCATCCGCCGGGCAGCGCGGCGGACACCCCGCCGGACGACGCGATGGGCGCAACCAAGCGCGCGGCGCCGCCGGACCCGAAAACCTGCCTCTCGATGCAGCTGATCAATTCGGCCCCGGTCCTTTACGCCGACCCCACCGTCGTGCCGGCCGTCCAGCAGGGCTTCTTCAACGTGCCCACCGGCGGCGTCTTCGTCGACAAGACCTTCTACGGCTTCTTCTGGATCCATCACTGCGTGCTGCCGCAGATTCTGGCGCCGAACGCGCTGACGCCGCTCGTCACGCCCGCCCCCAATCCGCCCAACTGCCTGGAGACGGCAAACAGCAACAGCGTCGGACGCAGCGTGATCGCCGAGGCGACGCCCGCCGATCCCGTGCTGTTCCATCGCATTCCGGGCGGGCCCGCGATCCTGCCTTCGCCGCTGGTGACGATGCCGAGCGGCTTCGTCTATGTCAGCGCCGCGCAGCCGCCGCCCTTCACCGCGCCCGACATCACCGTGATCGAACCGGCCATTCCGGTCTACGGCGTGCCGCGCTACCGCGCCAGCGTGCCCTATCTCGCCCTGGCGCCGCAGGCGACCTTCGCCAATCCCAACACCTGGAAGTTCTTCGCCGGCTACAGCGGCACCACGCCCCATTTCGTCGACCGCGCGGCGTGGGAGAGCGGCGTGTCGCCCAGCGGCGACTGGATGCCGCCGCCGGGAGCCGAGGTGCTCAGCGCCGTGCCGGTCACCGAACGCTGCATCGGCGAACACTCGGTGACCTACAACAAGCCGCTCGGCGCCTGGCTGATGCTCTACAATTGCGGACCCTGGAAGATCGAGGCGCGCACCGCGCTTCATCCGTGGGGGCCGTGGTCCGATCCCACCGTGCTGTTGAGCCTCGCCCACGATCCCTGGATCGTCTGCAATCTGATCATGAGCGTGTTCGGCTGCGGCGCGCAGCGCGACTTCTGGCCGGGGCTCTACAATCCCAAGACCAAGAAGCACGAGCCGGGGTTCTTCTATGCGCCTTACGTGCTCGACCGCTATTCGCACGGCGTGGCGCCGCCGCCGGGAGCCAGCAAGGCCGCGCGCATCTACTGGACGCTGTCGACCTGGAACCCCTACGAAGTCGTGATCATGACCTCGGACGTGGCGCTGTAGAACACGAAACCCCGCCGGTCGCCCGGCGGGGTCTCGCGATTCAATGCAACGATGCTCAACCCTGTTTGAGGTTGACGAGCACCTCGTCGAGCATCTTCTTGGCGTCGCCGAACAGCATCCGGTTGTTCTCCTTGTAGAACAGCGGATTGTCGACGCCGGCATAGCCCGAGGCCATCGAGCGCTTCATCATGATCGAGGTCTTGGCCTTCCACGCCTGCAGCACCGGCATGCCGGCGAT
>DATKOE010000103.1:0-4453 GCA_035524815.1 Rhizomicrobium sp.
GTACGACATGTGGTTCCTGGGCGAAGTGAAGGCCATTCTCGACGCCGAGGCCGACCTGCGCGCGGGCGGCCTGCCCGAGGACGAAACGGGGATGCGCCGCCTGAAGGCGATGGGCTTCTCCGACAAGCGGCTGGCCAAGCTTGCCGGCCTGACCGAAAAGCAGGTGCGCACCAAGCGCATCGGCCTCGGCGTGCGCCCCGTGTTCAAGCGCATCGACACCTGCGCGGCCGAATTCGCGGCGCTGACGCCCTACATGTATTCGACCTACGAAACACCCATCGCCGGCAAGGCGGAATGCGAAAGCCGGCCGACCGATGCCAAGAAGATCATCATCCTGGGCGGCGGACCCAACCGCATCGGCCAGGGCATCGAGTTCGACTACTGCTGCTGCCATGCGGCCTTCTCGCTCTCGGCGCAGGGCTACGAGACCATCATGGTCAACTGCAATCCCGAGACGGTGTCGACCGACTACGACACCTCCGACCGGCTCTATTTCGAGCCGCTGACGGCCGAAGACGTGCTCGAGATCGTGGCCAAGGAGCAGGAGAACGGCACGCTCCTCGGCGTCATCGTGCAGTTCGGCGGCCAGACCCCGCTCAAGCTCGCCAACACGCTGGTGGAGGAAGGCGTGCCGATCCTGGGCACCTCCGCCGACGCCATCGACCTTGCCGAGGACCGCAAGCGCTTCCAGATCCTGCTGCACGAACTGGGCCTGATGCAGCCTCGCAACGCCACCGCGATGACGGCCGAGGAGACCATCGCGGCCGCGCGCGAGGTCGGTTTTCCCATCATCCTGCGCCCGTCCTATGTGCTCGGCGGGCGCGGCATGGTGGTGGTGCCCAACGAGGAGCGGCTGAAGGCCGCCGTGCAGTCCGGCGAGCTGTTCCGTATCTCCGGCGACAACCCGGTGCTGATCGACGCATTCCTCAACCGCGCCACCGAGATCGACGTAGACGCCGTCTGCGATTCCACCGGCCAGGTGTTCATCGCCGGCGTGATGGAACACATCGAGGAAGCCGGCGTGCATTCGGGCGATTCCGCCTGCGCCATCCCGCCCCATTCCTTGAGCCGCGCCACCGTGCGGGAGATAGAACGGCAGACCACCGCGCTGGCGCGCGCGCTGAACGTCCGTGGGCTGATGAACGTGCAGTTCGCGGTGCAGAACGGCGACATCTACGTGCTGGAGGTCAATCCGCGCGCCAGCCGCACGGTGCCGTTCGTGGCCAAGGCCATCGGACTGCCGGTGGCCGCCATCGCGGCGCGGGTCATGGCGGGCGAGACGCTCTCGTCGATGCCCCATTCGCGCCAGCATTCGAGCCGCATCTGCGTGAAGGAGGCGGTGCTGCCCTTCGGCCGGTTCCCCGGCGTTGACACCCTGCTCGGTCCCGAGATGCGATCCACCGGCGAGGTGATGGGCCGCGACTCGAACTTCGGCCGCGCCTTTGCCAAGAGCCAGCTTGGCGCCGGTCAGAAGCTGCCGCTTTCGGGCACGGTGTTCGTCTCGGTGCGCGATGCGGACAAGGACGACCTCATCGAACCGGCGCAGATGCTGCTGGCGATGGGTTTCCATCTCGTCGCCACGCGCGGCACCGCCAAGGCGCTGGAACGCGCGGGCCTTCCGGTGAAGCGCATCAACAAGGTGGCGGAGGGACGCCCGCACATCGTCGACGCGATCAAGAACGGCGAGGTCCAACTCGTGGTCAACACCACGCAAGGCGCCCGCGCCGTCAGCGACTCCACATCCATCCGGCGAACCGCGCTGACCATGAAGGTGCCCTACTACACCACGATGGCGGGTGCCGCGGCCGCCACCCAAGCCATCGCCGCGCTGCGCGCCAGTTCGCTCGACGTGCGTCCGCTTCAGTACAAATCGGCCGAGGATTTCCTGGCGGACTGAGCGCCGGGTGTGCAGTTGCGGCATGAGCGCCGCCCTTGAAGTCGCACCCCCGCCGTCCTACTCTTTATGCGTATCTGCTTCGAACGGGGATGAAAAAACCCTGAGATGACAAAGCGTTAGCAGAACCTCTTCACCAACCCCATAGGGCCTTCGCGGTCCGCGTGGAGCGGGAGGGAGAGGCTTTGCGGCATCAGGACTTAAGAAGGCCATGGAACGCATACCGATGACCGCCTCGGGCTACAAAGCCCTGGAAGACGAGATCAACCAGCTCAAGATGGTCGAGCGGCCGGCGGTGATCCGCATGATCACCGAAGCGCGCGCGCACGGCGACCTTTCCGAGAACGCCGAATACCACGCCGCCAAGGAGCGCCAGGCCTTCATCGAAGGGCGCGTCATCGCGCTCGAGGACCAGTTGGGCCGCGCCGACGTGATCGACGTTTCCAAGCTGTCCGGCCGCACCGTGAAGTTCGGCGCGACGGTCACCCTCGTCGACGAGGACACCGACGAAGAGCGAAAGTACCAGATTGTCGGCGATCTGGAGGCGGACGCCAGGAACGGCCGCATATCCGTTTCCTCGCCGATCGCCCGCGCCATCATCGGCAAGACCAAGGGCGACACGGTGGAAGTCGCAGCCCCCGGCGGCCCGAGGTCGTACGAGATCCTGAAAGTCGAGTGGATTTAGGCCGCCCCTATTCCGTGCCCGAGAATACCATCACGCCGGGCGCTTCAGGCGCCGAGCGCGCGCCCGTATCGGGGTCGATGGCGACGAGCGCCAGCGTGCCGCGCACGGAACCGACGACCAGACCCGGAATTTCCGCGACCGTCGTTCCGTCGGCGCGAAGTTTGCCGAGTAAGTCCGCATCGTAGGCGCCGGCGGGAACGATCACCGGCCTCTGCGCGAACGGCATCTCGTAGGCCTTGGGATTGATGTTGATCAGGAGCGGCGGCGCCGCGGCGGTTGCCGCGAGCTGCTGATGCTGCGCGACGAGGGAGACGATCACGCGCAGCGTCTCGGGCAGCAGAGAAGACCCGATGCAGCCGCTCGCCAGCACCGGCCGGCCCTTGCCATCGGTCACCAGCGTGTCGGCGATTTCGTTGGGCAGGCGCGCGCCCGGCGCGACCGTTTCCATCCGCTTCTGCTGAAATCCCGCAGAATCCGGGATGGGAATGCCGCCCACCACGATGCCCGTGTCGCCCCAGATCACCGAGTTGATGGTGTGGGTGACGACCGCGACGTTGCCGTCCTTGTCGACCACCACGAGCGCGTTGGAATGGTGCGTGTCGGCGTCGTGCACGGCATAGAGCGACGGCAGGATCGCGGCGAGCGCCTCGGCGTAGGCCTTGGTGCGCTGGCCCGCGGGCGATGTGTCCACGCCCTTCGCCTTCAACGCGGCTTCGGTTGCGGGAAGCAGCACCGGCGCGCCCGCCACGACCTCGCCGAGGCGGTTCAGCGCGCGGAAGGTCTCCGCATCGGACCAATACGGCCCGAGCTTATCGAGGTTCATCGCTTCGGCCGCGTTGAGCGCCGTGAGCAGCTGATACGGCGCAAGGCTGGTTCCGCCGTTGGTGTAGACCGTGTGGGCGAACACCGTCGTGCTCGCCGCGTCGCTCCATTCGGGGCGGTAGGCCGCGAGATCCTCCGCCGCCACCTTGCCGCCGTCGCGCCGGACAAATTCCACAAACGTCTTGGCCCAGGCGCCGGTGTACATGGTCTGCGCGCCGTGCCTGGCGACGGCCTTCAGCGTGGCGGCAAGCTCGCGCTGACGGAAGACGTCGCCCGCCTGGGGCAGATCGTTGCCGGCCTGCTCAAGGAAGCGCTTGCCTTCCTCCGTGCGCGAAAGCTGAGCTTGGCGCGTCTTGAAGAAGAAGCCCAGCGTCGGCGAAACCTTCACGCCGTTCTCGGCATACCAGATCGCGGGCGCGAGCGTGTCGGCAAACCTAAGGCGGCCGAAGCGCTTTTCGAGCGCCTCCATTCCCGCCATGAAACCGGGCACCAGCGTCTGGCGGCCCAAGTCCTTCTTCTCCTGCGGCGCCGGCCCGCCGGTGAGCAGGCTGATGTCGCTTTGGGGAATGCTCGCGGGAGCCGTTTCGCCCTTGTAGGTGGCGTAGCCCGCATCGAGCGAAACGACCTTGCCGGTCTTCGCATCATAGTACAGCGCGGTCATGATGCCGGCGTAGGAGACGACAGAGCCGAGCTGGGTGGCAACTTGCGTCAACGCCACGCTCGCCGCCGCATCGGCCGCGTTGCCGCCCTTGCGCAGGGTCTGAAGCCCCGCTTCGATCGCGACCGGAGAGACCGTGGCGGATATGATGCCTCCGCTGCCCTGCCGCACCTGCGCCGCCGCCGGCGCCCAGCCCTGGTATTCCCGGGCTTCGGCCTTCTCGCGCGTTCCCGCGGGCCAGTGCGCGGGCGACAGATCGGCGGCTTGCGCGCCGACGCAGAATGCTGCGGCAGCCAACAGCAGGAACTTCATTTCTTTTCTCCGTGGCTGGGAAGGAGCTTTTCGATGGCGTCGAGATAGGCGATGAAAGCCTCCCGGCCCTTGTCGGTGATCA
>DATKOE010000104.1:0-6225 GCA_035524815.1 Rhizomicrobium sp.
GACGGCGTGAAATCGATCAGGGCAATGTCAAGGTTGTTGGCCGAGCCGGCGACCACCTTCATGCCGCTGCTGCCGAGGCTGGAGATGCCGCCGAGGCTTGTTGTGGCAGTGGCCAGCGTCGCCTTGGTGTTGATGTCGACCAGCGCGACCGGCGTGTTGGGATTGGCCGCCGCGCCGTTCGTCGGCGGCACCTGAGCCACCGCCACCACCGTGCCCGAGAGAGACAGGGTCAATCCGATGCCCAGTCCGGGATTGATGGTGCCCGCACTGGTAGCGGTGAGGCCTGAGATGTTGAGCACTTGAAGGGAATTGTCGTTGGGGCCCGCGACGACGGCCTTCGATCCCGCCATGTCGAGGGAACCGATGCTCTGGATGCTGGTCGTGAACGGCGTTCCGACCACGAAATGGTTGGGATTGCTGATGTCGATCAGCACGACCTTGGAGCCGTTCGCCTCGCCGGCGATGACCGTATTGCCCACAAGCTTGATGGCGCCGATGCCGCCGAAGCCGGTGTTGATCAGCTGGCCGACCCGTTGCGGGATGGGCTGCGCGCTGGTGCTCGAATAGACGGCGACCTGGCCGCCATTGGCGGCGCCCACCGTGACCATGGCCCCGGCGCAGGAAACGACGCCCGCGCTCGGGAAGGGCAGTGCGATGTTCGTGCCGGCGAGCGAGGCCGGCGGCGTCGTGATGCTGGAGACGTCGACCGCGCCCCAGTTGGTGGCACTGAAGGCGCCCGCGAATTCCAGCACCTCGTGCATCGTGGTGCCGCCGGTACCCGTGCTGCCGGTACCGCCGTTGCCAGTGCTGCCGGTACCGCCTGTGCCGTTGCTTCCGGTACCGCCGGTGCCGGTGCATGAGAACTGGGTCGGATCGCGCAGGAAATAGACAACGAGCGGATTCGTGGTGCGTGCGCCGCTGGCGTCCAGGTCGAAGATGTTCAACTGCGCCTCGGCCGAGCACGACGCGAGTTGGACGCTGAGCGTCCAGGTCCTGAGCGTGCCGTTGTCGGTTTCCTGGACCCCTACCTGGCCGCCCGCGCCGAGGGGCTTCGGTGCAGGCTGGTTGGGCGCGGTCTGAATCTGGGTCTGCACCACCGCCGGTCCGGAGGTCGGCACGAAATCGATCGAGAGATTGGTGAAGCTCGGCACCGTGACCTGCAGCGTGACGAAGTCGTTTCCGAGGTGCGTGCCGTTTGCGGTGGTGTGCGTGCCGGGCGCCAGCAGCCAGCCGGTGGCGACCTTGGTGGGCAGCGGATCGCAGACGAAGGAATAGGTCGTGCCGTCGATGGTGATGCTGTTGCACTCGCGCTGACCGATGAGATTTCCGGAGGCGATGCTCGGCTGATCCGGCACGGGTGTGTTGACCGCGTTGTTGGGGCAACCGGAGAGCAGCAACAGCGGAGCGATCGAGAACAGCGCAGGCGCGCGCAGAAGCTTCATCATCGGAGAATCCCTTCCCGGACGATGGATTCTTGTCCACAAATCGATGACGCTCAATTATGGTCGCGTCACGTTCATCTCGCCGTTTCGCCGATCATGACGCATGGCGTCGCCGTCACGGTGTCCATTCGCGTTTGGGTTCGCGCGCCTTCTTCTCCGCCGTGCGGCGCTTGGCGATGATCCTGGCGAGCGCCCGCAGCACGTCGTCGATGCCTTCGCCGGAGACCCCGCTCATCACCAGCACATCGTGGCCGCAGGCTTTCTTGAGCGCGGCGCGCTTCTTGGCGAGGGCCGCTTTGGCGATCGCGTCGGATTTGTTCAGCACCACGATCTCGGGCTTTTCGGCGAGACCCTGGCCATAGGCCTCCAGCTCGGCGCGGATGGTCTTGTAGGCGCGGGCAATCTCCGATTCCGTGCCGTCGACGAGATGCAGGATGGCGCCGCAGCGCTCGGCATGGCCGAGGAAGCGGTCGCCCAGGCCCACGCCTTCATGCGCGCCTTCGATCAGGCCCGGAAGGTCCGCCACGACGAAATCGGTCGTATCGATGCGCACGGTGCCGAGCTGCGGATGGAGCGTCGTGAACGGATAGTCGGCGATTCTGGGCCGCGCCTTCGATACGCGCGACAGGAACGTCGATTTGCCCGCGTTGGGCAATCCGATCAGGCCGACATCGGCGATCAGCTTCAGGCGCAGGTAGATGGTTTTTTCCTCACCGGGCTGGCCGGGATTGGCGTGGCGGGGCGCCTGGTTGGTGGCGCTCTTGAAATGGGTGTTGCCGAAGCCGCCGTTGCCGCCGCGCAGAAGCATCACACGCTGGCCGGGCCGGGCCAGATCGGCGATCGGCGTCTCGTTGTCCTCCTCGAGGATCTCGGTGCCGACCGGCACGCGCAACACGGCATCGGCGCCGCCGGCGCCGTGCATGTCCTTGCCCATGCCGGGCTCGCCGTTCTTGGCGCGGACATGCTGCTGATAGCGGTAGTCGATCAGGGTGTTGAGATTCTCCACCGCCTCGGCCCAGACGTCGCCGCCCTTGCCGCCGTCGCCGCCCCACGGTCCGCCGAACTCGATGAACTTCTCGCGCCGGAACGCGACGCAGCCGTTGCCGCCCGCGCCGGAGGCGATATAGACCTTGGCCGAATCGAGAAACTTCATCGCGTCTCCAGGCGGACAGCCTCGAAGGGGCCCTTTTGCCCGAAATCGGCGGCCGTCAACAGCACGTTGTTGCAGGTGACGTCGTGCCCGCGGGCGAGGCAGCCCCGCATCTCGGCGCCGTCGGGCAGGAAGCCGAGCTTCTCCAGCACGCGCCCCGAGGCCGGGTTGTCGTAATACCAGCCTGCCCGCACGCTCGCCGGTTTGAGCTCCGCGAACGCGAAGGCGACCAGCCGCCGCACGGCTTCCGTGCAGTAGCCCTGGTTCCAGAACGGCTTGCCGAGCCAGTAGCCGATCTCGAAGCGCCCGTCCTTGAGGTGCACGCCGCAGCAGCCGGCGAGGCGCCAGTCGTCCTTGCGCACGATGGCGAAGCACCAGCCTTCGCCGCGCGCCCACTGGTCGTCCATCCTGGCCACGAACGCTCTGGCGTTCTCCTCGGTGTAGGGATGGGGGGCGCTGGCGAGGTTCTTGGCGACGTCGTAGTCGTCCACCCAGCGGGCGATGTCCGGCGCGTCGCGCAATTCGGGCGGACGCAGAACGAGCCTGTCCGTTTCCAGTCTGATCATGGCACCCTCACGCCGCGACGGGGGCGGCCGGGTCGTCGGCCAGCCGCATCTTCTTTCGCCCGAACGCCTCGCGGGTCAATGTCGTGCGGATGCACGCCACCGATTTGCCGCGCGCCAGGCTCTCGCGCCAGTAGGGCTCGACGGTGGCGAAACCGAGCCTGGACAGCACGCGGCCCGAGGCCGGATTGTCGGCGAACCAGCTCGCCCACAGCTGATCGGCCTTCAGGTCCTTGAAGGCGAAGCCGATGAGCCGCTTTGCCGCCTCGGTGGCGTAGCCCTGGTTCCAGAACGGCTTGCCCAGCCAACAGGAGAGCTTGTAGCGCCCGTCGTCGAGCCTCAGGCTTGCGCAGCCCAGGAAGGCCTCGCTGTCCTTGTCGAGGACGGCGAAGCAGAAACCTTCGCCCAGCGCACGCCGCTCGTGCGCCTTGGTGACGAAGGCGCGCGCGTCGGATTCGCCGAACGGGTGGCGCACGCTCGCCAGGTTCTTGGTGACGTCGTAGTCGCCCAGGTATTCCGCGATCGCCGCAACGTCGGAATATTCCGGCGGCCGCAGGATCAGTCTCGCAGTTTCCAATCTCGGCATGACACGTCCCTCGCTTTTTGCGGCGAGCCCGAAAAGCGGATTTCGCTTTTCGGGAAGCGCTGCGGTGCGAGGGAAACGAAAAAGGGAGATGGCGGACCATCTCCCTCGCCTCAATGGGCCGCCAAACCGTGGCGGCCTATGTCTTGAGCCGCCTATTCCGCCGCAGGCTTCGTCGCCATCGGGTCCGCCGCGGTAATTACGGATACGTACGTGCGGCGCTTGAGCCCTTTGCGGAACGCAACCTGGCCGTTGGCAAGAGCGAAAAGGGTATGGTCCCGGCCCATGCCCACGTTCTTGCCCGGATGGAATTGGGTGCCTCGCTGGCGGATGATGACGTTGCCGGCCTCGATGGCCTGGCCGCCGAACATCTTCACGCCCAGCCGCTGGCCGGCGCTGTCGCGCCCGTTGCGGGAAGAACCGCCTGCTTTCTTGTGTGCCATGGTCGGTGGTCCTTAGGCCGTGATGTCCGTGATCTTGATTTCGGTGAAGGGCTGGCGGTGGCCGCGCTTCCGGTGCGTGTTCTTGCGGCGCTTCTTCTTGAAGGCCACGACCTTCTCGCCCTTGCCCTGCTTGACGATTTCGGCGGTGACGGATGCGCCTTCGACCAGCGGGGTGCCGGTCTTCACGGCCTCGCCGCCCACCAAGAGGACTTCGCCGAGCTTGAGCTCGCCGCCCACCTCGCCTGCGACCTTTTCGATGGTCAGGACGTCGTCCTTGGCCACTTTGTATTGCTTGCCGCCCGTGCGGATGACCGCGAACATAGCTAAGTCCTTGAAAGCAAGAGTTTTCCCGAGGGAACGGGTCCCGCGGGGAGCGGCGCAATATACTGACGAAACCCGCAGGGTCAAGCGTGAGCGCGCGGCCAAATCGTCATTGTCTGCGAAGCGGGGTGCCTGCGGACGCACTTTCGGGGACGCAGGCAAAACGGGATTCGACGGTGCCGGTATCGGTGGCTGCGGTAATTCGCACAAAACGGAAACAGCGCGTGTGGATTCCATGTGCGAGCGAGTCGCAGATTCTGGAACCACACCCGCCCGTTCCCCCCTTTTCAGACACTGATCCGCGGGATCGACCGCTCGCCCTCGCACGGGTTTGGCTCTTTTTCGTTGGTGACCGCAACAAAAGCGATGCGGTACTCTGCTTGAATGCAAGCGGGGGATTTCACGGTGCGCTTCTTTTCGTTCGCCTGGGCGCTGTTGCTGCTAGCCGCGCCCGCGCTGGCGGAAAACCCGCCCGGCGCCTTCACCGTCCTGCTCGACAACGACATCTTCTTCGATTCGGACCGCGACTACACCAACGGCGTCCAGCTTGCCTACACCACGCCCGCCGACAGCGCGCCCGATACGATCGTCGAGTTCGCGCGCCGTCTGCCGTTCTTTGCGGCGGCGGGCAGCGTGCGCAAAAGCTTCGCCCTCGGCCAGAACATCTACACGCCCGCCGACACCGATCTTGCGGATCCGCCGGCGAGCGAGCGGCCTTACGCAGGCTATCTCTACGCCGCCGTCGGGCTGATGGAGGAAAACCCGGATCGCCTCGATCAGCTCCAGCTTCAGCTCGGGGTCGTAGGCCCGGCTTCGCTGGCCGGCAACGCGCAGAAATGGGTGCATTCGATCCTGGGTCAGGCCAAGCCGCAAGGCTGGCACTACCAGCTTCGCGACGAGCCGGCGCTCAACCTCGCCTACGAGCGCAGCCTCAAGCTGATCCCGCCGCAATCGGTGCTGGGGCTTGTCCTCGACATCGAGCCGCACATCGGCGGCGCGGTCGGCAACGTCTACGATTATGCCAACGCCGGCGCCATGATGCGCTTCGGCTTCAACCTGCCCGGCGATTTCGGGCCCTTGCGCATCGATCCCAGCCTGCCGGGCTCCAACTTCTTCGAGCCGGCCGACGCGGTTTCGGCCTACGTGTTCGCGGGCGTGGACGGGCGGGCCATCGCCCGCAACATCTTCCTCGATGGCAACACCTGGCAGCCGAGCCGCTCGGTGGTGAAGAAGAACCTCGTGGGCGACCTCGAACTGGGCGCGGCGCTGACGTTCCGCCACGTGCGGCTCGCCTTCACGCACGTGTTCCGCACGCGCGAATACAAGGCACAGCCCAAAAGCGACCAGTTCGGCGCCGTGAGCCTGTCGTTCCGGCTGTAGCCCCTCGGTCTCGACGCTTTGCGGTTCTCTCCGTGAACACGGGAGGGACGCGGCAAACGCGCGCTTGACCGCCCCCCGTTCACGGGGGAGGCGATTCACGAACCCGGTGGGTGAATCGGAGCGACTGGGGGCGGCGAGGATGCTTGGGAACTTCGCTCACCCGCCGGCCAAAAAAGCGAGCGAGAGCGGCCACGTTCGAACCGCCGGTTCTCCGCGCCCATGGCGCGTCCCGTCTGAGATCGGCCCCTTTGTTCAAGTCGCGATCATCGGGAGCCGACCCCGGTGAACACTTGAGAAGCATTCCTAGCTAACTCAAGTGCATAATCGCGCTTGAAGTCCTATT
>DATKOE010000105.1:0-11995 GCA_035524815.1 Rhizomicrobium sp.
GCCCCATTGCGTGAAGTTTCGCGTCACGACTTCTAAGAGAAGACCTAGCCAAAGGAAAACCGAAATTCGTCTCGCGAGTTTCGGGCGCGTCTCGAATTTGGAGAATCCCTGTTGAACTTCCATCCCCACGATGCCGACCACAAAGACCATTCCTGGGATGTCAATATGGTTCACTTCATGCCCCGCTAATCAGCCGCCGCGACTGTCCGTTACAGCTTCCCGCTCCCTGCCCCCGCCACGGTGCAGCATGCACTCTGATAATAGTGCGTGACGACGTGAGCGGCCATCGAAGGCGTCAAGACTACCATCCTCGGCCTGCATGATCACGGCAATCGAACGGCCGAAAGTGGCTCAACCAAGACCTGCAAGGTCGTCTCCGAACGTCCGGTGTCGGGACAGGAGCGGACGTTCTTCGTCCGTATACTGATTATAATGCTTCCACTTCGCGCCCATTAAATTTCCGCCCCGCCTCTTGAAACGCCGAAAATCCGTTCCATATCCGTTCCCATGAGTGCCCGGCGCGGATCGCCCGCGTTCCGGGCGGCAAGGTGTTGGAAGGATGCCCGTCTGCGCCGATCTCCCCGATGTGTTGCGCGCCGCGATGGCCAGACGGCCGCGGCGCCGCGGCGGCGCCGTCGCGATGGCGGTGGCACCCGTCCGCCCTGCCGCGAGAGGCACCCAGGAGGAGGCATCGCGCCGCCCGGCGCACGACAATTATATTGCCGAACGAACCGCAAGCGCCTGTCCGAATTGGGATAACTCCGGTGGGCGCCGCGAAAAATCCGCCGGCGCCCCGGGGGGTGCCGAAACTCCCCGAGCCGGGGCCGCCCCGGCGTCCCGCCGCCCTTCGAAGCGGAAGGCGGGCGCCCCACGCGGCAACCGCAACGCCGCGCACGGGCTCGACCCCGCCCTCCTCCGCCGCGACGTGGCGCAGCATCTGCGCCGCGTGCGCGCGGTGATGGCCCTCTTGCGCCCGGTCCTCGCAAGCATTCCGCCTCCCGCCGCCGTCCGTCTCGTCACCGAAATGCGCAACGGCGTGGTGGTGCGCGAATATGCCCGCCGTCTCGTGAAGCGCCGCCGCGCCCAGCCCCTCGCGCTTCGGGGGCAGGAAAATCTGTCGCTCGAAACGCCAAGAATCCCGCTGTGCGAGGTCGGCCGACCCGCTATAACCGCCGGCGGTCAGGCGGGAATCGCCCGCGGGCCCCAACATAATCCGGGTACGGACAATGGCGAACGTGGCGGTGATCGGCGCCCAATGGGGCGACGAGGGCAAGGGCAAGATCGTGGACTGGCTTTCGGCGCGCGCCGACGTGGTGGTGCGCTTCCAGGGCGGCCACAATGCCGGCCACACCCTCGTCATCGACGGCGTCACCTACAAGCTGAGCCTCTTGCCCTCGGGCGTGGTCCGCCCGGGCAAGCTCGCGATCATCGGCAACGGCGTGGTGGTGGATCCGTGGGCCTTGGCCGGCGAGATCGAGCGGCTGAAAGGCCTCGGCGTTTCGGTCACGCCCGCCAACCTGATGGTAGCCGAGAACGCCGCCCTCATCCTGCCGCTGCATCGCGAGCTCGACGTGTTCCGCGAGACCTCGAATACCGTGCAGGCGCTGGGCACCACCAAGCGCGGCATCGGCCCGGCCTATGAAGACAAGGTCGGCCGCCGGGCCATTCGCGCCGTGGACCTCAGGGATTTCGCGACCCTGCCGGCCAAGATCGCGCGCCTGCTCGCCCATCACAACGCGCTCAGGCGCGGCGTCGGCGCGGAGGAGATCGCCGTCGAAGCCGTGCTCGCCCAGCTTGAGGAAATCGCCCCCAAGGTGCTGGCATTCGTGGGCCCGGTGTGGCGAAAGCTCGACGAGGCGCGCAAGTCGGGCAAGCGCATCCTGTTCGAGGGCGCCCAGGCCGTGCTGCTCGACGTCGATCACGGTACCTATCCCTTCGTCACCTCGTCCAACACCGTGGCGGGACAGGCGGCCGCTGGCTCGGGCATCGGCCCGCACCAGATCGGCTATGTCCTCGGCATCGTCAAAGCCTACACCACGCGCGTCGGCGAAGGCCCCTTCCCCACCGAGCAGAAGAACGAGATCGGCGAGAAGATCGGCACCCGCGGCGCCGAATTCGGAACCGTCACGGGGCGCAAGCGCCGCTGCGGCTGGTTCGATGCCGTGCTGGTGCGCCAGACCATCGTCACCGGCGGGGTGGACGGCATCGCGCTCACCAAGCTCGACGTGCTCGACGGTTTCGACGAGATCAAGGTCTGCGTCGGCTACCGCCTCGGCGGCAAGGCGCACGACTACCTGCCCGCCGACGCCGTGGAACAGGCGGCGATCGAGCCGGTCTACGAGACGCTGGAGGGCTGGAAGGAATCCACCCGCGGGGCGCGTTCCTGGGCGGCGCTTCCGGCCAATGCCATCAAATACGTGCGCCGCATCGAGGAGCTGATCGATGCGCCCGTGGCCCTCTTGTCCACCAGCCCGGAGCGCGAGGACACAATCATGGTGCACGATCCCTACCTGGGCTGATTGACCTCAATGCCAGTGCGCATATTGAACGAATTGATCGGACGCTCTTGCGCTGTTATCCAGTGAGCCATGTCGAAAAGCTATAATTGTTCGAAGTGCCCGGGCTATTGCTGCTCCTATCACATCATCCCGGTGACCCGCCGCGACCTTCAGCGCCTGGCCGATCATTTCGGCATCAGCTTCGCCAAGGCGCGCGCCAGATTCGTCACCAAGGGCCGCGAGGAGGACAAGAAGGACGGCGAGTTCAAGATGCGCCGCAAGGCCGACGAGCACTTCGGCAAGATCTGCCGCTTCTTCGACACCGAGGCCCGCCGCTGCACCGTCTACAAGGCCCGCCCGCACATCTGCCGCGCTTATCCGGTCGGCCGCTGCGGCTACTACGACTTTCTCGCCAACGAGCGGCGCACCCAGGAAGATCCCGAGCTGATCGCCTCGACCTGGAACGAGTGAGCCGGCGCGATCAGCGCCAGTCGACCATGTGATTGAGCGGGCCGTGTCCCTTGCCCAGGCCCGGCGCGTCGGCAATCGCCGCCTGCACGTATTCGCGCGCCTTGGCAACGGCGACCGGCAGCGGCATGCCTTGCGCCAGCCCGCAGGCGATCGCCGTGGCGAGCGTGCAGCCGGTTCCGTGCGTGTGCCGCGTCCTGATGCGCGGGAACGCGTAGACGTCTTCGCCCTGTTCCCACACCAGCAGGTCGTCGACGGTGGCCCGCGTCGAATGGCCGCCCTTGATGAGCGCCGCCTTCGCACCCATCTCGAGGAGGCGCGCGGCCGCCTTGCGCAGGCCCTCGCGGCTCCCCGCCTGCACCCCGGTGAGCCGCCGGGTCTCGGGAAGGTTGGGAGTGACGAGGCTGGCCAGGGGGAAGAGGTGCTTGACGACCGTCTTTTCCGCCTCGGGTTTCAACAGCGCCGCGCCGCTGGTCGAGACCATCACCGGATCCACGACCAGCGGAATGCCGCGCGCGTGTGTTTTCAAAGTTTCGGCCACCGCTTTCGCGATCGCCGCATTGGCGAGCATGCCCGTCTTGATCGCGTCGGCGCCGATGTCCTGAAGACAGGCGATGATCTGTTCGCGGACGATTTCCGGAGGAACCGGATGGACCGCGGTCACGCCGCGCGTGTTCTGGGCCGTGACCGCGGTGACGGCGGTCATCGCATAGACGCCGAAAGCGTGCGCCGTCTTGATGTCGGCCTGGATTCCCGCGCCGCCGCTCGAGTCGGAACCGGCGATGATGAGAAGCCGCTTGGGCTTCACGCCGTGGCTTCCTCGATGGCCGCGGCGATCTCGGTGACGACGGCCTGGATCATCTTCTCGTCGTCGCCTTCCGCCATGATGCGGATGACCGGCTCGGTTCCGGACTTGCGCACCAGGATGCGGCCGTTGCCGTTCAGGCGCTTGCGGCAATCCTCGATGCGTGCCTTGACGCCTGCGTCCTCGAGCGGCGCGCCTTTGCGGAAGCGCACATTATGCAGAACCTGAGGCAATGGTTCGAACAGGTGGCAGACCTCGCTCGCCGGCTTGCGCTCGCGGGCGATTCCCGCCAAGACCTGCAGGGCGGCGATCAAGCCGTCGCCCGTGGTGCAGAAATCCCTGAGCACGATGTGGCCCGACTGCTCGCCGCCGACATTGTACTCGCCCTTGTGCATCTCCTCGATGATGTAGCGGTCGCCGACCGCCGTCCGCACGAGCTTGAGGTTGAGCGTCGACAGGAACCGCTCCAGCCCGGCGTTGGACATCACGGTGCCCACCACGCCGTCGCCCTTGAGACGGCCGGTCTTGCTCCAGCCGTGGGCGATGAGCGCCAGCACCTGGTCGCCGTCGATGATGCGTCCGCGCTCGTCGGCCAGCACCACGCGATCCGCGTCGCCGTCGAGGGAAAGCCCGAAATCGGCACGCACCTCGCGCACCTTGGCGCACATCGCCTCCGGCGCGGTGGAGCCGCATTCCAGGTTGATATTGGCCCCGTCGGGCTCGACACCGAGCGAAATGGTCTCGGCACCGAGTTCCCACAGCACTGCGGGAGCCACCTTGTACGCAGCACCGTTGGCGCAATCGACCACCACGCGCAGCCCGTCGAGCCTGAGGTTGCGCGGAAAGGTGCCCTTAACCAGCTCGATATAGCGGGCCTGGGCGTCGTCGACGCGCTTGGCGCGCCCGATCTTGGGCGCGGCGGCAAGGCCCTTCTCGAGTCCGTTGAGCATCAGGGACTCGATCTGCGCCTCGCGGGCATCCGAGAGCTTCTGGCCGTCCGGCCCGAACAGCTTGATGCCGTTGTCGATGTAGGCGTTATGCGAAGCCGAGATCATGACGCCGAGGTCGGCCCGCAGCGACCGGGTCAACATCGCCACGCCCGGAGTGGGCAGCGGGCCGAACAGGAACACGTCCATGCCCACCGACGTGAATCCCGCGACCATCGCCGACTCGACCATGTAGCCCGAAAGCCGGGTGTCCTTGCCGATCACGACGCGGTTGCGATGCTCGCCTCGCGTGAAGATGCGCCCCGCCGCCATGCCCACCTTCATCGCCACTTCGGGGGTCATCGGGTGGGTGTTGGCGAGACCGCGGATACCGTCCGTGCCGAAGAACTTGCGTGTCATGGTGAAATGCCCCTCAAGCGTGGACAGGGTACCGCTTTTTTTATAGCAGATTTGCGGACTTACGAACCTGACGTTGTGTTACCGGTTAATGCAGCGGCCCAAACGGCAAGGCCGTCGGCCAATGCCGCCGGGTCGTGCGTGCGGATATAGTCCGCCCCCCGCAAAACTGCAAAAATTTCAGCCGCCAGCGTGGCATGGCCGGCATCGGCGGCGTTGCGTCCGGCCGTTCGCCGCAGGAACGACTTGCGGGACACCGAGATCAGGACCGGCAGGCCGAAGGCCGATTTCAGTTCGGGGATGCGCCGCAACACCTCGAACGAGGTCTCCGCCGTGCTGCTCAGGAAAAGGCCCATGCCCGGGTCGAGGATCATGCGCGAGCGTTTCACTCCCGCGTGCTCCAGCGCCGACAGGCGCGTCTCGAAGAACTGCACGATCCTTCCGACGATCGCGTCGGGCGGCACGTCGACCGAGGTCGCTCTGCCGCGCTCCTGCACGGCGTGCATCACGATCAGCTTGGCGTCGCTGTCGGCCAAGGCCGGATAGAGTTCCGGGGCTGGAAAGCCGTGAATGTCGTTCAGATACTCGACATTCTGTGCGATCGCCCACTTCTGCACCGCGGGCGCGAAGCTGTCGATCGACACGGCCAGACGTTCGTTCTTGAGCGTACGTACGACGGGGCGAAGCCGCGCAACCTCCTCCTCCGCGGAAACGCCCTCCGCGTTCGGATTGCTCGCTGCCGCGCCGATGTCCACCACGTGCGCACCGCCGCGCACAAGCTCGCGTGCATGCGCAAGCGCCGCATCGGCTTCGAGATAGCGCCCTCCGTCCGAGAAAGAGTCGCGTGTGACGTTCAGGATGCCCAACACAACGGGATGCCGAAAGGCGCCCGCGGCGGCCTCGAGCGATCCGGCATTTGCCCCGAGGGTCACCGGCCCGGTTGCGGTTCGGGCGCGATGATCCCGCCCTGCCCGCGCGGCACGCCGGCCTGCGGCACGCTGGGCCCGGGCCCGCGCTGCGGTTCGGGCTCTTCGTACGGGGTCCTCACCGGCGGAATGCCCTTCAGCAACGCTACGATTTCGTCGCCGGACAGCGTCTCGTATTCGAGAAGACCGCGCGCCAGCACGTTCAGATCGCTCATGCGCTCGCTCAGGATCTGGTAGGCGCGCCGGTAACAATCGTCGATGATCCGGCGGATTTCGGAATCTATGCGCTGCGCCGTCGCTTCCGAAACGTTCTGCTGGCGCGAAACGCTGTGGCCGAGGAATACTTCTTCCTGGTTCTCGGCATAAGCGATGGGGCCGAGATCGTCGGACATACCGAAGCGCGTCACCATCGCGCGGGCCATACGGGTGGCCTGTTCGATGTCGCTCATCGCGCCGGTCGTCACTTTTTCATGACCGAACACGAGTTCTTCGGCGATGCGGCCGCCGAAGGCGACGCACAGGTCGGCAAGCATCTTCTCGCGCGAGATCGAAAGCTGATCGCGCTCCGGCAGTCGCATCACCATTCCCAGCGCACGTCCGCGCGGAATGATGGTCGCCTTGTGGATCGGGTCCGAACCCTTCACGTTCAGGGCGACGATGGCGTGGCCGCCTTCGTGATAGGCGGTCAGTTTCTTTTCTTCCTCCGTCATCGCCATCGAGCGGCGCTCGGCGCCCATCAGGACCTTGTCCTTGGCTTCTTCGAGCTCGCTCATCGTCACGACGCGTTTGCCGCGCCGCGCCGCCAGCAAGGCCGCCTCGTTCACCAGGTTCGCCAGATCGGCGCCGGAGAAACCGGGCGTTCCGCGCGCGATCACGCGCGGATCGACGTCGGGTGCGAGCGGCACCTTGCGCATGTGCACGCGCAGGATTTTCTCCCGTCCGCCGAGATCGGGGTTCGGCACGACCACGTGGCGATCGAACCGTCCCGGGCGCAGCAGCGCCGGATCGAGCACGTCCGGCCTGTTGGTCGCCGCGATCAGGATCACGCCTTCGGTGGATTCGAAGCCGTCCATTTCCACCAGCAACTGGTTGAGCGTCTGTTCGCGCTCGTCGTTGCCCCCGCCCAGGCCCGCACCGCGATGGCGGCCGACGGCGTCGATTTCATCGATGAAAACGATGCAGGGCGCGTTCTTCTTGGCCTGCTCGAACATGTCGCGGACGCGGGAGGCGCCGACGCCGACGAACATCTCCACAAAATCGGAGCCCGAGATTGTGAAGAACGGCACGTTGGCTTCGCCGGCGATCGCGCGGGCGAGCAGCGTCTTGCCTGTGCCCGGCGGACCTACGAGAAGCACGCCCTTGGGGATACGCCCGCCCAGGCGCTGGAACTTCTGCGGGTCCTTCAGGAAATCCACGATCTCCTTGAGATCGTCCTTGGCCTCGTCGACCCCCGCCACATCCTCAAACGTGACGCGGCCTTGGCGCTCGGTCAGAAGCTTGGCGCGCGACTTGCCGAACCCCATTGCCTTGCCGCCGCCCGCCTGCATCTGGCGCAGGAAAAAGACCCACACCGCTATCAGAAGCAGCATCGGGAACCAGTTCAGCAGCACATTCAGCAACGGCGGCATGCTGTCGTCGGCCGGCGCGACATTGACCTTGACGTTCGGATGCTCGTTCAGCAGCGACCAGAAAGTGGGATCGTTGGATGGGATTGTCGCCGTGAACTGGTTGCTGTTGGCGGTTTCGCCGCTTACCTGTTCGCCCTGGACCTTCAGGCTCTTGACGTCGCCAGACGCGATCTCCTGCCGCAGCTGCGAATAGCCCCACGGCGGCGAGCTGGAGTGCGAGCTTGATCCCTGGAAGAGGTTGAAAAGCAGCACCAGCAAAAGCGCAATGAGGATCCAGAGCGCCAGATTTCGGAGGTTGTTCAAGGCTATCCTTTCTCCGGGTCCCCCTGCGAGGACAAAGCGGAAGAACTCTCACATTAAAATAGTGCGTTTCCGCGCCTTTGCCAGATTGGAAACGTTAAGGAATTTGTCTCGGCCCGGCAATCAGTATGACCCGACGGGTTTAAGAAGCAGTTGGGGCCTGCCCTCTTATTCCCCCTGTTTGGCTGGGTTTCTCGGGCAGAATCAGCAACGTCCCCGCCCCGAAAAGGGAAGATTTCCTCGCCGCCGGTGCAATCCTGCAACCGTGGAGGGTCCGGCCGCGCCCCACCGTTCCCCCAGCGACAGCTTCCAGCAACGCTTCAAGCCGGTCGAAGCGGGGTCGGTAGGAGTGGCGGCCGACCAGCATCAACATGCCCGCAAGCACTCTCAGCGCCAGCTCTCTCGGCGCCCCGCTCAAGGCGTGTGGATCGACCGCCACCCCGTCGCGCCAGGGACGGAATGCCCGGACGAGAATGGCGTGGCTGACGGCATCGAGTGCTGACCGGGCTCGGCCCAGGTGGCCGGCGGCCTCTGCCAGGCGCGCGCGAGTCAGTCCCAGTTCTTCGAGTTGCGGCCAGGCTGCGCGGATGCGGGCCCGCACGAACCGGAAATCGGCGTTCATGGGATCCTCGATCCAGCGCTGGCCGTTTGCTTCCAAGTAGCGGCGGAGTTCCTGGCGGTCGAAGCCCAGCAGCGGCCGAATCAGGGCTAATTCCGCATATCCGCGAAGCGGATACGGCGACACAGTTCGCATCGCCGCCAGACCGTCGACGCCGCTGCCGCGTGCCAGCCGCAGCAGGAACGTTTCGGCTTGGTCGTCGCGTGTGTGGGCGACATAGACCGCCCCGGTCTTCCGCTTCGCCGCCCAATCGCCAACGAGCGTGTAGCGGATGTCCCGGCAAGCCGCCTCGACGTCGGCGCGCGGCTTGGCGTCGGTGTTTCTAAGCACGCTGACGACCAGCCCGGCTTCCTTCCCCCAGCGGGCGACTTGTCGTGCTTCGCCACGCGATTCGGGGCGAATGCCGTGGTCGACGCAAACGACCGCGGGTGGCGGCAGACCGCGTACCTTCGCCCAGTCGCGCAGGAGGAACATCAGCGCCAGCGAGTCGCTGCCGCCGGATACTCCAACAACAGCCGGCCACGGCGCGCCGACGGATGCCATCGCCTCGGCGAAGCGCTCGTCTATCTCCCGGCGATCACTTGCATGACGCGGCGTGCGCCGCCGCTGCTTGCGCGAGGATCGTGTCGGGGGCGTGCTTGTATTTCGTCTTGATGGCGCCAAGAAAGACGCAACCTTCCTTTTTCTTGCCAAGCGCGATCAGCGACTGGCCGAGCTTGAGCGTGCTTTCGGGGCCCTGCGCGCTGGTCGGGTAGTTCTTGATTTCCTGCGCGAAGGCCTGGGAGGCGGCCGCGTAGTCCTTCTGCACGAACGCTATGTTGCCGACCCAGTACGTCGCCTGGGCCGCAAGCGGATCCTTGGGGTTTGCGTCGACGAAGCTCTGAAATGCGGCGCGCGCTTCGTCGTAGCGGGCCCGCGCCAGCAAGTTCATCGCTTCGTCGTATTGCGAGCGCACCGAAGCATCCGGCGCTGCGGCCTGTGGAAGCGTGCCGAGCGTCCCACCTGATTGAGGCGGCGCGGAAGCCGGCGGAGCGCCGCCGGTTGTCGGCGCCGGAGCGGAAGAAGCGCCCGAGTCGCAAGGGAGCCCGTTCGAGCTTGCGGTGGTGCCGGTTCCGAGTTGCTGTGCCGCCAGAGTGCAGAGCTTGTAGTCGAAGTCCTTCTGCTGCTGGTCGATCCTCGCCGAGAGTTCGCGGATGCGCTGCGAAAGCTGCTCGTTTTGGCCCGTGGTCTGTTGCAGCGCCCGTTCGAGATCGCTGATGCGCCGCGTCAGGTCGCTGATCTGCGAGTCCTGGTCCATCTCGTGCTGGCGGGCAGCCTTTTCCTCGTCGCTTTCACCGAACAGCCCGGCCAACTGCACGCCACGCGCGCGATCGGAGGCAGGCGCCACTCCGGTTTGAACCGCTGCCGCAGGCGCAGCAGATGCCAGGAGCACGGCGGCCAACAACGCTATCGATTGCGGTTTCATGGGCTCACTCTCAGCCATTACTTAGCCCAAATCGGGGCCCGAAAGAAAAAGGGGCGCCCGCGCGGGCGCCCCGCTCGTTAAGCTCTGGCGGCAGAACTCACGAATTGGCGCCGGAGGCGATGGTGGTCACGCCGCGGCGGTTCTGCGCCCAGCACGATTCGGTCGACTCGCTGCAAATCGGCCGCTCCTTGCCGTAAGAGACGGTATCGACCCGCGCGGCCGAAACGCCGAGACTCACGAGATACTCCTTGACGGCATTGGCGCGACGGGCACCAAGCGCGAGGTTGTATTCGCGCGTGCCGCGTTCGTCGCAATTGCCTTCGATCGTCACGCGCACGGCCGGATACTTGCCGAGCCACGCAGCCTGACGCTGCAACGTCGCCTTGTCCGCATCCAGGATCGCGTACTTGTTGTAATCGAAGTGGACGGTATCACCGACGTTGACCCGCAGGTCTTCTGCGCTTCCGGGTACGATCGAAGGCGCCGGCGCGGACACCACGGGGGGCGGTGTCGTCGGCTGCGCCGGAGGCGGCTTGGTCTCGCATCCGGCGAGTACAACGGCAAACGCAATCGCGGCCAGTTTGAGGCCGGCAGACAAATTCTTCATGGCTATCGCAACTCCTCAGCACGGACGCTCGGCATCCTGATCGGACCGTCGTCCACTAGCGCACCCACCGAAACACTCCCACGTGACGATTTTAAGGAGAATACACCTATTGGATCAAGGGCGACCACGCAGGATCCGAAGCTCCACCCGGAGGAGTCTGAACCTGACGTTCATTCCGGCCGGTCACGTCGATGGACCAGATCTGCGAGCCGCGGCCTCCCTGGAGTGTTCTGGTAAACATCAGCACGCGCCCGTTCGGCGCCCAGGTAGGACCTTCGTCCTCCCAGCCGTGCGAAAGCATGCGCTCGCCGGTTCCGTCCGGCCGCATGACGCCGATGCGGATGGCGGCATTTTCCACTTTGGTGAAGGCGATGAGATCGCCGCGCGGGCTCCAAACCGGTGTTCCGTTGCGGCCCGCGCCGAAGCTGATGCGGTGCTGGTCGGAACCATCCGCGTTCATGACGTAAATCTGCTGCGAGCCGCCGCGGTCGGATTCGAAGGTGATCTGTTTCCCGTCGGGCGAGAACGACGGCGCCGTATCGATTGCCGGATCGTAGGTCAGCCGCGTCGTCTTGCGCGTGCGCAAGTCCATCACGTAGATGTCCGAGTTGCCCGCATTCTCGAGCGACATCGCTATGAAATTGCCGTCGGGAGAAAAGCGCGGCGAGAACGTCATGTTCGGGAACTCTCCAAGTTTCTCCTGGCGGCCGGTGTCGATATTGAAGAGATAAACGCGCGGCTTGCCCGAGATGTAGGACATGTAGGCGATCATCTGGTCGTTGGTGCTGAAGCGCGGCGTCAGCACGAGATAATCGCCGAACGTGAGAAATGTCGAATTGGCTCCGTCTTCGTCCATGATGGCGAGGCGCTTCTTGCGCGCGGTCGCCGGTCCCGTCTCGTTGATGAAGACGATACGCGTGTTGAAATAGCCTTTCTCACCCGTGATCCGCTGGTAGATTGCGTCCGAAATCATGTGAGCGATCTGGCGCCAATTCGCGGGTTGCGTGAAGTACTTCATTCCGACCATCTGTTCGCCGCTGTAAACGTCCCAGAGGCGGAAATCGACGCGCAGACGGCCGTCCGGTTGAAGCGCCGCCTGACCCGTGACAAGCCCTTGCGCCGTGATGATGCGCCAGTTCGCGAAGTTCGGCGTCACGTTTATGTCCTTCACGGGCTCGATAAAGGACTTGGGATCGAGCGACTTGAACAACCCGGAGCGATCGAGGTCGGCGCGGACGACGCCGGCGATTTTCTGCGCCGCGGTGGTATCGCCCAGGTTCGGTGCCACGAAGTCCGGAATGGCGATCGGCAGCGGTTGGATGTTCGCCTGGTTGAC
>DATKOE010000106.1:0-11583 GCA_035524815.1 Rhizomicrobium sp.
GTAGTTCGCGAACGCCATGCCGCATTCCTGGCCGTTCTGCACCTCGCGCACTTCGTCCTTGAAGCGCTTCAAGGTGGAAAGTTCGCCTTCGTGGATCACCACGTGGTCGCGGATGAGGCGCACCTTGGCCCCGCGGCGCACCACGCCTTCGGTCACGCGGCAGCCCGCGACCTTGCCGACCTTGGAGATGGTGAAGACCTCCAGGATTTCGGCATTCCCTAGGAACTTCTCGCGCGTTTCCGGCGCCAGCATGCCCGACAGCGCCGCCTTCACGTCGTCCACCACGTTGTAGATGATGTTGTAGTAGCGGATTTCGACGCCGTCGCGCTTGGCGCGCTCGCGCGCCAGTTTGTCGGCGCGGACGTTGAAGCCGATGATGGCGCCTCCCGATGCGTGCGCCAGGATGACGTCGCTTTCGGTGATGCCGCCGACGCCCGATTGCAGCACCTGGGCGCCAACCTCGTCGGTGCCGAGCTTGACCAGCGCCCCTTCGATGGCTTCCGCCGAACCCTGCACGTCGGCCTTCAGCACCAGCGGCAGGAGCTTCTTCTCGCCGGCCGCACGCTGTTTCAGGAGCTGATCGAGCGTCTGGCGTGAGGAGGTTGCCTGGCGGGCTTCGCGGCGCTTGCGCGCACGGTACTCGGTGACCTCGCGGGCGCGGGCTTCCGAATCGACAACGGCAAATTCGTCGCCGGCTTCGGGGGCGGCGGAAAGACCGAGGATTTCGACCGGCACCGCCGGGCCGGCGCTCGGCACGGTTTCCCCGCGGTCGTTCTGGAGCAAGCGCACGCGGCCCCATTCGGAGCCTGCCACGACGATGTCGCCCACCTTCAGCGTGCCGCGCTGGACGAGCGCGGTCGCCACGGGCCCGCGGCCGCGGTCGAGCTTGGCTTCGATGATCGCCCCTTCCGCTGTGCGGTCGGGATTGGCCTTGAGATCGAGCAGTTCCGCCTGGAGCAGAATCAGCTCGGTCAGCTTGTCGAGACCGATTTCCTTCTTGGCCGAGACCTCTACAGCGATCGTCTGGCCGCCCAGGTCTTCGACCTGGATCTCGTGTTGCAGAAGCTCGGTCTTCACCCGCATCGGATCGGCCGAGCCCTTATCGATCTTGTTGATGGCGACGATGATCGGCACCTGCGCCGCCTTGGCGTGTGCGATCGCTTCCACGGTCTGCGGCATGACGCCGTCGTCGGCCGCCACAACCAGGATGACGATGTCGGTGACCTTGGCGCCGCGCGCGCGCATGGCGGTGAAGGCCGCGTGGCCCGGCGTGTCGATGAAGGTGATCTTGGCGCCGTTCTGCAGCATGACCTGATAAGCGCCGATGTGCTGGGTGATGCCGCCGGCTTCGCCCGCCACGACATCGGTCTTGCGCAAGGCGTCGAGCAGGCTGGTCTTGCCGTGGTCGACATGGCCCATGACGGTCACGATCGGCGGGCGCGGCTTGAGGTTCTCCTGCTCGTCGGCACCGCCCTTCAGGCCTTCGAGCACGTCGGACTCGGCGACCCGCTTGACGGTGTGGCCATATTCCGTGGCCACCAGTTCGGCCGTGTCGGCGTCGATGACGTCGTTCACCGTGGCCATCATGCCGTTCTTCATCAGCACCTTGATCACGTCGACGGCGCGCCGCGCCATGCGGTTGGCAAGCTCCGCCACGGTGATGGTTTCCGGGATCGTGACTTCGCGCGGGCCGGCGGGGCCGGCGACTTCCTTCACCCCTTTGTTCACGCGCTGCAGATGGCGGCGGAACGAGGCGACCGAACGCATTCGCTCGTCGTCGTCGCTGAGCGCCTTGGTAACGGTGAGCTTGCCGCGGCGCCGGTCACCTTCACCCTTCTTGGCGGCGGGCACCTTCGCCGGCGCTTTCACGCCCTTTTTGGTCGCGGGCTCCTCTTCCTCTTCGGCGACCAGGCGGCGGCGCGCCGGTTCGGCGGCGGCCGGAGCTTTCGCGTCCGCTTTGGCGGGCGCCGGTTCTTCCTTTTTCTCCAGCCGTCGCTGGGCTTCTTCCTCGGCCCGCTTGCGCGCGGTTTCCTCGGCAGCCTTGCGCGCCTCTTCTTCCGCCTTGCGCTTGGCGGCGGCTTCGCGCTCCTTCTTGAGGCGCTCGTCTTCCTCGGCCCGGCGCTTGGCGTCCTCTTCGGCGAGGCGGCGCTGCTCTTCCTCATGGACGCGCGCGTCGGCCAGAGCGGCGCCGCGGCGGGCCTTTTCCTCTTCGGTGAGCTGGCGCAGCACCACTCCCGGGCGGGCCGGTCCGGCGGCGGGGGCGGCGGTTGCGGGAGCGGGCTGAGCGGCGGCCGCGGTTTTCGGCTGTTCCTTGGCGGGGGGCTTGCCGGGCTCGACGCGGGTGCGCTTCTTTTCGACCACCACGGCCTTGGTGCGGCCGTGGCTGAAGCTCTGCTTGACGGTCGACGTCTCGGTCTTCTTCAGCGTCAAGGTCTTGTGCACCCCGGCCGAGCGCTTGGTGGATGTGTCGTTGGTGTCGCTCATACTTCGCTTTCGTTCTGGGCCGAGCCCTGTTCCTTGGGCGGACGCAAGCCCGCCAGTCTTGAAGCATTCAACTTGAGGCGTTCCGCCAGGGCGCCGGGCCTGACGGCCGCGTGTACCACATTCTCGCGCCCCAGCGCCAAGCCGAGCTCGGCACGGCTCAACAGAGCGATCCGGCCGAGCCTCAACCCCCGCATATTGAGGGCCGAATCCAGCTTGCGCCGCCCGTCGGGGGCGGCATCGGCGGCCTCGATCAGCAGCGCCGGAGCGAGCTTTGCATCGAACGCCCGCAGCACGTTGTCGAACCCCACCGCCAGCAGCCCTGCCCGCCGGGCCAGCCCCAGGTCCGACTGCATCCGGGCTACGATCAAGCGCTCGACGTGGCCGGCGAGATCGTCAGGAACCGCGACCTTGGCTTTCGCCGCCTTGGAAAAATCGTTCTTGGCGACGGCCTTGGCGATCGCGGCGCGATCGGCCGACAGCCAAAGGCCGCGGCCGGGCAGCTTGGCGTCGAGATCGGCGACGACGGCGCCGTCGGGACCTACGACGAAACGGACAAGCTTGTCCTCCGGCAGAACCGCGCCGGTGGCGATGCAGCGCCGTTCGCGCAAAGCGCACTCATTCTCCGAGATGGCCGCCAGCATAGGGCGCCCTCCCCGGCAAATGAGATGTGAAAACGGCACTCAACGTCGCGTACTCCCTGAATTGGTCCGGGCCGCAAGGCCGGTCTGTATATCCTGTCCTTTGCGCCTTGCCTATCGGCAAGTTTCCTCGTTCCGGCAAGGACTTAGGCTTCGGGTTGGGGTTCGGCCGCCTCTTCGCCCGTTTCGGCCTCTTCCTCGGACGCCGGCTCGGGCTCCTCGATCCAGCCCGCCTTGACGCGCGCCTTCATGATGATGGCGTTGGCATCGTCGGCGGTGAGGTTGAAGCTCTCGATCGCGCCCGGCACCCGCACGCGTTCCTTGTCCTTGCCGGTCTCGTAATAGCCGATGAGATCGTCGGTGGCGCAGCCCGCCAGGTCCTCGAGCGTCTTGATCTCGTGCTCGCCGAGCGCCGCGGCGATGGCGGGCGTGACCCCCTCCACTTCCAGCACCGCGTCTTCGACGCCGAGCGCGCGGCGCTTGTCGTCGAGCTCCTTGTTGCGGTTCTCGATGAATTCGACCGCGCGCTGCTGCATCTCCTGCGCCGTCTCCTCGTCGAAACCTTCCACCGATGCCAGTTCGTTGAGCGGCACATAGGCCACGTCCTCGATCTCGGCGAAGCCTTCGGAAGCGAGCAGCTGCGCGACGGTCTCGTCGACGTCGAGGCTCTCCATGAACAGCTTGGTGCGCTCGGCGAATTCCTTCTGGCGCCGCTCCGATTCCTCGGCTTCGGTCAGGATGTCGATCTGCCAGCCGGTGAGTTGGGAAGCCAGCCGCACGTTCTGGCCGCGCCGCCCGATGGCGAGCGAGAGCTGCTCGTCGGGCACCACCACTTCGACGCGGTGGGCGTCTTCGTCCAGCACCACCTTGGAGACTTCCGCCGGTGCCAGCGCGTTGACGATGAAGGTGGCGGGATCGGGATTCCACGGGATGATGTCGATGCGCTCGCCCTGGAGTTCCTGCACCACGGCCTGAACGCGCACGCCGCGCATGCCGACGCAGGCGCCGACCGGATCGATGGAGGAGTCCTTCGAGATCACCGCAATCTTGGCGCGGGAACCGGGATCGCGCGCGACGGCGCGGATTTCGATGATGCCGTCGTAGATTTCCGGCACTTCCTGGGCGAACAGGCGGACCATGAACTGCGGGTGGCTGCGCGACAGGAAAATCTGCGGCCCGCGCGTCTCTTTGCGCACATCGTAGATGTAGGCGCGGATGCGGTCGCCGGTGCGGAAGTTCTCGCGCGGGATCATCTCGTCGCGGCGCACCACGCCTTCGGCGCGGCCGAGGTCGACGACCACCGAGCCGAACTCCGAGCGCTTGACAATGCCGTGGATGATCTCGCCGATGCGGTCCTTGTATTCCTCGTACTGGCGGGCGCGTTCGGCCTCGCGCACGTTCTGCACGATCACCTGCTTGGCGGCCTGGGCGGCGATGCGGGTAAATTCGACCGGCGGCAACGTCTCGGCGATGATGTCGCCGATCATGGCCGAGGGGTTGCGCGACTGGGCATCGGCGAGGCTGATCTCGGTTTTGTCGTTCTCGACCAGCTCGACCACGTTCAGGTAGCGCGAGACATGGGTCTCGCCGGTCTTGGGATCGATCTCGACGCGGATGTCGTTCTCGCCGCCGTAGCGGGCCTTGGCGGCGCGCTGCATGGCCTCGGCCATGGCGCGGATCACGATTTCCTTGTCGATCGACTTGTCGCGCGCGACCGCATCGGCGATCTGCAACAGTTCGGTGCGGTTTGCGGCAATCGCTGCCATCTCAGTGCTCCTTTTGCGCGTCGTGCGCATCGGCGCCCTTGCGCGCCTTCAAGTCCTCTTCGATCAGCCTGTCGGTCAACACCAGCTTGGCCTCCGCGACGGCGCGGAAAGGCAGCGCCAGCCGCTCCCCGCCCGTCTCGATCACGACGTCGCTGCCGTCGAGACCCAGCAGAAGCCCGCGGAAACGCTTGCGCCCGTCGATGCCGGCGGCAAGCTCGATCTTCGCCTCGTGTCCCGACCAGCGGACGAAATCGGCAAGCCTGGTGAGCGGCCGGTCGATGCCGGGCGATGAAACCTCCAGCACGTAGTCGCCTTCGATCACGTCCTCGCGGTCCAGAAACTCGGACAGTGCGCGCGAAAGATCGGCGCAGTCCTCGACCTTCATGGTGCCGTCGGCACGCTCGGCCATCACCTGGAGGGTCTTCCTCTTGCCGCCCATCAGGCGCAGGCGCACCAGCCGGAAGCCTGCCGCTTCCACCACGGGCTCCAGGATCGGCTCAAGATGCGACATCGCCGTGAGAATGGCGGTGGTTCCTTACTGCTTGATGGCCGGGTCGCGCCCGGCCACATGGCTAAACCCTCCCGGCCGCGGCGGCCCTCTTAAGACCACCACACAACAGCATTCTGTTGTCCGGGATGGCCGCTATGTAGCCTCGGGCAAGCCCGATTTCAAGCCGTCATGCGCTCTCGGCGGCCGGGTGCGTGTTTTTCCGTTGCGCTCAGTGCTTTTGCGGCAGGGTGACGTTGACAATTCCGGGGGTGTCCGGCTGCTGCGGCTTGGCTCTGGGCACGAAATCGTGCCACGGGTCGTCGGTGATCAGGACCCAGACCAGGCACGCCAGGAACATGATGCTGAAAACCGCAGCCGTCAGGATGGGCCCCAGATCGGTCCACGAAAACACCCGGTAGCCTTTGTCCTCTTCCTCGTCCATGACGTCATTCTAGACCTCTGCGCGTGGCGGAAACAGGGCGGCTGCGCGCGGCGTTCTCCACCTCGCGTGGGGATGCTAAGTCCTCGTGAACCGCAGATAGACCGGCGGGCCGTGCAGGGATTTGGCTTCGTAGCGGGTTGGCGGCCAGCCCGGCGGACGCACATTCCAGTCCGTTCGCCCCGAGGCCGTCCAGGCGAAGGCGGAATGGGCCATCGCCCGCTCCAGCGTCCATTCCGTGTACGGTGCATCGTCGCTGGCGAAGCGCAGCTCCGCCCCCGGTTTCATCACCCGTGCGAGATCATCGAGCATCGCGGTCTGGACGAAGCGGCGCTTGTGGTGGCGCGTCTTCGGCCAGGGGTCGGGGAAGAGGATGAACACTCTGCCCAGGCTCCCATCCGGCAGCGCCGTAATGATGTCGCGCGCATCGCCCTCGTGAACGCGGAGGTTGGGCGGCGGGTCGTCTGCCATGTGCGAAAGCAGCTTGGCGACCCCGGCTTCGTAAGGCTCCGCCCCGATCAGCCCGACATTCGGATTGGCGCGTGCCAGGGCGAGCAGATGCTCGCCGGCGCCGAAACCGATTTCGAGCCAGACATCGTCGGCAGCTTCGAAACAGGCGCGAGGGTCCGCGCCATGCTCGATGCGAAGCGCGAGGCGCGGCAGCAGAGTGCGGCGCAGGTCTTCCTTGTGGGCCGAGAGCTTTGGCCCTTTGCGGCGGCCATAGAGCTTCGTCGGAAACGACTCGGTCACGGCACTTTCCGAATGCGGCAAAGGCGGACCGGTTTCCGGCCCGCCCTGCAAAACTAGCACAATCTATCAGAACGCGCGCTTCAGCGCGTCGACCAGATCGGTCTTCTCCCAGGAGAATGCGCCGTCGGCTTCGGGCTCGCGACCGAAATGTCCGTAAGCGGAGGTCTTGGCATAGATCGGCCGATTGAGCCCCAGATGCTCGCGGATGCCACGCGGCTTCAGACTCATGATTTCCGGCAGCAGTTTTTCCAGCCTGGCTTCGTCCACCTTGCCGGTGTTGTGCAAGTTCACATAGACCGACAGCGGATCGGCGATGCCGATGGCATAGGAAATCTGGATGGTGCAGCGGTCGGCAAGGCCTGCCGCCACCACGTTCTTGGCGAGATAGCGCGCCGCATAGGCTGCCGAGCGGTCGACCTTGGTCGGGTCCTTGCCGGAAAACGCGCCGCCGCCGTGCGGGGCGGCGCCGCCATAGGTGTCGACGATGATCTTGCGGCCCGTGAGCCCGCAGTCGCCGTCGGGTCCGCCGACCACGAAAGCGCCGGTCGGATTGATGTGCCAGACCGTGCCGCCGTTGATCCATTCCCTGGGCAGGGCTTCGCGGATGTAGGGCTCCACCACCGCGCGCACGTCGTTGGACGTCATTTCGGCATCGAGGTGCTGGGTGGACAGCACGATCTGCACCGCTTCCACCGGCTTGCCGTTCTCGTAGCGCAGCGTGATCTGGCTCTTGGCATCGGGGCCGAGTTTGGGCTCCCTGCCGGCGTGGCGGGCTTCCGCCAGAAGGCGGAGAATCTTGTGGCTGTATAGGATCGGGGCCGGCATCAGTTCGGGCGTTTCGCGGCAGGCATAGCCGAACATGATGCCCTGGTCGCCCGCGCCCTCGTCCTTGTTGCCGGCCGCATCGACGCCCTGGGCGATGTTGGGCGACTGGGCATGCAGCAGAACTTCCACGATAGCGGCGGTGTGGTGGAAGCCTTCCTGCTCGTAGCCGATCTGCCTGACCGCTTCGCGCGCGGCGGCCTCGACCATTTCGGCAGTGATCTTCTTGGGGCCGCGGGTTTCGCCCGCGATCACGACCCGGTTGGTGGTGGCAAGCGTTTCGCAGGCGACGCGCAGGTCCCAGGGCGAGAAGCCGTGGCGGGGGCCTTCGCGGAAGAACAGGTCGACGACTTCGTCGGAGATGCGGTCGCAGACCTTGTCGGGATGGCCCTCCGAAACGCTCTCGCTGGTAAAGAGATAACTGCCACGCGCCATATGCCGAGCCCTCGTGAAACCTGCCCCGCCCCCGGGCGGCGCATCGTCAGGGGCGGACTCCTTGCAGCATTTCCGCACGGGGTCAACAACATATGCACATTTCGGCATATGTTTTGGCCGGTGCGCAGCGCAGCGATGCGTCAGGCTGCCGCTGTTCTACAAAATAAACCGCGACAAATCCTGGTCCCGGGCCAGGTCTTCCACCCGCGCCTTCACGTAAGCCGCGTCGACGATGAGCTTGTCGCCCTGCTTCTCGCTCGCGGCGAAGCTGATCTCGTCGAGCACCCGTTCCATGATCGTCTGAAGCCGACGCGCGCCGATGTTCTCCACCGAATCGTTGACCATCGTCGCCACGTCGGCGATCGCGCCGATGCCGTCGGGCGTGAACTCCAGCACCACGCCTTCGGTCTGCATCAGCGCGGTGTATTGCTTGATCAGGCTGGCTTCGGGCTCGGTGAGGATGCGCTGCATGTCGTCGCGGGTGAGCGCCTTGAGTTCGACGCGGATCGGCAGGCGCCCCTGCAATTCGGGCAGCAGGTCGGACGGTTTGGCGACCGAGAATGCGCCCGAGGCGATGAAGAGGATGTGATCGGTCTTCACCTGGCCGTGCTTGGTGGCGACCGTCGTGCCTTCGATCAGGGGCAACAGGTCGCGCTGCACGCCCTCGCGGGAGACGTCGCCGCCGCCGCGGAATTCGGAGCGGGCGCAGATCTTGTCGATCTCGTCGAGGAAAACGATGCCGTTCTGTTCGGTATCGGTAATGGCCTCGCGCAGAATCTTCTCCTGGTCGAGCAGCTTGTCGGATTCCTCGCCGATGAGAGGCGCGCGCGCCTCGGCCACGGTCACCCGCCGCGCCTTCTGGCGGCCGCCGAACGCCTTGCCGAAGATGTCGCCCAGATTGACCATCGAAATCTGCGCCGACGGCATGCCGGGGATTTCGAAGCTCGGCATGCCCCCGGAATCCTTCATCTCGATCTCGATCTCCCTCTTGTCGAGATCGCCGGCACGCAGCGACTTACGCAAAGTCTCGCGCGCGGCCCCGGAACCCACCAGGGCATCGAGGATGCGGTCTTCCGCGCGCGCTTCGGCCTGCGCCTCCACGTCGCGGCGGCGGCGTTCGCGCACCTGGGCGATGGCGACTTCGAGAAGGTCGCGCACGATCTGTTCGACGTCGCGCCCGACATAGCCCACTTCGGTGAACTTGGTGGCTTCCACTTTGAGGAACGGAGCCTGCGCCAGCCGCGCCAGGCGGCGCGAGATTTCGGTCTTGCCGACGCCCGTTGGCCCGATCATCAGGATGTTCTTGGGCAGCACCTCTTCGCGCAGATCGGCGGGAAGCTGCTGACGGCGCCAGCGGTTGCGCAAAGCGATGGCGACGGCGCGCTTGGCCTCGTTCTGGCCGACGATGAAACGGTCCAGTTCGGAAACGATTTCGCGGGGGGTGAAGGCGGAGCTCATTTCAGGCTTTCGATTACGACGTTTTCGTTGGTGTAGATGCAAATCTCGGCGGCGATTTTCATGGCGCGCTGCGCGATCTCCTCGGCGGAAAGATCGAAGCCCATCAGCGCGCGGGCGGCGGCGAGCGCATAAGGCCCGCCCGAGCCGATGCCGATGAGGCCGTCCTCGGGCTCGACCACGTCGCCGGTTCCCGAAAGCACGAGCGAGGACTTGGCGTCGGCCACCGCCATCATGGCCTCGAGCCGCCGCAAGTAGCGGTCGGTGCGCCAGTCCTTGGCAAGTTCCACGCAGGCGCGCGCGAGGTTGCCCGGGTGCTGCTCCAGCTTGGATTCCAGACGCTCGAACAGGGCGAAGGCATCGGCCGTGGCCCCCGCAAACCCGGCAATCACATCACCTTTTCCGAGCCTTCGCACCTTGCGGGCGTTCGATTTCATCACGGTGGTGCCGAGGGTTACTTGCCCGTCGCCGGCGACGATCACATTGCCGTTCTTGCGCACGGACAGAATTGTGGTGGAACGCCATTTGTCATTGGTCATGGTAGACTCGAATATAGGGTGAGACGGAGCCGGATGCAGCCCTTGGCCAAGATACCGCTGATCGACCTGCGCGGATACACGCCGCTGGAACTGTTGTTTGTGCACCGGGCGCGGGCCCGGGCGCTTGCCGATGCCGCCACCGGGATGCTGGGCGCGGCCACGCGCGCGGCCGCCAGGCTCCTGCTTCCGGCCGCCGACAGAGCTTCGCGGCGCTGGCTCGAAAAATCCAAGAACCCCTATGCCCAGGAGATCGGCCTGATCGCCGAAGCGATCGGCGTGCCGGGCACCTATACGCTGAACATCTGCATGGAATGGGGCTGCACCACCGGAGGCTGGCAGACCGACGACGGCCCGCTGCTGCGCCGGGTGCTCGACTGGCCGTTCCCGCGGCTGGGCGAGTTGGCGGTGGTGGCGCGCCAGGCGGGCAAGCTGGGCGACTTCTACAACGTCACCTGGCCTGGCTTCAGCGGCATCTTGCAGGGCATGGCCCCCGGACGCTTCGCCGCCTCGGTCAATCTGGCGCCGATGCGCAAACGCGGCACGGGACTGATCGGAGACTGGCTGCTCGGACGCTTCAATTTCCCGCCGGCCCTGCCCGCCACGCATCTGTTGCGCCGGGTGCTCGAAACCGCGCGCGACTACGCCGCCGCCAAGTCGATGCTGTCACTGACCTCGCTCGCCGCGCCCGCGATCTTCACGCTCACCGGCACGCGCACCGGCGAGGCTTGCGTGATCGAGCGCACCGAAGATGCCTGCGCCGTGCGCGAGCTTGCCGCGGGCCGGGTCTGCGCCGCCAATCATTTCGTGGCGTTCGGCGAGGACGGCTGGCGGCCGCGGCCGATCGACAGTCGCGGCCGCTACGCCCAGGCGCTGAACATCGCCCGCGACGCCGACGGTTTCTCCTGGTTCACGCCGCCCATCGCCAACGTCAACGCCCGCCTCGTGATGCTGGCCAACGCGGCGACCCGGATGCTGCGGATCATGGGCACGGCGGGGGCCGAGCCGGTAACCCAGGTTTTCGAATTGCCGGGCTAGTCTTTCAAGCCAGTCCGGCCCTTGCTATTTAATCCTCATTGCTTTGATTTGCGCGCGCCCGGACGGCGAGCCGGTACCCGCCTCGCCCGGTCGCGCTCTCTGGAGGCGCCCATGCGCACAGCCACCGTCGAACGCAAGACGCGGGAGACCGAGATCGCCGTATCGCTGGACCTCGACGGCGCCGGCGAATGCGACATCGATACCGGCATCGGCTTCCTCGACCACATGCTGGAAAGCTTCGGCCGCCACGCGATGATCGACCTGAAAGTGCGGGCGCAGGGCGACCTGCATGTCGACTTCCACCACACCAGCGAGGATACCGCCATCGTCATTGGCCAGGCGGTGAAGAAGGCGCTGGGCGACTATTCCGGCATCACGCGCTTCGGTTCCGCGGGCATTCCGATGGACGAGGCGTTCACGCGCGTCGCCCTCGACGTGGCGGGGCGGCCCTACCTCGTCTGGCGCGTGGCCATTCCGGCGCCGAAGCTGGGCGAGATGGACACCGAACTGTTCAAGGAGTGGTTCCAGGCTTTCGCGATGAATTCCGGCATCTGCCTGCACGTCGAGAACGTCTATGGCAGCAACAGCCATCACATCGTCGAGACCTGCTTCAAGGGGCTGGCGCGCGCGCTGCGCCAGGCGATCACCCCCGACGAACGCCTCGAAGGCGAATTCGCCTCCACCAAGGGCGTGCTGGGCGAGAAGACCTGATCGTCGCAAGGCGTTGACC
>DATKOE010000107.1:0-2657 GCA_035524815.1 Rhizomicrobium sp.
GAAATGCAGCTTTCCATCACGCTGCAGGCCTGCCTGCTCGTGCTCAACCTCGGGCTCGAACACTATCGCGGCTGGGTCGGCATCGTCGTCTATCCCGGCGACTTCGTCATCCCGCGCCAGGTGATGGACGAAGACGGCGTCGTGCACGAGTACGACGACGAAGTCATGGGCGAAGCCTGGGAAGGCGGGCCGGTGCTCGTCTCCTGGTTCGACGATCCGGAGGACACGGATGGAGTGAACGTGGTCATCCACGAGTTCGCACACAAGCTCGACATGGAGAACGGCGCCGTCGACGGCTTCCCGCGCCTTCCCGCCGGCATGTCGCGCGAAGAATGGCGCCATGCCTTCGAGCCGGCCTTTGACGACTTCTGCGCCCGCGTCGACAGCGGCGAAGACACCTTCCTCGATCCCTACGGCGCCGAGCATCCCGCCGAATTCTTCGCCGTCATGTCCGAAGCCTTCTTCGAGACGCCGGACGTCCTGCGCGACGAATACCCGGCGGTGTACGAACAACTCAAGCGCTTCTACCGCCAGGATCCGCGGCAGCGCGCGGGCTGATTTCCGCGCGGGCGGGGAACCACTCCATGGCGCCACACGAGGGAACAAGCAAAACAAGCGGAGACAGACTGAGCTAGCCCGCCGGCAAGTCTTCGTGAATGCAGAGGTAGTTGCCTTCGGTATCCTTGAACCAGGCCGCTTTCTCGGCGCCGAGTACGCATACGTGGTTCACGGTCTTCAGCCCAGGAAAGTCGTAGTCCTCGAACACCACGCCAGCCTGCTTCAGTTGGGCTATGGTCGCCGCAACGTCGGCCACCCGAAAGCTGATCGCCGTGTGATCGGCCTTCGTTCCCTCGGGCTTGGGAAACAGCGCCAGCGTGCTCCCGGCTACAACGTAGACAAACTTGCCGTCCGGCTTGAACCCGCCCGGCCTGAGTCCCAAGCGGCCCTCGTAGAACTGCCGGGCGCGATCCATGTCCTTCACTGGCAACATCGTGGTTACGGCGGCATCGGACAACATGGCTAGGTCCTTTCGCTCAATCCCGCGTCGTCGCTGCACCCTGGTGCCCACCAGAGCGGCCGGCCGGCATTCCAGCTTAGGCGTGCCGGGCGCCTGTTGCCAGTGTGGGCAGTCACCGCCCACCTCGCACCGCAGAAAATAGTAGGAGACGATAGGGGACAGACCACGCTTTCATCCCTGCATGTCGTCTTGCATGGCGTACCACCACGCCTGACTTTCCTGAACCATCCCCCGCGCTCTCAACTCGCGGTAGCATCCGCGCATGAACGCTCCCGATACCCGCCCGCCGCTGCCGCAACCACTGGCTGCGGCATTGGCCGAACGCTTCGGCCAGCGCTTTTCGGTTGCCGCCGCGGTGCGCGAGCACCACGGCAAGGACGAATCCTCGTTCGCGCCGCAGCCGCCGGACGGCGTGGTGTTCGCGCTGTCCACCGAGGACGTCGCCGACGCGGTGCGCCTTTGCGCGGCGCACAAGGTGCCGGTGATCGCCTACGGCACGGGCACTTCGCTGGAAGGCCACCTGCATGCGGTGCGCGGCGGCATCTGCGTCGACCTCTCGGGCATGAACAACGTGCTGGCGGTGCGGCCGGAAGACCTCGACGCGACCGTGCAGGCGGGCGTGACGCGCAAGGCGCTCAACGCGGCGCTGAACGGCACCGGCCTCTTTTTCCCCATCGACCCGGGCGCCGACGCCAGCCTGGGCGGCATGGCGGCGACGCGCGCTTCGGGCACCAACGCCGTGCGCTACGGCACCATGCGCGAGAATGTGTTGGGCCTGACCGCCGTGATGGCCGACGGCCGCATCGTCAAGGCCGGCAGCCGGGCGAAGAAGTCTTCGGCCGGCTACGACCTGACGCGTCTGCTCATCGGTTCGGAAGGCACGCTGGGCATCATCACCGAACTCACCGTGCGGCTCTACCCGATCCCCGAGGCCATCTCGGCGGCGGTGTGCTGCTTCCCGACCATCCACGATGCCGTGAAGACCGTCATCGCCACCATCCAGCTCGGCGTGCCCATCGCCCGCATCGAACTGGTGGACGCCCTGGGCATCACCGCCATCAACCGCCACAGCAAGACCAGCTTGCGCACCGCGCCGACGCTGTTCTTCGAATTCCACGGCTCGCCGGCCGGTGTCGAGGAACAGGCGAAGACGGTGCAGGAGATCGCCGCCGACCACGGCGGCCAGGACTTCGACTGGGCGACGCGGCCCGAGGACCGCTCGCGCCTCTGGCAGGCGCGCCACGACGCCTACTACGCCTGCATCGGCCTGCGACCGGGCTCGCGCTCGCTGACCACCGACGTCTGCGTGCCCATCTCGCGGCTGGCCGACTGCATCGCCGAGACGGTGGCCGATATCGCCGACAGCAAACTCATCGCGCCGCTGGTCGGCCACGTCGGCGACGGCAACTTCCACCTGCTGCTGCTCGCCGACCCCAACGATGCCGCGGAAAACGAGCGTGCCCGCGCCTTCTCCAACCGCCTGGTCGAACGGGCACTGCGCATGGAAGGCACCTGCACCGGCGAGCACGGTGTCGGCATGGGCAAGCGCAAGTACATGGCCAAGGAACACGGCGACGCAGCGCTGGACGCCATGCGCGCCATCAAGCGGGCGCTCGACCCGGACGACATCCTGAATCCG
>DATKOE010000108.1:0-14701 GCA_035524815.1 Rhizomicrobium sp.
GCCTGCATGCCGTAGTAGCAGAAGCGCTCCCAGAATTCCGACGCCGAAAGCCAGGCCAGACCCCACGGGTGGCCGATGAATCCGGTCTTGGTCCTGTTTTCGGCGTGAAAGATTTCCAGCGGCGTTGCGGGGGCGCTGTCGTTGCTCAAGGCTTGAATCCTTGTAGACGCGGGCGAACTGTCGCCGCGCGGCCGGCCGAAGGCAAGCCGCGACCCGGCCGGAGTTGTGACTCCCTGCCTGCGACCAAGTGGCCCCGGACCGGGCTGAAACAGCCGCCGTTAAACATACGGAACTGCAAGCAGGACCAGCCCCACAGCGCCCAGCAGCGCCGAGCCGGCCGTCAGCCATTGCCGCCGCGTGACGATCGAAACCGTGCCCAGCGCGATGGCGATCTCGAACAGGGTCGCCGACACCCTGAGCCAGATGTTGCGGTTTTCATGTTCGCGGCTTTCCGCAAGCAGGCGGGAGCGCTCCGTCTCGGCGGCCTCGGCGCGCAAGCGGACTTCGTCCTGGGTCGTTCTCTGCTCCTTGGCGACCTTGGAATACTGCTCCGCGAGCGCGGGATAGGCCGCCGCCGAAATCGTATAGAGGTGCCGCTTGAGGCTGTCGGCCTGGTATTCGCCCCAGGCGTCGGTCGCCATGTCCTGCTGCAGCGTGGCTTCGGTCGACGCGGCGAGCGCCTTCTCGCCCTCCATCGTTTCCAGGTTGCTCGACACCGCCGTGAACACCGCCAGGAAGGCAATCAGGATCGCGATGCGCGAGACGAGCGGATCATGATGCTCGCCATGATGTTCGGTCACATGCTCGGTCTGTTCGTGAACTTCCAGCGGCGCGTTGTGCATCGGTGCCCCCCTTCAGGAACCGTCAATCTACCCAAACCGCGGCGCGGCACAACCGCGGCGCGCTGCCGGACGGGCGATGAGCGGTCCGGGGGCGGCCGCGCAGCGAGGGACGAGTGGCGAATCCGTCTTGCTCTCTCTTTTCACCCTCCCCCTACGCGAGGAGGGTGGTTTGTGAGCGCAGCGAGCAAACCGCGTGGGGGAGGGTGAAAGTTCGAATCGGTGCGAAGCGGACATCCCCCTCACCCGTCGAGCGCTGACGCGCTCGCCGACGTTCGTACGCTGGCGCTACTCCACCCCCGAACTCGGGGGCGAGGTGAAAGCAAGCTATGGCGGGCTGGGCTGCCCCCGCCTTACGCCGCCTTGGCTAGCTTGCAGATCGCAGTGAGCACCGCCTGCACGCCCTTGAGCCTCGCTTCGGGCGTGGGCCATTCGCTCACGATCACCAACCGCTGATCGGTACGCACCTTCATCGTGGCGGAATGCTCGTTGATAAGGCGCACCAGCGCAATCAAATCCCTTGTCGCCAGCGGAAGTTGGAAACCGACGAAAGACGGAAGAACCGCGATAAAGCCTAGAACAGCAATCGCGGTTGGTTCGACTACACGAAGGACGGCACCATCGGGCATCGGCCGCGCGTCCGGCTACGCTATATCTTCCATAACGATTGTTCCGACAGCGGGAACTTCGGAATATCCTCGAGCCCCGAGAATGATCGCATGCTCAACGCCGTGCCAATGCCAAAACGCACATTGCAGTGCCGGGCGAGACTGACCGATTCAGGCGTGTCGAGCTCTTCAATCAAGGTGGTGACCTTCTGCAATGACGCCGTGCGGACGAAATCACTCGTGATCTTCTCGACCACACTGACATTCGAGTCAGCCGGCATAACACCGTCGAGACTGGCGACACTCAGTTGAAAGTCAAAATCCGGTATTGCACGAAGCGACTGAAACTTGAGCGTCACCTTCGTGTTCGGAAATCTCATCATTGCGGAGAGCTCGCCGATGCGAATCGCCGGAGTGCCGCTAGGAATGGCGTCGATTTGCAGGACAAGCGGCGTGGAGGACCGCGCGTGTACTGCCTGCAACGCCGTGATATAGCGAATGCGGGCATGAAATCCGGAAAGCATCTTGTAGCTGACGGGAACGAAAACCGCGCAGATCTGATTGGCCTCGGCCAGCCTCGTCGCATAGGCATTGGCCCCGTTGAGCACTGCAATTTCCATCTTGATGAGCGGCTCACCTTCCAGCTGCGGAAACCTGCCGATCCCCCTCGGTTGATTGGCGGAGCCCCTGAACGGCTTGAGGCTCAGTGCGCTGCTTGTTCCGCGATGCAAGTCCCATATCGGGAAAAAGCCAAGCTGCAATCCGCATTTCCCGAGCTCATCGTGCGCATTCTTGATTTGCTCAATTCCGGAAGGCTGGGGACGCAGCTTGTTCCTTTCCACGATCGCCACGGGCTCCTTCGAGCTCGACTGAACGCTTTGCGCATAAATGGTCTCGCTACCGGAGCGCTCAAGCACGTCCTCGATCCAGCCGATATCGAGCTTGTCTTCCTTCAGCGGCGGATTCTTGATGGCGGAAACGACGCTGCGAACCGAAACCTCGTCGATCTGCTCACCAAACAGCGCTTTGCAGACTTTCGTCGATATCGATGCACAAATGCGGTCCGCCTCTTCAAAAGACAGATCGTGAAATACCAAAGCGTACGACAATTCGTCCAAGACCACATATTGATCCGATGGACTTTGGGCGTCCTTGATCGCAGTCTCGAACAACTTGTGTACGAGGCCGGAAAGCCGTTTCCACTTGTCCCCGAGTTTCTCCTTTATCGGATCAAGGCCAAGAACGTGGATCTTGCCGGCGGAGACGTTTGACTGGCATTCGTGCTCTTGCATCGTCGCGTTTTTCGTCTGCCTTCTTCTTTGATCGCGTTCCTCTGTGCGCCACGCACGGCACTCGCGCTCCAACACCGAGTTGGCCGAACATCCACGGTGGGCGCCTGACCACGTGATTATTGCCCAAGGGCGTGATGGTTTCCAGGGTCGTGAGAAGCTGGCGCACTCTCAATTCCCTAGACCACTCTGAGTGAGAATATTCCAACTAGGACGCCTTGAGGGGCCCTGTCCGTTGAAGAAGTCGTGTTTCACAGATCAGCAGAATGCGCGCGCATACAGCGATGAAGATGTGGCCCCAAGAGAAAGTCCTACTTTTTTGGCGAACCGGGAATGTTCCAGTCGGCGAGTTTTGGGCCATTCACGGACGGCTGCTTTGGCGGGGCGGCCGATCGGTTACGCCGCCTTGGCTAGCTTGGATATCGCGGTAAGCACCGCCTGCACGCCCTTGAGCCTCGCTTCGGGCGTGGGCCATTCGCGCACGATCACCACCCTTTGGTCGGGGCGCACTTTCATGGTGCCGGAGTGCTCGTTGATGAGGCGCACCAGCGCCATCGGATTGGCGAAGGTGTTGTTGCGGAAGGCGATGACGCCGCCCTTCGGCCCCGCTTCGACGCGCTCCACCGACGCTGCGCGGCAAAGCTGCTTGATGGCGACGATCTCGAACAGGTGCCTGACCTCGTCCGGCAACGGACCGAACCGGTCGATCAGTTCGGCGGCGAAGCGGTCGATCTCCTCGCGGGTTTCGATACCGGCCAGCCGACGGTACAGCGCCATGCGCACGTTTAGGTCGGGCACGTAGCTTTCCGGAATGAGCACTGCGGCGCCGATGTTGATCTGTGGCGACCACTGTTCGGCGGTTTCCTGCGCCTCGCCGCCGGCGCGAAGCTGGGAAACCGCCTCTTCCAGCATCTCCTGGTAAAGCTCGATGCCGACTTCCTTGACATGGCCGGATTGCTCCTCGCCCAGCAGATTTCCGGCGCCGCGGATGTCCATGTCGTGGCTCGCCACCGTGAATCCCGCGCCCAGCTGGTCGAGCGATTGCAGCACTTCGAGGCGGCGCGTGGCGGTTTCGGTCAACGTGCGGTCGACGGGCGTGGTGAGGTACGCGTAGGCGCGCTGCTTGGAGCGGCCGATGCGCCCGCGAAGCTGATAGAGCTGCGACAGTCCGAACATGTCGGCGCGGTGCACCACCAGCGTGTTGGCGCTCGGAATGTCGAGCCCGGATTCGACGATGTTGGTGGAGACGAGCACGTCGATCTTGCGGTCGTAGAAGTTGGTCATCACGTCTTCGAGATGCGCGGCCGACATCTGGCCGTGCGCCACCGCCGCCTTCACCTCGGGCACGTTCTCCTTGATGAAGGCCTGCGCCTCGCCGAGGTCGGCGATGCGCGGCGCCACGTAGAAGCTCTGGCCGCCGCGATAATGCTCGCGCAGCAGCGCCTCGCGAATCACGAGGGGATCGAACGGCGTCACGAAGGTGCGCACCGCGAGGCGATCGATAGGCGGGGTCGTAATCAGCGACAGGTCGCGCACGCCCGACAGCGCCAGTTGCAGCGTGCGCGGAATGGGGGTCGCGGTCAGCGTCAGCACGTGGACGTCCGCCTTGAGCGCCTTGAGCTTCTCCTTGTGCGCCACGCCGAAATGCTGCTCCTCGTCGACGACGACGAGGCCGAGATTGCGGAATTCGATGTTCTTGGCCAGCAGCGCGTGCGTGCCGATGACGATGTCGACGTCGCCCGCCGCCATCGCCGCCTTGGTTTCCTTCACTTCCCTTGCATCGACGAAGCGCGAGAGCTGGCGTACCTTCACCGGAGAGCCCGCAAAGCGCTCGGAGAAGGTCTGATAATGCTGGCGCGCCAGCAGCGTGGTGGGCACGACCACGGCAACCTGGCTGCCGCTCATCGCCGCGACGAACGCGGTGCGCAACGCCACTTCGGTCTTGCCGAAGCCCACGTCGCCGCACACCAGCCGATCCATCGGCCGGCCCTTGGCCAGATCCTCGATGGTTTCGGCGATCGCCCTCTCCTGGTCCTCGGTCTCCTGATACTGAAACCGCGCGCAGAATTCGTCGTAGAGCCCCTCGGGCGGACCGACCTCCGGCAGATGCTTGAGTTCGCGCGCGGCGGCGATGCGGATGAGTTCGCCCGCGATCTCCCGCACGCGCTGGCGGGCCTTGGCCTTGCGCTGCTGCCAGCCCACCCCACCCAGGCGATCGAGCGGCGCCGCGCCGTCTTCGGCGCCATAGCGCGTGAGCAACTCGATGTTCTCGACCGGCAGGAACAGCTTGCCGCCGTCGTATTGCAGCTCCAGGCAGTCGTGCGGCGCGCCGGTGACCTCGATGGTCTTCAAGCCGGTATATCGTCCGACGCCGTGCTCGATGTGGGTGACGAGATCGCCCGGCGTAAGTGCGGAGGCCTCGGACAGGAAATTCTGCGCCCGCTTGGGACGGCGATGGGCCACCATGCGGTCGCCGAGGATGTCCTGCTCGGCTATGACGGCGAAATCCGGCCCTTCGAATCCGTGCTCGATGCCGAGCACGGCAAGACCCACCGCCTTGGCATCCATCTTCTGTGCGTCGGGCCAGTTCTCGACGCGGCGGATCACGGCAAGGCCGTGATCGGAGAGCACCCCGCCCATGCGCTCGGCCGAGCCTTCGCTCCAGGCCGCAAACACCACGCGTTTTTTCGCGGCTTGCAGGTCGCGAGCGTGACCGGCCGCGGCCTCGAACACGTTCACCTTGCCCTGGGCGCGCTCCGGCGCGAAGTCGCGGCCCAGCTTGCCGCCCCCATCGACGGAGCGCATCGATTCCGGCGCCTGGAACGGCGACAGGTCGCGCACCGGTTGGCGGGCCAGTGCGGCGTTCCATTCTTCCGATGTGAGATACAAGGCTTCGGGCTTGAGCGGCTTGTAGGGCGGGGCCTTCAGCGCGCCGGTCTTGGCGACTTCGTCCTTCAGGAATTGCCGCCGGGTCTCGAAATAATCGGAGATGAGTTCGAAGCGCGCCTTTTTCGCCTCGTCGACGTGATGCGCCAAAAGGAACAAGGCCCGCGGCACGAAATCGAACAGCGTCTCGAGCCTGGGATAGAACAGCGGCAGCCAGTGCTCCATCCCCTGCGCCTTGCGCGCCGCGCTGACGCTCTCGTAGAGCGGATCGTCCACGGCGGGCCCGAACGCAGCCACGTAACCGGAGCGGAAGCGGCTCACCGATGCCTCGTCCAGCGGCACTTCGCTGGCGGGCAACAACTCGATGCGCTTGACCTCGCCCGAGGAAAGCTGGGTCTCCGCGTCGAAGGTGCGGATGGCATCCAGACGGTCGCCGAAGAAATCCAGGCGCAGCGGCTCGAAGCCCGGCGGCCACAAGTCGACGATGCCACCACGCAATGCGAAGTCGCCCGGCTCGCGCACCGTCCCAACGCGGACGTAGCCGTTGTTGGCGAGGAACCGCGAGAGGTCCTCGTGGCTGACGGAATCGCCCACCTTGGCGGCGAAGGTCGCCCCCAGAATGTTCTCGCGCGGCGGCACGCGTTGGAGAATCGCGTTGACGGTCGTCACGACGACGGCGGGCGGAGCGTCCTTGCCGCGGCGGGCCAGCCGCGCCAGCGTCGCGAGGCGGTGGCTCTCGATATCCGGGCTGGGCGACATGCGGTCGTAGGGCAGACAGTCCCAGGCCGGCAGCATCATCACCGGAAGGCCCGGCGCGAAAAACCGGATCGTGTCAGCGGCTTCGCTGGCCCGCACGCCGTCGTTGGCCACGAACACGACCAGCCCGCCGAGGCTCAAGGCGGCCTGGGCCGCCAGCCAGGCATCGAAGCCTTCCGGTGCGCCGGTGACCGCGAGGCGCCCTTCGCTGCGGGCGATGTAGTTCACACGTTCCACGTGGGACTCCGGCGCGAGCACAACGCCTTGAGGCGGGCGAAGGTCGGTGTGTCGTAGGCCGCGGGCAGAGGCAGCGCGCCGGTGAGCCACGCGAACACGTCCTGGTCGGGGGCATCGAGCAGCGCTTCGAGTTCGCGAAGGCCGGTTTCGTCGAGGCTGTCCAGTTCGCGCGCGGCGAAGGTCCCGAAGATCAGATCGACCTCCTTGAACCCCCGGCGCTGACACCGGAACAATAGCCGTTTGCGGCGGGCCTCCGAAGAGCCACCGTTTCGATCAGTCGTCATGCGCAAAATATAGCGCCGACCGTCAATCGCGACCAGTAGGTCGCATCACGACTTGCTGGAAGATTTCGACGCAGCAGCGGCGGCGCTGTCCTCTGCCGCATTCGCCGATGCATGCCTGATCATTCGTTCCACGCCCGGCGAAGCATTTTCCGGCACTATTTTCACGCGAGGGTGTTCGCGTGCCCAGACACGAAATATCTCGTCCGCGAACGCCTGACCGATTTCGGCAATACCGCGAAAGTCAAGCATGACTTCCGAAAATCTGTCGACCCTCTCGAGCAGTCGGCGGGCCTGCGACCGCGAAACCAGATTCTCGCCCTCGTATTTCGCGAGAGTGAGCGGCACATGCGTTCGAGAAAAGCGGGCGTCATCGTCCACGAACTCATCGAATACTTCCTTGGCGGTCTGCTTGGCGTTCGTAGGAATCTTCATCGCCACCCAAGTACCTCGTGCAAACTCCTCTCCTAATTGCATTGCGGCGAGCCGCTTCTGCAATGACGACTCGACGAGCCATTCATCATTGTCTTGTTTGGTTCGCCCGTAGCGCAGTTCGCCCGACATGATCGAAAAGCTGTCAAACATACGCGATGTGAAGAAAATGCCTTCGCCGCTATGATTTCTACTGTCCGTAGTGAGTTTGCCTTTCGACAATTCGAGAATGGCTTGACGCTTGTCGGCAAGGTGGCACTCTCGGGCGATTTTGTTGAAGATCCCTACGCCGTTGTCGATCAAGTCAAGAGAAACAATTGAATAGTTTCGTGAAAGACGAATCTTGCAGAGTGTTCCCTCTGAATGTTCGATCGCATTGTTGAGCATTTCTGTGAAACCGTAGTCGCAGATGTGCTCAACATTTCCGGGGAGATTCCGCAGATGCGGTGAAACACGTTCGCGAAGAACAACGTCCTCCTTTAGTTCCGGACTTATCGGGAACGTTTCTTCGTAAGTGTCCAGAGCTTTCAGCCGATACGATCTAGCATTGGTCCTCCCCGTCGCCTCGATAAGCCCTTCGTCGACGAGCGCGCGCAGATATCCATTCACTGATGCCCGTGAAATGCCGAACCTCTTCGCAGCGTTCACGGCGACGTTCGCTGGGCTATGCGCGAGAGTGCCCAACAGGAATTCTCGGAGTTCCTGGTTTCTTGGTCTAGCCATTGGAAAATCATTCCCGCAGATTGGAAAATTAAATAGCTCAAACCGAGCAGCTTCGTCAAGATTGGAAAACTAAGCGGGCGGATTGAAAAATTAACGAGGTGCCGTCCTATGGGGCATTTTCGTTGCCGACTATCTTCTTCCCAATGCGCCCTGCGATTCTGTTTCCCCTGTTCGCCGAGACCCGCTCGCTTGCGGGCGTGGGGCCGCGGCTGGAGAAACTGATCGCCCAGGTTGCCGGCCCGCGGTTGGTCGATCTCGTCTTCGACCTGCCGACAGGCGTGGTGGATCGCTCCTACCGGCCCAAGCTCGTCAACGCCGAGGAAGGGCGGATCGCCACCGTCACCGTCCACGTGCTCGACCACCTTGCGCCGCGCGTGAAGCAGCAGCCCTACCGCGTGCGCTGTTCCGACGACACGGGGATGATCGAACTCGTCTTCTTCCACGCCCATCCCGACTGGCTGAACAAGACCCTGCCGGCCGGCGGCAGGCGGATCGTCAGCGGACGGATCGAACGCTTCAACGACCGCCTGCAGATGCCCCATCCCGATTACGTCGTGGAGGCGGGCGAGAATTTTCCGCTGCACGAGCCGGTCTATGCCCTGACCGAGAACCTGCCGGGCAAGGTGCTCGTCAAGGCGATCCGCGGCGCGCTGGAAAAGGTGCCCGCCCTGCCCGAATGGCAGGACGAGACCTGGCTGGAGGCGCGCGGCTGGCCCAGCTTCGGCGAAGCGCTGCGTGCGGCGCATGCGCCCGAGCACGAAGGCGATCTTGATCCCGGAACGCCGGCGCGCCAGCGCTTGGCCTATGACGAACTGCTCGCCAACCAGCTCGCCTTGATGCTCATTCGCCGTCACATGCGCGCCGTCAACAAAGGCCGCGTGCTGAAAAGCGAAGGCAGGCTGAAGGCGAAGGCGCTCTCCGCGCTCGCGTTCACGCTCACGCCGGCCCAAATCCAAGCGTTGGAGGAAATCGAGACCGACATGGCCTCGCCCGCCCGCATGCTGCGGCTGCTGCAGGGGGATGTCGGCTCGGGCAAGACCGTGGTGGCGATGATGGCGCTGCTCGACGCGGTGGAAGCCGGGGCCCAGGGCGCGCTGATGGCGCCCACTGAAATCCTCGCGCGCCAGCACATGGCCGCGCTCGAACCGCTCGCCAACGCCGCGGGCGTCCGCATGGCGTTGCTCACCGGCCGCGAAAAAGGTCCCTCGCGCGAGGCGATCCTGCAAGCCCTGGAAAACGGCGAAATCGACATTCTCGCCGGAACGCATGCGCTGTTCTCCGAAGACGTCACGTTCAGGGACCTCGGACTGGTGGTCGTGGACGAGCAGCATCGCTTCGGCGTGCACCAGCGCCTCAGCTTGCAGGCCAAGGGCGACCGAATCGCCGACGTGCTGGTGATGACCGCGACTCCGATCCCGCGCACCCTGGCGCTTACGGCCTACGGCGACATGGACGTGTCGCGCCTCTACGGCCGTCCGCCGGGACGCCAGAGGGTGGAAACGCGCGCGCTTCCCGCTTCGCGCCTCGAAGAAGTCGTCGAGCACCTGCGCGAGGCGATCGCGCGCGGGGCGCGGGCCTATTGGGTGTGCCCGCTGGTCGAGGAATCCGAGAAGATCGATCTCGCCGCCGCCGAGGAACGCGCGGAGGAGTTGCGCAAGGTGCTCGGGCCAGCCGTAGGACTCGTGCACGGCAGGATGAAGTCCGCCGAGCGCGACGGTGCGATGGAGAAGTTCAAGGCGGGCGAAATCTCCGTTCTCGTCGCCACCACGGTGATCGAAGTGGGCGTCGACGTGCCGGAAGCCACCATCATGGTGGTCGAGCACGCCGAACGCTTCGGCCTCGCCCAGCTCCACCAGTTGCGCGGACGCGTCGGGCGCGGCAGCGCCAGATCGACCTGCCTTCTGGTCTATCAGACGCCGCTCGGCGAAACCGCCAAGGCGCGGATTTCCACGCTGCGCAACACCGACGACGGCTTCGTGATCGCGGAAGAGGACTTGCGCCTGCGCGGCCCCGGCGAATTGCTCGGCACCCGCCAGAGCGGCCGGCTCGAATTCCGCATGGCCGATGTCGCCGTGCACGGCGGCCTGCTGGCGGCTGCGCGCGACGACGCCGCACTCATCTTGTCGCGCGATCCGGAGCTGAAAGGCGCGCGCGGTGAACCGCTGCGGATCCTGCTCTATCTGTTCGGGCGGGACGAAGCCGCGCGCTATCTCAGGGCCGGTTGAATTCCGGGCTCGCGCGTTCTTCCGGCAGAGCGATCATGACTATGGCGAGCACCGCGGCAAGCACGGCTTCCGTCCAGGCGACAAGCGGCGACAGCCAGGCGGGATCGGCGGCGCGCGGCGCGAACAGCATTTCGCCGGCCGCGAGGTGAAGGCTGCCGAAGATCGAGGGCAGCAGGCCGTAAAGCAGGACGAGCACCGCAATCGCCGCGAAGTCGCCGCCGCGCCGGTGCCAGAGCATGTTCATCAGCACGATGATGGCGATGTCGCGGGTGAAGAAGCCGAGCATCGCGGCCACGATCGCCTGCTCCTGGAAGAGGCCCGTGACGCCCAAGCGCGCCAGCAGGGCCGCGGCCAGGATCGCTGCGGCGAGGTAGGACATCATCCAGCCCTGAAAGCCGGCAAACGCCCTGCCGAGGTGAAGCCGCGCGAGTTCGGCGCCGAGCCAGCGGTAGCGCACCCGATCCTTGGCCTCGAGAATGGCCATCACATAGCCGAGCGCGACGTAGGTCGTGGCCGCCAGGAACAGCCGCCGCGCCGGCGCGTCCAGCTGCGCGAGCGAGGTGTTGGAGGAAAGCCACGCGTCGAAGCCGGCCACGTAAACGCCGATGAAAAGCAGGAATCCGAGCCATACATACGGCCCGTTGCGCATCTTGAGCTCGAGCCGCATCAGGCGGTAGCAGCCGGTGAGCATCCACGCCGCGAACGCCACGAGCGAAACGAGCAGGAACGGCTGGGAAGGCACGGGCAGGCCCCACCACACGATGGTGTCGGACCGCGGAAGACCGCTGAACGAGACGCCGGAGGGATCCGCAATCGCCCATACAATCACGGCGGCGGCAAGCCCTGCCGCCTGATAGAGGAATATCTCGAACTGCAAGCGGCCCTGGCGGCGCCCGATGGCGATCAGGCTGGCGAGCAGGCTTGCCGATTGGGCGATCACGCCGAGCGCGAGGTAGTAACCCAGATGCACCAACGCTGGCGCGATGCCGCTGCGAACCACCTCCTCGGCCAGGACTACCGCCAGGCAGATCGCGCCGCCGAACCAGTTGAAGATCGTGGAGCCGAACAGCTTGCCCCACATCATCGTACCGGCCGACAGCGAGGAGAGCCGCTGGCCGTCCCAGGTGCGGTCGCGAATCTCGCCCACGACCGCGCGTGCCGCGTTGCGCGTGCCCCAGATGACCACGATGATGTAATAGCCCCAACGCGCCATGCCGCCTGGGCTCATCAAGCCGCCGCCCGTAAGCGCGGCCGCGAAGAACGCGAGCGCGAGCACGGCGACCATCACGATCATCCGACCCGGGGTCAGCTCCAGCCAGACGTTGCGTTGGAATTCGGGGTTCATCGTTTCCCCACCTGGCTGAAATAGGTGGATTCGAGCGCCCGCGTGGATTCGCCGAAGCTGGACACTTCGAAGCCGGCCGCCAACAGATCGCGGATGAGCCGGGCGCGCGCGGCGGCGTTCTTGGTGTGCGTGAACAGGGCGTGATACTGGTCGGCCTCGATCACGTCCACACCCGCCCTCGCCTCCAGGAACTCGCGCAGATCGCTGCGGGCGGTGGCGATTTCGAGCATGTAGCGCGGGCGCTCGACGTCCTTAACCTTGACGGCCTGGCCGCCGACGATGCGGCCGTCCTCGATGATGATCATCTCGGAGCAATAGTCTTCGAGTTCGGCCAGGATGTGCGAGGAAACGACCAGCGTCATCCCGTTCTCTCTCAAGCCGATCAAGAGCCCGGAAAGGTCGCGCCGCGCCTGCGGATCGAGACCGGCGGCGGGCTCGTCGAGGAGCAGGACCTTCGGTTCGTGAACGATCGACTGGCCGATGGCAAGCCGCTGGCGCAAGCCGCGCGACAGTTCGCCCGCCTTGCGGTCCAGCCGGTCCATGAGGCCCACGCGCCAGGCGGCTTTTTCCACGGCGGCGGAGGTCAGGGCGGGAGAGATGCCGCGCGATCGGGCTGCATATGACAGTACGCGCCTCACGCTGAGGGAATCGTAGAGGCCGTAGAAATCCGGCAGATACCCCAGAAGCGAGTGAATGGCGCGCGGCTCGCTGCGGGTGTCATGCCCTTCGACCGTGACGGTTCCGGAATACGGGTCCTCCAGCGCCGCCAGGCAGCGCAGAAGCGTGGTCTTTCCCGCGCCGTTCGGCCCCACCAGCGCGGTGATCGTCTGCGGATCGACGTGAAGGGAGATGCCCTTCAGCGCGCGCGTGGTGGGATATTCGTAAACGAGATCGCAAACGTCGATCATGTGCTCGCAAGCCGGGGGACGGGCCGACATTACCTCTTTTTGGTCAAAGAATATGAAAAGATTCGTGACCATCCGCGGCGCCGGTGCGATGCCGGGGGCTGTTGCACATGACGGCGCGGCAGGGCACAACCGGTCCGGATTAGAGCGCTGAGGGCGAGACATGCGGATTGTGATGATCGGCTCGGGCTATGTCGGATTGGTTTCCGGAGCGTGCCTGTCGGAATTCGGCCACGAGGTGGTCTGCGTCGATACGGATGTCGCCAAGATCGAGGGACTGAAAAAGGGCATTATCCCGATCTTCGAGCCCGGGCTGGACGAAGTAGTTTCGACCAATTCCAAAGCGGGGCGGCTCTCGTTCGAGACCGAACTGAAGGCCGCCATGCCCGGTGCCGACGCGGTGTTCATCGCGGTGGGGACCCCCAGCCGCCGCGGCGACGGCCACGCCGACTTGAGCTACGTGTTCGCGGCTGCGGAAGAGATCGCCCGCCATCTCGACGGCTACATGGTGGTCGTCACCAAGTCGACCGTCCCGGTCGGCACCAACGCCAAGGTCGCCGAGATCATCCGCAAGGTGCGCCCCGATGCGCAGTTCGACGTGGCCTCCAATCCCGAATTCCTGCGCGAGGGTTCGGCCATCGAGGACTTCCGCCGTCCCGACCGCGTGGTCGTGGGCTGCGGCACCGACCGCGCCCGCGCCGTGATGCGGGAAATCTATCGCCCGCTCTATTTGAACGAGACGCCGATCCTGTTCACGAGCTGCGAAAGCTCCGAGCTCATCAAATACGCGTCGAATGCCTTCCTGGCCGCGAAAATCACGTTCATCAACGAAGTGGCGAACTTGTGCGAGAAGGTCGGCGCCAACGTCCAGGATGTCGCGCGCGGCATGGGACTCGACGGCCGCATCGGCTCGAAATTCCTTCATGCAGGGCCCGGCTTCGGCGGTTCGTGCTTCCCGAAAGACACACTGGCGCTGCTCAAGACGGCTCAGGAGTACGGCGCGCCGACGCGCGTCATCGAAGCGGTCGTGGCGGTCAACGATGCGCGCAAGCGCGAAATGGCGGAGAGGATCGAGCACATCTTCGGCGGGCTGGCGGGCAAGACCGTCGCGATCCTCGGCCTGACGTTCAAGCCGAACACCGACGACATGCGCGATGCGCCCAGCCTGGTGATCGTCCCGTATCTGCTGGAAAAAGGCGCGAAGATCCGCGCCTTCGATCCGGAAGGCGGCAAGGAGGCCAAGCGGCGCCTCGATCTGGACATGTGCGCCGACTCCTACGACGCCATCGACGGCGCCGACGGCGTGGTCATCCTGACGGAGTGGAACCAGTTCCGCGCCCTCGATCTGGCGCGCGTGAAGACGCTGCTCAAACGGCCGCTGATGATCGACCTGCGCAACATCTACAGGCCCGAGACGATGGCGGCGGCAGGCTTCACCTACGTCAGCGTCGGCCGGCCGAACGTCTCTTAAGCATGTTTTTTTGCGGTTCCCGCCGGTTCCGCCCGGCGGGGATCGGGTTTTGCCACAATTGAAGCGCCAACTGGACGATACCCTATTGCCATGATTAGGCTGGTCACCTCGTAAGGGGGGTGTTGGATGGGTACGGTTCTGGTGGTGGCTCCGCTCATTGTCGCGGTGCTCGGCTTTCTCTTTTTCCTCGGCGGTTTTGGACATCTCTTCCGCGGCAGCGTGGCCAGAGGCGGCCTGGGCCTGGGCGGCGGCGGCGCGGTTGCAATCGCCGGACTGGCCGCCGGGCTCGTCGGGCTGAACATTCAAAGCTACTCGCGATTGACCTATGAGGCGCCCGTCGCCGAGGTCAGCGTACGGGCGATGAATCCTGCGGACAAGCTGTTCGGCGTGGCGGTGCGCCGGCTCGACGGCTCGAACGCCGTGACCACCTGCACGTTGCAGGGCGATGCCTGGGAGATCAGCGGCCGCTTCCAGAAGTGGAAGCCGTGGGCCAACGAACTCGGTCTGAACGCGACCTACACGCTCGATCAGATTTCGAACAAGTACTACTCCGCGGCGGAAGCCAACGGCCGTTCGATCACGGCGTGCGACATCAACGGTCCCGCTCCCGCGGTCAACCAGTACCTGCCGCCCGACTGGGTCAAATGGCTGATGAGCCACTTCATCGTTCAGGACCGCCTGTTCGGCTCGGCCAATTACATGCC
>DATKOE010000109.1:0-11401 GCA_035524815.1 Rhizomicrobium sp.
CGGAAATCGCCCGGCTCACCGGGCGCGGCACGGCGTTCTTCCGTTTCCCGGCGATCACCTACAATGCCCGCACGCTGGCCGACGTCGAGGCGCTCGGCTTCCGGGTCGTGCATTATCGTTGGGAGGTCGGCGATCCGGATCGCAGCGAGAATGCCAACAAGATCGTGCGCGAAACCCTGGAGAGCGTGAAGCCGGGCGACATCCTGATCTACCACATCAACGGACGCGGCTGGCACTCGGCGGAAGCGTTGCCGCGCGTGGTCGAGGGGCTTGAGGCAAGGGGTTATCGCTTCGTGCTCTTGCGCGACTACCTCGCGGATATGCGCAGCCGGACGCCGGCCTCGCATCGCTGAGGCGCATGCCGCCACTGGCGTAACCCGCCGGTGTTTGGCAAATTCCGGGGCCGGATGCGGGGGAGAGACATGCCACACACGAAGGTCGAAGAGGACAGGTCTGAGCAGACAACGGGCCGGCGCGTGGCGCCGTATGTCTGGCTTGTCGTTTCGGTGGGGGTGCTGGCGGCGGCTTCGAATATCTGGGGCACGGAAATCCTGCACCGGCTTTCCGAACTCGACGATGCTCCGACCGCACCGACGCTCGCCGCGCTTGTCCTGTTCGGGTATTGCAGCTTCACCAGCTTTTACGCGGCGTGGAAGACGCCCATTCCCTCGTTCGTCGTGGCCATTGCGCTCGGGATTGCCGGGAAGGCCCTGTTCGCACCGATTGTGGCCGACTCGAACGTGCTCGCTGCTCTGGTGACCGGAAGCGCCGCAGTGATCCTGTTCGGGGGCGGCCTCGAGATGCCGCTGCGCAGCTTCATCCGGCTTTTCGTCAAGATCGCCTTGCTGGCCGTTCCGGGCGTGGTCATCACCGGCCTGGCGCTGTCCTGGGTTGTCGGTACCGCGACCGGCGCAATGGGTTTCGCGGTGCCCACGGCCACCGTCGTGCTGTTGGGCGCGATCCTGGCGTCGACCGATCCGGCGGCGATCATTCCGCTGCTTCAGCAGGTCCGCTTCAGGCGGCGCGCCGCCAAGGACATCGTGATCGCCGAAAGCGCGTTGAACGACGTCGTGGGCACGCTGCTCACCACGACGTTCCTGAAGTTGCCGCTCGCAACGATCGCGCTGGTCGCGGCCTACCAGAGCCTGGCGTCGCGGGAGACGCTGCAATTCCTCGGCACCCAGTCGGCCTACGGCGCACTGTTCGGCGTATTCGGCTACGCCATGCTGTGGCTCCTGAGCCGGATGAAGCGCCGCCATAACGAGAGTTTCGGAGCGGACCACGTTTATTTCGTCGCCACACCGATCCTCGTCTTCGTAGGCGCCTCGCTGTTCGAGGGCAGCGGGTTCCTGGCCGCGTTCGTGGCCGGGCTCTTGTTCCATGCCCAGGAACACATGGCGGCGACCGAGCGCTTCCTGTTCCAGGTCATCGACGGAATCGCCAAGCCGGTGATCTTCGTGCTCTTGGGGGCGCTGGTGGATGTCAATGCGCTCATCGCCTACGCGCCGGTGGGCATCGCAGTGGCGCTGGTGTTCATGTTCGTCCTGCGCCCGGCGATGGTCTTCTTCATGCTCGGCGGCTACTGGTTCATTCGCGGCAGCGAGCGCGGACTGAACCTGCGGGAATTGCTGTTCATCTCCTTCGTCCGCGAAACCGGCGCGATTCCGGCGGTGCTCCTCGTCACCGCGGTGGCGCGCGTCACCGTGCCGGTCGAAGGGCTGGTCGAAATCGGGATGTGGGTGTTCCTGCTGACGCTCGTCCTGGCGCCGCCTTTCACGCCGTGGCTGGCGCGCAGACTCGAAATTGCGGAGTAGCGTCCGCCGGACCAGCTATGCGTCGCGCCGCACGGTTCGCAGATACGCGACGAGCACGGCGAAGCAGGGGATCGTCAGGAACAGCATCGCCCGGTTTCCCCACGCGCCGTCGACACGTTCCAGGATGAAGGGAAATGCCGCGGAAGCGATGCCGGCCGCGGTCACCAGCAGGCCCGAAGCGATTTTCGTCTGCGGGCCAAGACCGCGAATGGCGCTGGCGAAGATCGTAGGGTAGGCGATCGACATGAAAAGGCTGGTCGAGACGAGGCACGCGACACCGGTCGCGCCGCCCAGCCAGACGACCGGAACGATCAACGCCGCGCTGATCGCGATGCACAAAGTGAGCAATCGCGCCGGCTCGATTCGTCCCATGAGCGCCGTGCCGGTGAACCGGCCGACGCCGCACAGAATGCAGCTCAGGAGGAACATGTCGAGCGCCTGAGCGACGCTCTGGGGTACCTCCTGGGGGACGTAGACGAAGGTCGAACCCCAGGTGGTCGCCTGGGCGAAAATCGCGCAGAACAAGGCCAGGCACGCGAACCTGAATTCGCGGCGGCCGAGGAGGGCGCGTAGATCGCCCGCGGCGCTGGCGCTGCGCTCCGCACGGCCGGTCGCCAGTTCGGGGAAGCGGATCTTGTCGACGACGAACGCGAGCAGAAGCACGGCGATCCCCACGACGATATAGGGCGACACCGCCATCTGCGCGATCCGGCTTGTCGAAAGCGAGGAGTCCGGCTGCAACAGATGCTGCGCGATGAGCGCTCCGGCGACGAGGCCGATGGGATAGAAGGCCTGCGCGAAGTTCAATCGCCGTGCGGCGGATTTCGGCTGTCCCAATTCCGCGGCCAGCGGATTGAGGCTGGTTTCCAGCAGCGTCCACCCGGTTCCCATCAGAACGACTGAGCCGAAGAAGAACGCCGGGTTGTGGAACGCGCCCGCCGGATAGAGCAGGAACGGCCCCAGGGAGCAGATGGTCAGCGCGAACATCACGCCGAGCTTGTAACCGAAGCGCCTGTGGAACAGGGCGGCGGGAACGGCCAACACGCAGTAGGTGATGTTGAGGAGCGCCTGCGTCCAGGTCGTTTCCCGCGCGTTGAACTGAAGGTACGTCGCGAGCTGGGGGAACACGACGTTATAGTTCCACTGGGCTAGCCCCCAGATCACGAACAGTCCCGTCACGGCTGCCAGAGGCAGCAGTCGCCGCCCATTGCTTGCGCGCACAGCGGTGGCGTCTGCCGTCAACGGCGTGCTCATGGAGAATCCCCCTGCTCCCTCGGAACGGCGAAGATTGCTCTGGTTTTGGCTAACAACGGGCTAACGCCGGAACGCCCGCTTCAGGGACTTAAACTGTCTCTTGACGGTTCCGGCGCTCGAACCGGCGGGGCCCGCGGAAAGGCGGGGTCATTCCTCCCCGAACTTCGCCTCGATGAGGGCGAGGATCGCGGTCAGCGCCTCGCGGGCGTCGTCGCCGGCGGCGGAGATTTCCACCTCGGTGCCGCACGGGGCGGCGAGCAGCATCAGGCCCATGATCGAGCGCGCGTCGACGCATTGGCCGTCCTTGCCCACCGTGACGTGCGAATGGAAGCGCGAGGCCGCCTCGACCAGCTTGGCGGAGGCCCTGGCATGGAGTCCGCGCTTGTTGAGGATTTTTGCGGTCGCCTGGAAGCGCGCCATCGGACTCATGAGGCGCGCTTCCCGAAAAGTGCGAAGCGGCATCCGGACGAGAAGCGCGACATCAGGAATTCCCGCCGAAGAGGTCCGCCGATCCGGCCCGCATGTACTTGCGGCCGGCATCGATGGCGTCCTGCACGGCGATCTCGAGCGGCATCTTGGTGCGCGCATCGCAGAGCTTGATCAGGCTGGGCAGGTTGACGCCCGCCAGCACTTCGATCTTGTCCTTTTCGAGCAGCGTGAGGGCCAGGTTGCAGGGCGTCCCGCCGAACATGTCGGTGGCGATCACCACGCCATCGCCCAGGTCCACGCTCTTCACCGCCGCCGCGATTTCGCGCTGACGGCGCTCGATGTCGTCCTCGGGGCCGATGCAGACGGCGCGCAGATGGCTCTGCGGGCCTATCATGTGTTCCATTGCCGAGATGAATTCGTGTGCCAGCCGGCCGTGGGTAACCAGAACGATACCGATCATGACTGTGTCCGTTTGCAGGCCGAACGATAGCAAGCCTGTGTGTGCTGTTAAATCGGGTTCGCATCCTCGCGATGCAAGCCCCGGGCGTAAGCTGCCGTGGCGGCTGCCAGTTTTGCGGGGGCGGACGCTTCGAACGGCGACAGGGTGATAATGGGCGGTGCGGCTTTTGCGAGGGGGCCGAGCGCCGCAGGGGGGGCGTAGCGGCGATGGGCCGGCAGCCGTTGGCCGCAGCGTCCCATTTTGACCACCAGCGCTATTCTCGCCTCCCGCGCGTGGGCCAGCGCGACGATGCCGAGCCCCCGGATCTCGAACAATCCCGCCAGCCGCGCCGGGGCGCGCCCGTAGAGCCGGCCGCGCCGGACGAACAGGTCCGTGCGGTCGTCGGCCACCAGCACCGCCCCTGCCGCGATCAGGCGCAAGGCAAGATCGGACTTGCCGCTGCCGCTCGGGCCCAGCAGAAGAACGCCGCAATCGGGTGGCGCCCCGAACGGCCGGCCCGCTGCGGCAAGCCTGAGGCAGGTGGCATGGATGTTCACGCTCACGCCTGCCATGCCAGTCCCGCCAGCGGCAGCAGCACGACGAAGCGGGCGCCGCCTTCGGGCCGGTTCTCGGCCCAGATCCTGCCGCCGACGCCGTTGGCGATCTGGCGCGCGATCGAAAGGCCCAGACCGGAGTTCTTGCCGAAATCGTGGTCCTGCGGCCGCTCCGTGTAAAAGCGCTTGAAGATGGTTTCGAGGTTGTCCGGCGGGATGCCGGGACCCTCGTCGTCCACCGTGACGCGCACCTTGCCGTCTTCCGTCGCCGCGGAGATGGTGACCGTGCCGTCCTTCGGACTGAACGAAACGGCATTGTCGACCAGATTGCGGACGATCTGACCCAGACGTTCGTCGCGGCCGATCACGCGCGCATCGGGCGGCAGATCGAGGTTCAGGTCCACCTTCACGCCGCGCGGCAGCTCCATCATGCGGTAGATTTCGACGATGGTTTCGAGCAGGCGGGCGATGTCGACCGGACTCGACGCTTCGCGGCTGAGTTCGGCGTCCAGACGCGAGGCGTCCGAGATGTCGGTGATCAGCCGGTCGATGCGCTTGACGTCGGTTTTGACGATCGCCATCAGGCGGGTGCGGGATTCGTCGTCCCTGGCGCGCGAGAACATGTCGACCGCGCTGCGCAACGAGGTGAGGGGGTTCTTCAGTTCGTGCGCCACGTCCGCCGCGAAGCTCTCGATGGCGTCGATGCGGTCATAGAGGGCGCGGGTCATCGCGCTCATGCTGGCGGCCAGATCGCCGATTTCGTCGCTGCGCCCGCTCATGTCGGGCAGTGTCTCGCGCCCGCTGCGGCCGCGCCGCACGCGGTCGGCGGCCCTAGCCAGGCCGCGCATCGGTTCGGCGATGTTCCACGACAGGTAAAGCGAGGCGCCGATCATCAGCACGGTGGCGATCAGATAGACCTCGATCAGCTTGGTGCGTTCCATCTGCAGGATGTCGTCGATGTCGCCGCCTTCGGTCGAGACGAACAGCACGCCGTAGATCATCTTGAAGCGCTGGACCGGCGCAGCCGCGGAGAGCACCAGCTTGTTCTGCTCGTCCACGCGCTCGGTGACGGAGATGTCCCCTTTCAGGGCGTCGTTCACCTCGTGATAGACGCGCCCGTTCTGTCCCGCCTCGAAATAGGGTTCGAGCGATTGGTACGGCCGCACGCCGATGATCTGGTCGTAGACCCCCCGGATCATGCGCGTGAACCGGCTCCAGGAGTCGATCGGCGGCAGCTCGCTGACCTGAACGACGTTGCGCGCCAGCAGATAGCGCGTGTCGGTCACGAGTTGCCCGTCCACGTCGTAGAGCCGGGCACGCAGGCGCGTCGGCGCCACGAGGTCGCGCAGCAGTTCCTCGGAGCTCTTGGGATTGAGCGCGCGGCTGTCGGTGACGGTGGCATATTCGGCCAGCGTGGAGGCGATGATCTTGGCTTCTTCCTCGACACCGGTCATGCGCTCGTCGACCAGCCCGAAACGCGACGTCTGCACCCAGGTGACGCCCGCGACCAGGACCGCGAACACGAAGGTGTTGAGCAGGATGATCCGCCACCTGAGAACGGAGCGGCGCCCGTCGCGCGCGCGTCTAAGAATGTTCATGCGCGGAAGCCCGCCGGCCGTGCGAACTACATCTCACGATACCGGTAACCCACTCCATAGAGCGTTTCGATGGCTTCGAAGTCGTCGTCGACCTGCTTGAACTTCTTGCGCAGCCGCTTGATGTGGCTGTCGATGGTGCGGTCGTCGACGTAGACCTGATCGTCGTAGGCGGCGTCCATCAGGCTGTCGCGGCTCTTCACGAAGCCGGGGCGCTGCGCCAGGCACTGCAGGATGAGGAACTCTGTGACGGTGAGGCGGACGGGCTTGCCGTCCCAGGTGCATTCGTGGCGCTGCGGATCGAGCGCGAGCTTGCCGCGCACCAGTGCTTCCTTCTTGGCTTCGGGGCTGCCCGGGGGTGTCGCCTTGTGTGCCTCGGCGCGGCGCAGCACGGCCTTGACGCGCTCGAGCAGAAGCCGCTGCGAGAACGGCTTGCGGATGTAGTCGTCGGCACCGGCGTTGAGCCCCATGAGCTCGTCGATCTCCTCGTCCTTGGAGGTGAGGAAGATCACCGGCATGTTTTCCTGCACCTGACGCAGTCGGCGCAGCAGTTCCAGGCCGTCCATGCGCGGCATCTTGATGTCGAGGATGGCGAGGTCCGGCGGCGTTGCGGAGAGCGCCGTCAGCGCGGAGGCGCCGTCGGTGAAGGTCCGGACGTGGTAGCCCTCCTGCTCCAGCAGCATCTGGACGGAGGCCAGGATGTTTTTGTCGTCGTCGACGAGTGCGATGTTCGCCATGTGGTCCAAGCCCGAATTCGGATGTCGTAGTATAGTTGAGACGGAGCCAAATCAAACAGTTGGAATCCGCGCCCGCCCGCACGCCGATCCCGTCCCGGCGCTGATTATGCACTCCGGCGGCCCCGCCGGGCCGCCCGGTGGGTCAGACGTGTTGTCGCGCTGCGCTGCGAATCGGCCCGCGTTCGGCGGCGGGGCTGATTCTCTCGGCCGCAGGAACTAGCCAGCCGCTTTGCGCGCTCGGCGCATCTTCCAGCCGTAGAGCACGGCGACGAGTGCGCCGAACGCGATCCAGCCGATCATCGGCGCGGGCGCGAAGTTGTCCGGCACCAATCCGAGGGGCGCGTCCTTCGATGTGGCCACGATGAGGCCGGCAAGCAGGACGCCGAACAGGCTTTCGCCCACGATCATGCCGGAAGCCACCAGCACGCCGAGCCGCTTGGCGTGTTCGGGCGATTTTCCGCGCTCCGCCCAGCGGTCGTAAAGGTGACCGACGACGGCGCCCATCACCACCGGCAGCGTCGCCGACATCGGCAGATAGATGCCGATGCCGATGCACAAGGGCGGCAGGCGGAGCCACTTGCGCGCGCCGAGGAACTCGTCGAGGACGATGGTCGCGACGCCGAGAAGGGCGCCTACCCCGATCATGCCGAGATCGAGCTTCTGCTCGATGACGCCCTGCGCCAGCGCGGAAATCAGTCCGGCTTGTGGGGCTCCCAGCGGCTGCGCCACCGCGCTCGCCAGCCGCGGCGCGCCGGCGAATCCGTAGGCCTGGTTCAACAGGTTGAGCACCGGCGGAATCACTGCGGCGCCCGCGATGCAACCGATGACCAGCGCCCACTGCTGTGCGCGCGGTGTGGCGCCGACGAGCTGGCCGGTTTTCAGGTCCTGCAGGTTGTTGTTCGAGATCGTGGCGATGGCGAACACGACGGCCGTCGCGAACAACGCGTAGGCGACGAGTGCGCTGCGCTCTCCGGCGGCGGGATGGGCCACCGCGATCAGGATCACGGCGCAGCAGATGATGGCCAGGATTCCGACCCCGGACAGCGGACTGTTCGAGGCGCCGATCAGCCCCGCCATGTAGCCGCAGATCGCGGCCACCAGGAATCCGCCGAAGAAGATGAACGGCATGGCGGTGATGACGAGATCGTGCGTCTTGCCCGCCAGCGGCGTCGTGGCCAGGAACGTCTGCAGCAGCCAGGCGATCACCGCAAGGCATGCGATGGTCAGGATGCCGATCCACAGCGGCGACATGTCGACGTCGCGCCGGTCGGTGAGGCCTGACTTTTTGCCGCGCGAAGCGGCCATCGTGGCGATGGTGCCGCGCACGACCGGGCCCGCCAGCTTGGTCAGCGTCCAGATGGCGGCCACCGCGATGGTGCCCGCGCCGATGAAGCGGACCTTGTGCAGCCAGATGTCGTGGACATAGTCGGGAAGTGCGGTCGAGCCTTGCGGCGTCATCATGGTGAGGATCGGCACGGCCGCGCCCCAGGCGATCACCAGGCCAAACCCCATCGCCACGCCGACCGACAAGCCCACGAGGTAGCCGGCGCCGAACAGCGCCAGCGAAAACGCCATGTCGTAGCCGCCGGCGGCGTTGCGGCCGAGCTTGAAATAGCCGGTCTGCCCGCCCGCGGCGATGTTGGTGGCGGCGAACGCGGCCATGAACAGCGAGGCGATCGAGCCGTAGATCACCGCGAGCAGTCCTTCCTTGGTCTCAGGCGAGGTCTTGCCCTTGGCGGCCTGTCGCGCCTGCTCGCCGACCACCAGCACTTCGGCTGCGGCAACGCCTTCGGGGTAGGGCAGGTCGGAGGTCGTCACCATGGCCCGGCGCAGCGGGATGGTGAACAGCACGCCCAGAATGCCGCCCGCGGCGCAGATCCAGAACGAGGTCCAGAACGGAAAGCCCGTCCACCAGCCGACGATCACCAGTCCCGGCAGCACGAAGATGATCGCCGAAAGCGTGCCTGCGGCGGATGCCACCGTCTGAACGATGTTGTTTTCGAGGATGGAGCTGTCCTTGAACGCCGACAGCACGGCCATCGAGATCACCGCGGCGGGGATCGACGTGGCGAAGGTCAGCCCCACCTTCAGCCCCAGGTAGACGTTGGCGGCGGTGAACACGAAGGTGATCAGGATGCCGAGGATGACGCCTCGAACCGTCAGTTCGGCCACGCGCTTCACATCGCTGCTCACGACGAACCCCGCTGTTGTTCTTTGGCGGGAGAGTGCCACGCCACACGGGTGGGGAAAGACCTTTTTCCTTCAAATCCTTGGCATGCGGCAGTCGGCCCACAATTGGGTGCGACAGTGAAGTACTTTACAATAAGAAGCACTTCATGCACCTTCGCGGCGTCCTTACAGCGGGGATTGCCGTGAGCACCGCCGTCTTCGCCGCAGACCGAACCGCCGCGCGCGAGCAAGGCGCCGCCACGAATGCGCTGCTCTGGGGGCTCAAGACCGTGGGGATGTGGCTCACGCTCCTCGTTTCGACAGTCGTCGCCACCAAGCTCGTGCCGCTGAACGTGCCGCTCCCCAAGCCGGATGGCCCGCTTTCGATCCAGCAGGCGCTTCTTGCCGTGAACGGACTGACGGCGATTTCGCTTTCGCTGCTGGCGGCGAATGCGCGCGTGCGCTGGGCCCGGTTGGCAGGGCTGTTGTTCGTGGCCCTGTTCGGCATCCAGACCGCGGTCATGCAGATCGAGATCTTCTACTTCAACGAGAGCATCAAGATGCCCGCCGAAGTGGTCCTCGGCGTCGGCGCACAGCAGACCATCGTCGCGCTGATCGCGTGCGCGATGGGCGCCCTGCTGTTCCATCCGGCGGACGAGGCTCCGCACCCCGTGCCCGCCGACGTGTTTGCGCGCGTCGCGTTGCTGTCGGTGTCGTATGTCGCGCTTTACTATGCGGCGGGGTTCTTCATCGCCTGGCAGAGCCCGGTCGTGCGCGCCTATTACGGCAACGCCGCGCATATCGCGATGCTGCCCACCATCGCGGTCCAGCTCGTCCGCGGCGCGATGTTCGCGCTGATCTCGCTCTTCGTCGTGACCGGCCTGAAGGGTTCGCTGGCGCGCCGCGCCGCCGTGATGGCCGTGCTGTTCGTGGTGCTGACCGCGGGCCAGCTGCTTTACCCCAACCCGATGGTTCCGTGGGCCGTCCGCCAGGTTCACCTGATCGAAGTGGGTACGTCCGAGTTCGTCTACGGCGTCGTCGCCACCTTCCTCCTGCTTGGCGGAGCGGCGCGCCGCCCGCTGTCCGGCGGCAGTGCGTGGCGGCTGATCGCCGGCCGCGCCTGAATGCAACCAATCAGCTTTGCGAGGACATTTGAAATGAGCACCGCAACCGTCATGCAGGAGCCCGGCCTGTCCGGCACGTCGCGCCGCCCGCCGGTCGCCTTCGGCCTTTGGCTTCTGAAAACCCTGGCCCTGTGGGCGACGATCATCGTGGCTTCCGCCGTCGCCGCAAAGCTGGTGGGCCACCTGCCGCCATCGCCGCGCCAGGATGGACCGCTCACCACCATGCAGTCCGTGTTTGCCGCCAACGGCGGCATCGCGCTGGTGTTGTCGCTGCTGGCTTCGCGCCTGCGGGTGCGCTGGGCGGAGATGGCGCTGGTGTTGTTCGTCGCCTTCTTCTGCCTCTCGGTCGGCATGATGATGATCGAGGCGCTGTACTTCAACGACGCCGTGAAAATGCCGATGGATGAGCTGTGGGCCTGGGGCGCGGTGGGGGTGATCACCGCGGCCGTCACCGGCATCGCCGGCGCGCTGCTCTTTCGTCCGGGCGACGCCCCGGCAGCGCCCGTTCCCGCGAACGTCTTCTGGCGGCTGGTGTGGCTGACGCTGATCTATGTCGTGCTCTACTACACGGCCGGCTTCTTCATCGCCTGGCAGAGCGCGGCGGTGCGCGCCTATTACAGCACCATGAACATCCCCTTCCTGCCGACCGTCGGGTTGCAGCTTTTCCGGGGCTTCCTGTGGGCGCTGATTTCGCTGTTCATCGTGACGCGCATGAAGGGCTCGCTCGCAAGCCGTGCCTTCGTCGTGGCCGGTCTGTTCGCCGTGGTGACCGCGATCCAGTTGCTTTATCCCAACGCCATGATGCCCTGGGACGTGCGCCAGATGCATCTCGTCGAGGTCGGCTCGTCCGAATTGGTGTACGGTTTCCTCGCCGTGTTCGTGCTGCTCGGCGGGGGCGCCCGCAAGCCGCTTTCCCCGACAAGCCCTTGGCGCGTGATCGCCGGACGCGCGTGAATTCTAGAATGCAAGAACGGAGTGAACGAGACATGAGCAATCCGGATTCCATGCGGGAAGACATCTCTTACATGCGCCAGCTTGCCGAAAAGGGACGCAGCGGGCCGATCCTCGGCGGAACATTCCTGGTGGCGGCGGGGCTCGTATTCGGTGCCACGTGCTTTGTCGACTGGGCGGCTCGCTGCGGCTGGCTTCCGATCTCCGGCTGGGGTTTTCTCTATCTGTGGCTCGGGGCCTTCGCCGTATTCGGCTTGATCTGGTTCGCGCTTTTCTTCCGGCTTCGATCGTTTCCCGGCAAGGCCGCCAACCCGTCAAGTGCGGCGTTCGGCGTG
>DATKOE010000110.1:0-31675 GCA_035524815.1 Rhizomicrobium sp.
TCGAAACAGTCCTGCCAGTGGCAATTTCGAATCCTGCGACGGAAGTTGTGCCGGATTCGTCGCTCGTATCGAAACGAACAAGTTGCGCCCCATCGACAGACATGCCGACAAGGTCGGCACCGTGATCGGTCTCCGCATCGAACTGCGCGACTTCCTGCCAGTATTCGTCTTTGTTGATTCTCAAGTGATCGACCAGTGGCTCTTGAATCTGATCAACCCTTCCGACTACATGGCCGTGGCCGTCCATGATGTAATAAATGGTGTTCTCCATGCCGTTCTGCATGGCTTTGCCTTGGAGGGCGAGTTCGCCCCGTCCCGTTCGCACGCTCACCTTATAGAGGTCCAGCGAGGTGTAAGTCAGATGCGCCGCAAACTGCGGCATGATGATGTTCTCGGGATCGTCGAGAGTGAGGTCCGCAATCCTCGCGGTGTTGTTCTGGTAGTCCGTCCACTGCGAGTTCTGAAGCAGCATCACGGGATTCTGCGCCTTGGTGTCGACGGAGAACATCCTCAGGAATGGGTATGTTCGCGTGCTGCTGAGATTGGGCCGGGTTGCTTCGTAGATGGTGACGAGCAGCCTGTCGTTCTTCGCCCAGCGCGCACCCACGATGTAGTGCATTTCGTCGATCAGGATCGCCGGCACGGTTCCCGGCGGCGCGCCGACTTCGTAGATCACAACGGCGGTGCGGCCGTGATAGGTCTGCAGCGCGGCGATATGCTTGCCGTCGGGCGACAGCGACACGTCCGAAATGGCCGGCAGGGCGCCGAACGCCTCCACCGGGGGATGGCTCGGCGGCGTCTGCGCCGGGCTGGCGGCGATCAACGAAACCGAGAAGGCGGCGCTGCAAAGCGCGCGCGTCACGAGACGGCAGAAGTGCATCGTGTTTCCCCCCAAATCGATCCGTTGCATTCTAGCACCGCCGGAATGCAACTCTGAGTCAGTGCTTCCCAGGTGAAGCGCTTCGGGCGCCGAGCGCGTCCAACCGCCTCAATTTCCGATATTCTCCTTTAAGAACTTCTCCAACTCCGTCAGCCAAAGGACGCGCGAATCCGCGGCCTGCATGTGGTGGGTTTCCTTCGGGATGCGAATGAAGGTCACTTTCTTGCCGGCCCTGCGAAGGGCGCTTTCCATCATCTCGCTCTGGTCGATGCGCACCGTGGCATCGGCTTCGCCATGCATCAGCAGCACCGGCACCCTGATCTTCGCGGCGTTCTGAGCCGGCGAGGCGGCGTCGAGCTTCTTGGCATCGTCCCAGCGGTCGCCGACATAGCGCGTCCAGGTCGAGATCATCCAGGAGTCGCGGCCGAAGTCGCTCGCGCGCGTGGCAAGGAACTGCCTCAGGTCCGTCACCGGAGCCCAGGCCGCGGCGCAGGCGTAGAGGTCGGGCGTGAAAGCCGCGCCCGCCAGCGCCGCGTAGCCGCCATAGCTGCCGCCGACGATGCAGATGCGCTTGGGGTCGGCGATGCCGTCGGCAATCAGCTTCTTGACGCCGTCGGTGATGTCGTCCTGCATCTTGAGGCCCCACTGGCCGTAGCCTGCCTCTTCGAACTTGCGGCCGTAGCCGCTCGATCCGCGGAAATTGGGCCGCAGCACCGCGTAGCCGCGGTTGGCGAGGAACTGGCTTTCCCAATCGAACTCCATGTCGTCGCGCGCCATCGGTCCGCCGTGCGGCAGGATCACGACCGGCAGGTTCTTGGGCGTCTTGCCCGGCGGCAGCGTGAGATAGGCGGGGATGTCGAGGCCGTCGCGCGCCTTGTAGTCGTAGACGTTGATCTGCCCGAGATCGGAGCTCTGCAGCCCCGCGTATGTCCGTCCCAGCCTCTTGAGCGCGTTGTTCTTGCGGTCGAAGAGATAGAACTCCGGCGGCGAGGTGGGTCCGTCCACACTCACGATGACCTTGTCGACGGCCCTGTCCCACGACAACGCGTGCACCGACGAGCCCGGGAAGTGGTCGCTCAACTGGTCCTGCATCTGCTGGAGCGCAGGATCGAAGTAGAGGTCCTTTTCCATGTGCGTGATGATCGCAGCACCGACCACGCGGCCGGTCCAGGGATCGGCGAGGGCGTCATCGACGTCGTACGTCGGGTTGAAATAGAGGCTGCTCAACTTGCCGTCGGCAAGCGACAGTTGCACCAGTCCGCTGGTTCCCGGATCGTCTGAGTGGGCGTCGATTACCAGCGACTTGCCGTCAAGCGACAACCCCTGCACGTCAAAGCCTTGCCCGCCCGTCGCGTCGGCGCTTGCGATTTCGCGCCAACCCTTGTCTTCGGTATAGGCCAGAATGTGGTCTACCAGCGGATCCTTGGTTTGATCCTCACGCGCCACGACCTTGCCGTTGCCGTCCGTGAACCATGCGATTGTGTGCGCACCGCCGCCGCTCCCGAACGAGAAGGCTCTTCCGGTGTTGACGCTCACTCGGAACATCACAAGTTGCGGCGGGTCATACACGCCCAACAGGTAGCCGCCACCGGCATAGAGCATCATGTAGATGTTCTCTGGATCGTCCGGGGCGACGTCGGCGATGCGTGACGCGGAGTAGTTGTTGTCGCGAGCCTCCTGCATGTTCGAGAACATCATCGCCGGGTTCTTCCCGTCGGGATCGACCGCGACCGTGCGATGCCAGGGATTGACATCGTCACCCATGACGCGCGCGTTCATGTTGATGCGGATCAGAAGGCGGTTGTTCTTGGCCCAGCGGACATTGTCGATGAAACCATCCGTATAGGGGATGATCACCGGGGCCGCGCCCGTCTGGTCCAGCGTCCAGATCGTGGCGACGGGCCGGCCTTTATAGGCTTGGACGAGCGCGAGATATTTGCCGTCGGGCGACAGCGAAGGGTCGCTCATGGCCGGCAGTGCGCCAAACGCTTCTACCGGCGGCTGAACGACCGCCTGACAACGCGCGGAGTGGATCGGAAAGAAAAATGCCGCGCACGCAAACACGCACGCGACGAGACGAGCACGGACCATCGCCAGCCCCCCGGATAATCCTGCTCAATGATACACGTTCTGCGCGAGGCCGCCCTGCGCCAAATTTTCCGGAATGAACTGAACCCTTAACCGCCGCCCTTCAGCGGGTTGCCGTCGATTTTCACCGAGGTCGTGACGGCCGCCACCACGCCGTACTGGGAATTGGCCCAGACGCGCAAGGGAACCACGAATTTGCGCCCGGGAACGCCGCTCGGAAACACGGCCACCTTGGCGTAGATCTTGGGAAAATTGGCGTCCCTGAGGACGCGGGGGCTGAAGCCCGAGAGCTGTTTGTATTCGACTTCGCACAGGAAGCCGGGACCGTTGTAGAGCCCGTTGTCGGTCTTGACGGCGACGGGCTTGGCCTTGGCGAGACTGATGTTGTAGCGGCGGCGGCCGTCATACACGGGCGCCTTCACATTGCACGGATCGCTGGCGGTGGCGCCGACGCCGGAGGAAATGAAGATCACGGCGCTCAACGGATCGAAGGTGGATTTTTTGTCCTCGGCCTTCACCTCGTAGCCGGTGGTGGAATAGGGCGGGTTGGCATAGAGGCGTACGGGGTTGCCGTCTTCATAGGACAGAGACACTTCCTGATGGTTGGCCTGGTGGCCGGTGTAGAAGGAGTCGTAGAGGTCCGGCTCGAGCTTGTGGCTGCCCAGCGTTCCCGACGACGTCGCCTGAATCTGGGACTGCCAGAAGGCGTTGACCACGCCGCTGGTCTCGAGATTCGAGCTGACATGGTATTTGTCGCCGATGAACTTGGCATCCATGTCGACTTTGCCGATGGTGATCCCGCCGGCGTAGATGGTCATGGCCATGGCGAGTGCCGACTGGGGCCCCGCACCCTGATCTTCGGTGGCGCCGCCGGCCGCCTGAGCCGGGCCGGTCAGGGGCATGGCAAGCATGGTCAGGCCGAGGATCGCTGGTCCAAATCTCATGTCCGGTCTCTTCGTTTCTTCCCTGGGCGGACCCCGACTTCGCCGCCGCCGATGGTTCTATTATGACCTGCCGGGGTTTGTCGAACGACTGGCGGATTAGAAATACGTTAAGGGCGTCAAAGGGCTGCATCTTGGCCCTTGGTCACAAGGTCGCGCTACGGCTTGACCGGGCGGATGCCTGCAATTATGAGAGCGCCTCTTTCGAAAATGCCCGGAACTTCGGGCCAGACCGAGGAACACCCATGTCCCGCCGTTGCGAATTGACCGGAAAAACCCTTCTGGTCGGCCACAATGTCAGCCACGCGAACAACAAGACCAAGCGGGTGTTCCGTCCCAACCTGCAGACCATCTCGCTGGCCAGCGACGCCCTCGGCCAGATCTACAAGCTCAAGATCAGCATGAGCGCCCTGCGCTCGATCGACCGTTCCGGCGGCCTCGACGCCTATCTGCTCAAGGCCAAGGACGCCAAGCTGTCGCCGAAGGCGCTGCGGCTGAAGCGGATGATCGCCAAGAAGGCGGCCCCTGCGGCTTAGCGAAACACACGTAAACCATCGTAAACTACGTTTCGCCAGCGTTTCGGCATGGCGCCTGCATTGCTTTTCCCGTAATGTATCAATCTGTGCCAGGCGGCGGCGTAAGCGGCCGGCACGCGGGGTGGTGGGTGCTGTGCGGGCGTTCAAACAAGATACGTTTTCGGCAGGGCGCATAGGCGCCGGCTATCGGATTTCGGCACAATCGCTGGAAGACGGACCGTACCGTCTCAGGACGGCCAGCGATGCGCCGTGGTCGGCCTCGTATGGTTACGGCCGGCGCGACGGGTTCGGCCGCAGGATCGTCGTGGCTGCGGCGGCGGTGCTGCGCCTGATCGTTCCGGTATTGGTGCTGCTCGGCTGCGTCTCGGGCGTTTACCTCTATCGCGACACGCCGGTGCCGCTGGAGAGCTTCGGCCTGCAAGGCATCACGGCTTCGCACCTGTTCGTGCCGGTGAGCTTCTTCTGCGTCTTCATGACCAACCGGCGCTACGGTCCCGCCTTCGCGTTTGCGCAGGTGGTGATCACCTCGGCGATCGTCGTGGCGATGAGCCTCTTCGGCAGCGACACGGTAAAGACCGCGCTGGCGGTCGATCCCGTCCCGGTGCGCGAGGCCGCCGCGTTCGGCGGCGCGTTCTTCGTGGCCAGCTTCGTCTCCATCGTCGTGTTCGATGCGGCGCGCGGCGCCTATTGGTTCACCGCTCCGCTGTTCGGCTTCATCAGCGCCGCGATCGTTTTCCCCTTCGCGTTCTTCCCGTTCGCGGGCATCAGCGTGTCGTGGCTCGCGGACGCGGTGCAGTTCGCCGGGCTCGTTGCGGGCGAGGGACTGCTACTGCTGATCCCGTTCTTCTTCCTGCGCCGCATCATCGCGCCGATGTCGGGTTTCGGCGGCTATTGAACAGGACTGTGACTGGGAGCGACCCCCCCCGCGTCCTTGCGGCACGGAGGGCGCCGTTTATTGGCCCGCGATCACCGACGGGTTGGGCACGAAGCGTCCGCCATGCAGCAGAACGGCGAAGATCTCCTCGGAGCGGGTGAGAAACGCGGCCTGCTTGTCCGGGGTCAGGTTGTTGTGGTCTGACTCCGGCATCGGCGCGAGCTCCTTGGGTGCGCGGATCTGGTTGAACGCGCTCAGGACCGAGGACGGCGGGCAAACGCTGTCGATGAACCCAACCGCCACCAGCGCCGGCGCATTGATGTGCGGGGCGAAGTTGACCGGATCGAAATAGCGAGACGCCTCCGCGACCTTGGGGTCACTCACCGGCCAGTCGGGATAGGCCGGCATGCGCCCGTTCAGCGCCGCATTGGTGTCGTTGCCGGATGGCTCGTTGACCACGACGGCGGAGTACTTGCCCGGGTTCAGGCCGGCGGTGACGAGGCTCTGCTGGCCGCCCATGCTGGTGCCGGTGATCACCAGGGTCTTGCGGTTCCATTCCCTGAGCGTGCGCGCCCAATCGAGCGCGCGCGTGTCGCGCAAGTACATGTCGAGGAAATAGCTCGTCTCGCGGCTGCTGTTGCCGATCTCGGGGTAGGTGGATGGTACGCCGGTGGCCTGGTCCGGCGGCAGGTCGTGCGAACTCACGTCCACGCATAGCCAGCCTTCCGCCGCGCGGTTGGCGCAGATCGACGGCAGAAGGGCATACACGCCCGCCCACTGGTAGACGACCATCGCCGGGAACTTGCTCTTGCGGGCGGGCACGGCGAGATAGCCGTGCGCATGCGATCCCACGCTGTCGAGCTGGAACATGTAGAGCCGCACGCCCGGAACGGAGGTCGCCACCGGCACAAGCACCGGATGCACCGGCACCTTCTTCAGCAGGGCGAGTTGTCCGGCCCAGAACGAGTCGAAGTCGGCCGGGCGCGGAGCGGACGGCTGGATCTCGCCCGGCGCCACCGCGGCGCCGAGCGTCGCCACGCGCGTGTCGGGCGCGGGCGCGGTGTTCCGGCTCTCGCCGGCGCAGGCCTGGCGGATCAGGCAATAGTCCGGGTATTTGTCGAACACGGCCTTCAGGCCGGGATCGTTCTTGCTGAGCACCGCCTTCAAACCGGCGTCGATTTCGGTTGCCTCGGCGGAGGTGGGCTGGGGGACCTGCGCGGCGGCGGCGCGATCGACGGTCAAGTACACCATCGCCGGGTGGTCGAGCGTCAGCCTGATCGCGGCCGAACCCTTGGACAGGTCGAACTCGCCGTTGCCGACGGTTTCGCCGCCGTTCGTCTTTACGGTGTAGGTGAACGAGGATGCCGGCGGCGTGGCGACCCACGGCTGAAGGCCGACGGTCCAACCCACGGGCTCGCCTACCGCGTAGATGTCGCTGGCCTTGAGCGGCGTGAAAGTGAGATCGGCTGCAGAAGCGGAACTCGCGGCCGCGGCGGCGGCCAGAAGCAGAACCAGACGGATGTTCATTGGTACCCCGGAGCAGAAAGCGGGCGGGTTATAATTCCCTGCCGCCGCCACAGCAATTATGCCGCTGTGCGAGAGCGCCCGTTGCGCTTGCGTCCGCCCCGGCGGCCGAGGCGCGCCTTTTCCTCCGCGAACAGACCGATGAGCTGGTCCGTCATGGCCCCGCCGAGCTGCTCGGCGTCGACGATCGTCACGGCGCGGCTGTAGTGGCGGGTGACGTCGTGGCCGATGCCGATGGCAACAAGCTCGACGCTCGACTTCTTCTCGATGTCCTCGATCACCTTGCGGAAGTGGCGTTCGAGGTAGTTGCCCGTGTTCACCGACAGTGTGGAATCGTCCACCGGCGCGCCGTCGGATATCACCATCATGATCTTGCGCGCCTCGGGGCGGCCGATCAGCCGGTTGTGCGCCCACATCAGCGCTTCGCCGTCGATGTTCTCCTTGAGCAGGCCCTCGCGCATCATCAGGCCGAGGTTCTTGCGCGAGCGGCGCCACGGCTCGTCGGCGCCCTTGTAGATCACGTGGCGCAGATCATTGAGCCGGCCGGGTTGGGGCGGTTTGCCTTCGGCGATCCACTTTTCGCGCGACTGGCCGCCTTTCCACGCCCGCGTCGTGAAGCCCAGGATCTCCACCTTGACGCCGCAACGCTCCAGCGTGCGCGCCAGGATGTCGGCGCACATCGCCGCCACCATGATCGGCCGGCCGCGCATCGAACCGGAATTGTCGAGCAGCAACGTCACCACCGTGTCGCGGAAGCTGGTGTCTTTCTCCTGCTTGAAGGAAAGGGGGTGCATCGGATCGATGACGACGCGCGTCAGCCGCGCGGTGTCGAGCAGGCCTTCTTCGAGGTCGAAATCCCACGAGCGGTTCTGTTGCGCCTGCAGGAGGCGCTGAAGGCGGTTCGCCAGCCGCGCAACGACGCCCTGCATCTGCGTGAGTTGCTGGTCGAGGAAATTGCGCAGGCGCGAAAGCTCATCGCTGTCGCAAAGGTCGCCGGCGCTGACGACCTCGTCGAACTGCGTCGTGTAGATCTTGTAGCCCCAGTTGTCCTGATCCGCGAACGGAACGTCCGGCCGCCAGGGCCGCACGCCCTCGTCGGGGTTTTCGGCATCTGCCAGCTCGCTTTCCTCGACGCGCGCCTCGGCGGCGACCTGATCGCCTTCCTCGCCTTCGGCTTCGCGCAGTTCGGCGTCGGTCGAACCGGCGTCGCCCTCGGTTTCCTGTCCTTCGCCGCCTTGCTGGCCGTCGTCGGGCTGCTGGCTTTCCTCGCCGCTTTCTTCGGGCTCGGAGTCATCACTGCCATCGTCGGACATGTCGAGATCGCGCAACACCGAACGGGTGAGCCTTGCGAACGCCTGCTGATCGCGCAGAGCCGGCTTGAGCTTGTCGAGGCCGGCTCCGGCACGGCTCTCGATGAACTCGCGCCACAACTCGACGGCGGCGCGCGCGTTTTCCGGCGGCGGAGCGCCCGTCAGCTTCTCGCGCACAATCAGCCCCAGGACATCGGGCAGGGCGGCCTCCTTGCGGTCACGGACCTTGGCGAGGCCGCGTTGCGCACAGCGCGATTCGAGGCCCGCCGCGAGGTTGTCCGCCACGCCCTTCATCGCCAGCGCGCCGATCGCCTCGACGCGCGCCTGCTCGGCGGCCTCGAACAGCGCCGCCGCGTCGGGTTGCGCCGGACGAAGCCGTCTGTGGATCTTGTCGTCGTGATAGGCGAGCTTCAACGCCTGGGCGTCGGCGGTTCCGCGGATCACCGCCAGTTCGTGCGCCGACATCTGGCGGGAGGGCGCGGGGAGCTGCGCCTTCTTGCTGGCGCCGCCGGTGAAAAACTTGACGACCGCCGACCACCATGTCTGGGGATCGGTCACATAAGAGACTTCCAGCTCAGGCTCGCCCGCGAGCGCGCGCAGCGCACCCGAAACGGCCCGCTTGACGTCTTCGTTGGGGCTGGAGTCGGACTTCATGCGGCAAGCCCTTGCCGAGAAACAGCCCACCCTCCCCTTGAGGGAGGGTCGAAATCTGCGCAGCAGATTTCGGGGAGGGGTAGGTCGTGACGCAAATCACGGCGTACCCCTCCCCGAAAAATCACTGCACGCCGCTCGCTTCCGCTCGTTTCGTTCGTGATTTTCCGACCCTCCCTCAAGGGGAGGGTGGAGTTCATGCGATCGGGCGCGTACGCGGTCCGCCTTAGCTCTCGACCGCGTCGCCCTTGCCCAGTTCGTAGTAGTTGCCGAGCACGCCCACATATTTCGCCGAGGTCGTCATGCAGCGATATTCGTAGCGCGAGAACACCACGTAATTGCCGGTTTCGACCCCTTTGCAGGTCATCCGTCCGATGAACCCGGCTTGCGAGTCCATCCTGGTCGAGAAGTCGGCCAGCGAAGGATTGGTGACGACCAGAACCAACGCAGCGGCAGCCGCAACCAGACCGCCGATCATAACTTTCGATGCCATGTATCCACCCCGTCGAAAGATTTGACGCGGCCAAATTAACCATCGCGCTTGCGTTGGAATTGTGGCGCTGTTCGGGCGTTTTCAAGCCACCAGCACCTTCGCCGCGCTCTCCGGCAGGTCTTCGCCGAAGGCACGCTGGTAGAACTCGGCGACGGTGGCACGCTCGAGCTCGTCGCACTTGTTGACGAAGGTGAGCCGGAAGGCGAAGCCGATGTCGCCGAAGATTTCGGCGTTCTCGGCCCAGGTGATGACCGTGCGCGGGCTCATCACGGTGGAGAGATCGCCGTTGATGAAGGCGTTGCGCGTCATGTCGGCCACGCGGACCATCGAGGCGATCGTCTTGCGCTTCTCCGGCGCTGCATAGGCGGGCACCTTCGCCAGCACGATGTCGACTTCGCTGTCGTGGGAGAGATAGTTCAGCGTCGCCACGATGCTCCAGCGGTCCATCTGACCCTGGTTGATCTGCTGGGTGCCGTGATAGAGGCCGGTGGTGTCGCCCAGGCCGATCGTGTTGGTGGTCGAGAACAGGCGGAACGCCGGATGCGGGCGGATCACGCGGTTCTGGTCGAGCAGCGTCAGCTTGCCCTGGACCTCCAGCACGCGCTGGATCACGAACATCACGTCGGGGCGGCCGGCGTCGTATTCGTCGAACGCCAGCGCCACCGGATGTTGCAACGCCCAGGGCAGCAGCCCTTCGCGGAATTCGGTCACCTGCTGGCCGTCCTTCAAGACGATGGCGTCCTTGCCGACCAGATCGATGCGGCTGATGTGGCTGTCGAGGTTGATGCGCACGCACGGCCAGTTGAGGCGCGCGGCGACCTGCTCGATATGCGTGGACTTTCCGGTGCCATGATAGCCCTGGATCATGACGCGGCGGTTGTGCGCGAAGCCGGCCAGGATGGCGAGGGTGGTGTCGCGGTCGAAGCGGTAGGCCCGGTCGAGGTCGGGCACGTACTCGTTGCCCTTCGAGAAGGCCGGGACTTTCATCTTCGCGTCGATCCCGAAGGTGGACTTCACATCGACCGTCGTGTCGGGCGTCAGTGAAGGATCGAGACCCTTCGTCTCAGTGCTCATCGTCTCAAATCCAGAAATACGGCCGCCGCGTACGCAGGTGAGGGCGCCAAGAGCCCTCTTTGTTAGGTAAGGCCCGACGCGCGCAGCACGCCATAAGCCTTGATCACCTGCTTCAGACGCTCTTCGGTGCCCCGATCGCCGCCGTTCGCGTCGGGGTGGAAACGCTTCACGAGTTCCTTATACCGGGCCTTGATTTCGTTCAAGGTTGCCGAGCTGTCCAGGTTAAGCACGTCGAACGCCTGCCGCTGGAGCCGGGTGACCACGCGCACAGGCCTACGTGGTTGATGCGCCTCCTTCAATTCGTCGGCGAAGGCAAACCCGTCTTCGATGTGATACTGCCCGTGGCCTCCCGGAATACCGGCCGCGCGCTTGCCGAGCGGCCAGGTGGGCCGGTGGCCGATCACGGCCTCTTCCTGGAACCGGCGGATTTCGGCCTCGCTCATGCCGGCGAAGTAGTCCCACTTCTCGTTGTGCTCGCGCGCGTGCGCCAGGCAAAGCCAGATGTAGGCGGAGAGCTGGTCGCGGCTTTTCGGCACCCGGTAAGCGCCTTCCCCTTCGCAGCCTTTGACGGCGCAGGCGCGCGTCTTTGGGGCGTGGACGACGTCCGGCTTGATGCGGATGTCGCGCCCGAAACGCGGGGAATAGGCGGACTTGGACATGAAGCGATTATGGGGTCGAACCGTCAAAAAACAAGAAAACGAAGCGCTTGACATCGAGAGGTATGCCATTTTGTCCTGATCCCGAGGCGCGAGCATCTCGAAGGAAGGGCGGTATGACGGTAGCCGACACCATTCACCGCAAATTGACCGAGGCGTTTGCGCCCGTCGAACTTGTGGTCACGGACGACAGCGCGCGCCACGAAGGCCACGCGGGTTCCCGGCCCGGCGGGGAAACGCATTTCACCGTGACGATCGTGTCGTCCGCCTTCACGGGACTTTCGCGCGTGGAACGCCAGCGCAGTGTTTACGCGGTGTTGGCGGAGGAACTGAAATCGCAGGTGCACGCACTGGCGCTGACGACGAAGGCGCCGGGAGAGGGTTGAGGACTTCGTCGCGGCCTATGAATTCAACCCTCCCCCCACGTGGGGAGGGTGGTTTCATGCTCTGCCTGTGGGCGCGGTGTTTTCCGCACCATCTTTCGCCCCCTCCGGCGCCGCGACACGCAGCAGGGTGATCTGGTTGCGCTGGCGCCTGGCTACCTCGAACTTGAAGCCGTAGAAGGCGAAGCGCTGACCGACGTCGGGAATGGCTCTCGCTTCGTGGATCACCAGTCCGGCCAGCGTCGTAGCCTCCTCATCCGGCAGGTTCCATTCCATCGCCCGGTTGAGGTCGCGGATCGGCGTGGTGCCGTCGATCAGGAACGAGCCGTCGGGCTGCGGCTGGATGCCGGCGGGTGCGCGCACCGCGCTCTCGTCGGGGATCTTGCCGAACACCTCGTCCAGCACGTCTTCGCGGGTGACGAGACCCATGATGACGCCGTATTCGTCGACTACCAGCGCAAAATGCGTGCGGCGCTCGCGAAACGCCTCCAGCAGCTCCTCGACCTTCATGGTTTCGGGCACGAACCACGGCGGCGAGATCAGCGCGGGAATGTCGAGCCCCTTGAAGGCGTCGGCGTTGCCGAGCACGGCCCGCACCAGGTTGCGCGTGCGCAACACGCCGACAACGTTCTCGGGTTCGTCGCGCCACACCGGCACGCGGGCGTGGCGCGTCGCCATCAGCTCGCGCACGATTTCCGCATTGGCCTGGCCGATGTCGATCGTCATCATGCTCTTGCGATGGGTCATGACGTCGGCGACGGTGAGTTCGGTGAGATCGAGCACGCCCGAGATCATGTCGCGGCTCTCGCGCTCCACCGATCCCTGCTTGTGGCGCAGGAACACGGTGCCGCGGATTTCGTCCGTCGCTTCGTCGGCAACCATGCCCTTGTTCTCGCCGCCGACGCCGAACAGCCGCAGCATCGCCCACACCAGCTTCTGCACCGCGCCGACGACCGGCCCGAGCAGGCCGACCACCACCTGAAGCGGGCGCGCCACCGCCAGCGCAAAGCGGTCGGTGCGCGCGATTGCCAGCGTCTTGGGCAGCACCTCGGCGAAGATCAGGACCAGAACCGTCATGACCAGCGTGACCACCACGACGGCGCGATGGCCATATCGGTCCTCGAGCACCGAAGTGGCCAGCGACGAGGCCAGGATGTTGATGAAGGTGTTGGCCAGCAACAGCGCCCCGATCAGCCGCTCGCGGCGCGCCACGAGACGGTTGACGCAGGCCGCCGCCTTCGAACCGTCGATCTCGAGCTGGTGCATCCTGCCGGGCGAAACCGCGGTCAAGGCGGTCTCCGATCCCGCAAAGAACGCGGACAGCACGATGAGGACGCAGACAGCGCCGAATGTGATCAGGAGCATCGTATCCATGGCAAACCTCGGGTGAGGCGGGGAGTATAGCGCGGGCATTTCCCTCCGCTGAAAGGGGAGGGTCGATTCGGCGAAGCGCAGCGGAGACGAATCGGGGAGGGGTCATCCCTCCCGCACGGCCTCGCCGTGCGACCTCCCCGTTTCAGGGGGAGGAAAGAATCTGCTTCACTGCCTCCGCCGGCACATCGGCGGTCACGAACGCCTTGCCGATGCCGCGGACCAGGACGAACACGAGCTTGCCGTCTTTGACCTTCTTGTCATGGGCCATGTGGGCGAGGAGCACATCCGGTTCCGGCAGGCCGTCGGGAATGCCAGTGATTTCAGTGGGCAATCCGACTGCCTTGAGATGGCGGATGAAGCGCTGCGCGTCCGCCTCGGGGCACAGGCCGAGCCAGACGGAGAGCCGGAAGGCGAGGGCGGAGCCGACCGCGACGCCCTCGCCGTGAAGAAGGCGGTCGGAGTAGCCCGTCGCCGCTTCCAGCGCGTGGCCGAAGGTATGGCCGAGGTTCAGAAGCGCGCGCACGCCCGATTCGCGCTCGTCGCGGGCCACGATGTCGGCCTTCATCCGGCAGCAATGCGCCACGGCGTGCGCGATGGCCTCCGGCTTGCCGGCCAGCGCGGCCGGTCCATTGGCCTCTAGCCATCCGAAGAAGTCCGCGTCGCCCAGGGCGGCGTACTTGACCACTTCGGCATATCCCGCCAGCAGCTCGCGCCTGGGCAGGGTGCGCAGCACGTTCGTATCGGCCAGAACCACACGGGGCTGGTGGAACACGCCGACGAGATTCTTGCCCTCGGCGACGTTGATGCCGGTCTTGCCCCCGACCGAGGAATCGACCTGCGCCAGCAGGGTCGTGGGAATCTGCGCGACATCGATCCCGCGCTTCAGCACACCGGCCGCGAACCCGGTAAGGTCGCCGATCACTCCGCCGCCGAAAGCGACGATCAGCCCGCCGCGGTCCACGCCGGTCGCCAGCAGATCGCCCGTCAGCGTCTCGAGCCACTTGAAGCTCTTCGTGCCTTCGCCCGCTTCGAGCACAATCGGACGGGCGTCAATTCCACCGCCGGTCAGCGCGCGGATGAAGGCCGCCAGATGATGCCGCGCCACATTGGCGTCGGTCACGACGGGAACCGGCCCGCGCGCGAACGGCTTCAGCAGTGCGCCCGCTTCCGCGATCAGCCCGGGGCCGACATGGACCTCGTAGCTGCGCTTGCCGAGGACGATGGGAATGGTCGCTTTCATGGTGCATCCTCCCAGATGCCGCGCTCGGCGAGCGCCGCGACCAGCCTTTCAACGGTTTCCGTGTGCGGTCCGTCCGCGCTTTCGAGCGTCAGGTCGGCAAGCGCATAGGTCGGCTCGCGCTGGGCGAGCAGACGCGTGAGGATTTCCTGCGGATCGCCGGACTTGAGCAACGGACGGTTGTCCTTGCGTTTGACGCGCGCAAGCAGGACTTCGACCGGCGCCTTGATCCAGACCGACACCGCGCTGTCGTCGATTCGCATGCGCGTTTCGGCATCCATGAAGGCGCCGCCGCCGGTCGCCAGCACGTGCGCGGGCTCGTTCAAGAGACGCGAGATTACCTTTCGTTCACAGTCCCGGAACGCCGCTTCACCATAGCGCTCGAAGATTTCCGGGATGGCGCAACCGGCCGCGGCCTCGATCTCGTGGTCGGCGTCGCGGAACTGAACCTGCAAACGCGCGGCCAGGCGGCGGCCGATCGAACTTTTTCCGGCCCCCATCATCCCGACCAGTGCTATCGTGCGCGTCAGGTGCCCCATGGTTACCGCATTACACGGGATGGCGTTTCGCCGCCAGCGGGCACTTGCGCCGGGACCGGCATTTCCGCGAGAAATACGGCGCAGTCGAGAGGTGTGCGAATGCGCAGCGGTATGTCAAGATCGGAGGGGCTGGGCTGGGGGACGTGGCTGGCGATTCTGGTCGGCGTCGTGGTCGTTGCCGGCGGCATCGCTCTGACGATCTACGGCAGCACCGTGACCCCTCAGCAGCATGAGATGGAACAGGTGCTTTCGAATGACCGCTTCCCGAAGTAAGTGGCTCGTCTGCGCCGTTGCGATCGCCGCGCTGGCTGCGCCGGCGGCCGCGCAGTGGTCGAGCGACAAGCCTCCGGTGCTGGGGCCCGACGATTATCCTCCGGTCGCCGATCAGGATTCGCAGGCGGCTGCGGCTCCCGCGGGGACCGGTTCAACGACCACGTCGCAGTCTCTGCCACCGCCTTCGGGCGCCCCGGCCAACATCGTGCCTGCGGATGCCGCGTCGCCGCCGCCTCCCGCGGTGGAAGTCGATTCCCTCGGCAAGCCCGAAGGTCCGCCCGTGGGCACGCTCGAAACGGCAAGCGGCGGCCTGGGCGCGCGTCTTTGGAGCGGTTCCGACCGCGGCAGAGTGGAAGACCTGCTGAATCGGGCGCCGCTTGCGGTCGCCGATCCCGCCATGCGCGATCTGACCCGGCGGATCGTGCTGACGCGCGCCGACGCACCGCCGGGTTCCGCGCCGCATGCCTTCACGACGGTGCGCCTCGAAAAGCTGCTTGATGCAGGGTTCATCGACGAAGCCGGCGCGCTGGCGTCGATGGCCCAGGTCGAGCACGATCCGGAATTCGCGCGCGTGCAGGCCGATGCCCTGCTCATCGCCGACCGCTCCGCGGACGTGTGCGGTAGCGACACCGCCACGCGCGACTCTTCCGGCGAAGTGTTCTGGATGCAGTTGCGGGCGTATTGTTCGGCTCTCGCCGGCGATACGGCGACGGCGCAGCTTACGCGCGACGTGCTCGCCGCCCAGGGCAACGACGATCCCGCCTACGATGCGCTGATCGACGATGTCCTGAACCATCGCGCCGTTCCGCCAGGGGCGATCGCTCATCCCACCGCCATCCATCTCTATCTGCTTCAACAGGCCGGACTGCCGGTGCCCGAAGTGCTGTCCGGCCAGATGGGCACGGCGGCGAACCTGCTCACCCTGCGCGACGCCCGGAATCCGGCGCGGGCGCGCTTCGAGGCGGCCGAACGCGTGGTCATGACCGGCGCCGTTTCGCCGTCCGATCTGAAGGTGATCGCCGACGCCCAGGATCTGCCGCTGTCGAAGGTGGCCTCCGCCTCGGTCGATGCGCCGAGCCTGCCGTTCTTCATGGGGCAGGTTCTGCTTCGCCGCGCCGCCACCATCGAACCGCGTCCCGACGAGAGGGCGAGACTGATCGATCAGGCGCTCGCGCTCGCCGACGGGCAGGGGATGCTTCCGCTCGCCGCGGCATTGCAGGCCGACGTGATCGCCACGATCAAACCGTCGCCGACGAACGGCGAGTTTGCGCGAAGCTTCGCGCGGGCGCTGCTTCTGGCGGGCCGTCCCGAAACGGCCGCCCGCTGGGCCGCGAAAGACCCCGTGCTCGACGCCGTCGCCGGGCTGATGTCGTCCGATCCCGCGCGCGCGGCCGCCGCACAGCAGGACATGAGCGCCTTCGCTGCCGGATTCACCGACCCCCATTACACCGTCGACCCTGACCGCCAGTATAAGGCGCTGGTGCTCGGCATTGCCGACGTGCTCGGACTGCCGATGCCGCCGGACGCGAAGGCCGAGGCGACCGCGGTCGAGTCCCAGATCTGGGACGGCAAGCGGCCCGGGCCGGGCACCATGCGCACGATCGAGGAACTCGCCTCCCAGCCCGATCGCAGGGGCGAGGTTCTGCTCATGATGCTGGACGCGATGCACCAGCAGGGCCTGCGGGACATGGCGCCCGACGTGACCATCGACTTCGTGCGCCTGATCGCTTCGATGGGCGAGGCCAGAGCCGCCCGCGGACTCGCCTTCGAGGCGCTGGCGCAGTACGTGCCGCCGCCGCTGCCGCCTCAGCCGACCGCATCCACGCAATGAGCCGCGCCGAATTGATCGAGTCCTTCCTGGACATGATGAGCGCCGAACGCGGCGCCAGCATCAACACGCTTGCCGCCTATCGCCGCGATCTTCTGGACTTCCACGGCTGGCTTGCCGGCCGCGGCAAGGATGCCAAACGGGCCGGGCGCGATGACGTTCGGGCCTATCTCGCGGCGCAGGCGCAGACGGGCATCGCGGGTTCGTCGCAGGCGCGGCGGTTGTCCGCGCTGCGTCAGTTCTTCGGGTTTCTCTATGCCGACGGCGTGCGTTCCGACGATCCCACCGTCGCCATCGATGCGCCCAAGCGTGGCCGCCCGTTGCCCAAGACGCTTTCCCGCGAGGACATGGACCTGTTGACCGAGGCGGCCCATCGCAAGGCGGAGGAGAGCGCCGAAGGCGTGCGTCTGGCCTGCGTCGTTGAGATGCTCTACGCCTCCGGTCTGCGGGTGTCGGAACTGGCGACGTTGCCCCTTTCGGCCGTGCGCAACCCCGAAGGCGTTCTGCTGGTCAAGGGCAAGGGCGGCAAGGAGCGGCTCGCACCTCTGAACCCCCACGCGCGCGATGCGATTGCGCGCTGGCTGGAAGTCCGCGAGGGGTTTCTGCCGCGCGGAGAGCGCCGCCGCCACGCCGAACGGTTCCTGTTCCCGTCGCGCTCGGCGGAATGCCACCTGACCAGACGGCGGCTTCACCAGATGTTGAAGTCGCTGGCACTGGAGGCCGGTCTCGATCCGGACAAGCTGTCGCCCCACGTGCTCCGGCACGCCTTCGCGACCCATCTGGTGGAGGGAGGGGCGGACTTGAGAAGCGTGCAAACGCTTCTGGGACATGCGGATATCGCCACGACGCAGATCTACACCCACGTCGCGCGCGACCGCCTCGCCGCCACGGTGGCCTCCGCCCACCCTCTGGCCCGGCGAAAGAACCGGACCGCACCGTAACTTCGTCTTAGGAATTCGCAGCCGAGAATACACCCAGTGCGGGAAACTCCGCCTACGAAAGCCATCACCGGCTGTGTTTTTGCTTGGCCGGAACGAGACATCGAAGGTGCTGCAAGAGCTCAACGAGGAAAAGGTGAAGGTCTCGCACGCCGATCTGGTGCGGGCGTTGGCCGCGCACGAGCGATACGCGACGGGACGGGGTGGTGTGCGTGCGCAGTTCAAGGGCGCGGATCTCGCCGACCTGGTGCTGGCCAATCGCATGCTCGACGAGGCGGAATTCACCGCGGCCTCGCTCGTCGGAGCCAATCTCTATGGCTCGAGTCTGGTGCGCGCGAGTTTCTACTGCGCCGATCTGCGCAACTGCGATCTGCGAAACACGAAGCTCATCAATGCCGATCTGCGCGGCGCCAGTTTCCGGGGCGCCAATCTGGCCAATGCGGTACTCGACCGCGCGGACTTGCGGGCAGCGACGATGGTTTTCGTTTCGCGCCACGAGTTCTCCGTGATCGACCGTTCGGAAACGCCGGGCGGCACGCTGGGCGGCGTCGACTTCTCCAATTGCTCGCTGCGCAACACCTCGTTCGGCAATGCCAAGCTCGATGGCGCGAACTTCAGCGGTGCGATCCTGATAGGCGTCTGCTTCCGCGGCGCCCGCATGACGGATGCATGCTTCCACGACGCGGTGCTGATGGGCACCGACGTGAAGGAACTGCATCTGCCGCGCGAGGCATTCGACGGCTGCGTGATGGATTCCCCGCCGGAGGACGGCGAAATCTCCGGCAGGCTGAAATCGATGCTCGCCGACCATCAGCGATGGGTGAACTCCGGCGGCAGGACGGGAGCCGGAGCCGTCATGGACGGACTGGACGTGCGGCCGCTTCACGACGCGATAGCGGGCCTGAGCCTCACCGGACTCTCCGCCCGCAACACTATCGGCGTGGCGATGGATTTTTCGGAATGCCAGCTCCAGGGCGCCAAGTTCGACGGCGCCGATCTGAGAGGGGCAAATTTCAGCCGCGCGGACTTGAGCGGAGCTTCGTTCAAGGGCGCCAAACTGCGCCACGCGGTTTTCGAGGGCAGCAAGCTCCTGAGCCTGCCCCTGCGCGACGGTTCCGTCTTGAAGCCGACCTTCGAAGGCGCCGATGTTTCGGAGCAGCAGTTCCGCTATGCGACCATCGACGCGCCGCTCGCTATCACGGACGCTCAGCCGACCGACGCCGCCGATTAATGCTAACGCCGGGCGCAAACCTCAGGCCCCGGCGCCCTGAATTTGCCGCGTTCTCCTCCTCAAGTTGACTTGCCGCAAGGACATTGCCAATTTCCGCCCCGTTTTGGGGAAAACGTATGCACGCCTACCTGGATTTCGAACGTCCCATCGCCGAGCTCGAAGGCAAGATCGTCGAACTCAGACAGCTCGCGGCGGCCGATCCGACGATGCAGATCGATTCGGAGGTCGCGCGCCTGCAGCAGAAGGCCGACCAGCTCGTCAAGGACACCTACGCCAAGCTCACGCCGTGGCAAAAAGTGCAGGTGGCGCGCCATCCGGCCCGCCCACATTTCTCCGATTACGTGAAACAACTGTTCGACGAATTCACGCCGCTGGCGGGCGATCGCGCCTTCGGCGAGGACCAGGCGATCATCACCGCGCTGGGGCGCTTTCGCGGTCACGCCGTGGCCGTGGTGGGCCAGGAGAAGGGCAACGACACCAAGTCCCGCCTGCAGCACAATTTCGGCATGGCGATGCCCGAGGGCTATCGCAAGGTGCAGCGCGTGTTCGAAATGGCGGATCGCTTCGGACTGCCGGTGATCTCGCTGGTGGACACGTCGGGTGCCTATTCGGGCGTGGCGGCGGAGGATCGCGGCCAGGCGGAAGCCATCGCGCGCACGACCGAAGCGTGCCTGAACCTGCGCGTGCCGCTGGTCGTGACCGTCATCGGCGAGGGCGGATCGGGCGGGGCGGTGGCCATCGCCACGGGAAATCGCGTCTACATGCTCGAGAACGCGGTCTATTCGGTGATCTCGCCGGAAGGCTGCGCTTCCATCCTGTGGCGCCGGCCGGAGAAAGCCCAGGACGCAGCGGCCACGCTGCGCATCACCGCGCAGGACCTGCTCGGCTTCGGCATCATCGACGGCATCATTCCCGAGCCGGTGGGCGGGGCCCATCGCGCGCCGGAAGAGGCGATCGGCATGGTGGGCGAGCAGATCGCGCGCGGACTGGCAGAATTGTCGGGTCTGTCGCCGGACGAGGTGCGCCGCCAGCGGCGCGAGAAATTCCTCGCCATCGGCCGCGATCTCGGCAAGTGACACGGTTCTTTCCTCTCCCGTTCACGGGGGAGGTGTCGAGACGCGAAGCGTCGAGACGGAGGGGGGAGTGCCGACCTTCAAGAGCCTGATCCATTCTCCCCGCGCCGTCGCTGCCGCGATCCTCGGCGCCGGCGGGCTGGCAATCTACGTCCTCGATTTCCCCGGCTCGATGGAGGACGATTCCTTCGCCCAACTGCTCGAAGGCCGCACCGGGAGCTACAGTTTCTGGCATCCCCCGATCATGTCATGGATGCTCGGCGTCTCCGATGCGCTGCCGGGGCCGCCCGAGGCATGGTTCGTGCTGTTCGACACGGCGGTCGCCTTCGCGGCGCTCATCGGCGTGCTGTGGCTGGCACGGCGCGTGTCGTGGGCGGCGGCCATCGCAGCAGGTGCCATGTTGTTCCTGCCGCAACTGATGATGTTCCAGGGCATCGTGTGGAAGGACGCGCTGTTCGCGGACGCCTGCGTGGCAGGGTTTGTCGCGCTCGCACTGGCTGGGGAGCACTGGCAGCGCGTGAGGCTTCGGATTGCGATGCTGACAGCCTGCGCCGTTCTGCTGGCGCTGGCCATGCTCGCGCGGCAGAACGGACTGGTGATCCTGCCGTTCGCAGTGGTCGGCCTGTGGATCGTCGCCGCCAAGCGGGAAGGGCGACGACGCGCAGGCGCGGTCTACGGTGCGGCCTTGCTCGCGGTTGCCGGCGGCCTGGCGCTGGGCGCCAACGCGCTGCTGGAGTTGCGCTGGGACGGAACGCCGGCGCGCGAGGAGCAGTTCAAGATCCTGCGCCTTTACGATCTCACGGGCATGGTGAAACACGATCCGCACTTGCGGCTCGATGTTCTCTCCGCCCGCGCGCCGCGGCTTGCGCAGTTGATGCGCTCGGACGGCGTGCGCCTCTGGTCTCCAGTCAAGAACGACACGCTGGAACTTGACCAGAATATCGTCGACGCCCTGGAATCCACCCCCGCGCCGGTGCTGGCCGCCCAGTGGCGCGACAGCGTTGCGGCCAATCCCTGGTTTTACCTGCGCCTGCGTGCGCAGCTTTTCCGGTGGGTGTTCCAATCGCCCGATGTCGGCCAATGTCATCCGTTTCATGTCGGCGACGAGGGCAACGCCGAGGATATGCAGGAGCTTGGCGCGACCACGCGGCTCGACCGGCGCGACATCGCCTTCTGGCATTACGGCGAGTTCCTCGAATACACGCCGGTGTTCTGGCACGGACTTTATGCGCTCGCCGCGCTCATCGTGTTCGTGCTCCTCTTGCGCCGCCGCCGTCCCGCCGACATCGCGTTTGCCTCGCTGATCGCGGCCGTGGGCGTGTTTACCGCCACGTTTTTCGTGATCTCGATCGCCTGCGATTACCGCTATCTCTACGTGATCGATCTGACGGCGCTGGCGGGCGTGCTCTATGTCGCGGCGGAGTGGAAAGAACTGTTGCTTCGCGGCTCCGCGTGAAGGGATAAGAAAAGGGGGCCCCGAAGGCCCCCTTCAATTCGACTGCCCGGGAACGAGCTACTTCGAAAGCTCGAACAGCATCGACGACACCCAGCCCTGGTTGCCGAGTTCGTCCTTCACTTCCCACCACGCGCCGTCCTTGTTGCCCGTGGGATAGAGCATCATGCCGGCGTCGAGCTTGCGGACGATGCCGCCCTTGCCGCCCGGCTCCTTGTACATGTGGCCCGGCTTGCTCATCGTCACGGCCTGGGCCGCATTGTCGGCCGAGGCGTTGTCGGAGACGCCGTGCAGGTCGTAGACCAGCTTCGAATAGGCGTCGATGTAAGCAAGCGTCACGACCTGACCGATCGTTGTGTTGGCGTAGTGCGACGCGCCCGCGCCCGCAAAGCCGCCCCACCAGCCGCCGCCCGCGCCCGCGCCGAAGCTGACATCGGTCTTCGAGCCGTGGCCTTCTTCCATCGCCACCTGCTCGGAGGAGCGCACGTCGGTCACGGTCAGCGTTACGTCGGCCGTGCTCGAATGGACATCAATGTTGCTGACTATGGCGCCCACGCCGCCGCCGATGAATCCGCCCAGGATGCCGCCGACGTTGGTGCCGCCGGCATCGCGGTTCTTGGAGACGATGTCGGGCACGATCACGTAGTCGGCCGCCTTGACCTGGCCCTTGCCGATGTTCGATCCCTGACGCAGTTCGCCGCTGCCGGCCAGCTCGCGCTCGCGCTGGGCAACGTCGAAACCCTTGCCGCGGTCGAGCAGCGTGAAGCAGCCCGAGCGCATCACGATGATCTTGATGAGCGCTTCGGGCGATTCCAGTCCCAGCGGCCCCCACCAGTTGTTCTGCGGCTCGTAGATGGCGGCGGTGCCGATCTTGTGCGAGCACATCGGAACTTCCGATTTTGCCCTCTCGGTCTTGTCCTGGATGGACTCGGCGAATGCGGGTGCCGCAACCGCCGCCGCCAAGGCGATCGCTGCGCAAAGACGAAACGACGTCGAAAGACGCATTGGTGAAATCTCCCTCTAGGCCCCTCGCCGCCGGCCCCAGCGCCGGCAACGTCGCGGCAACGACCGCGGCGCGCACATTAGTGCAAAGCAATGCGATGGTAAATGTAGGCGCACGGCCCATTTCGCGAGTCATGCGCACGTCGTAACGTCCGCACTACGACGGGAAATCGACGATTTCCCGGGCCGGTCTGCAGCGCAATAAGATCGCGTCTCAGCTTGACGGGGACAGGCGCGAGTCGGCGAAACCGGGCCGGGCCCGTCGCGGCGCGGTCGCCGAATCCCGGCTGCACACGGGAAGAGAGGCTGGGTGCATCCCCGGAAGTTGAGTGACGGCTGCGTCCGCATTTCGCTGTGTTGGTTGATCGGCCTGCGCGCTTCGCGCAGTATCGGCGCGATTCCGAGAGAGGCACGCATGCCCGACGACAAGAACTTCAAGAGCGAGCAGGAGCACTTCTGGGCCGGCAGCTTCGGCAATGAATACACCGACCGCAATCAGGGCGAGCGGGTCGTCCGCGCCAACGCCGCGTTGTTCTCCCGCATCCTGCGATCGGCTCCGCACGTCAGGTCGATCGTCGAGCTGGGTTGCAACGCGGGCCTCAACCTCCAGGCACTGAGCCGCATAGACGGCGATTTCGAACTCGGCGGCTTCGAGATCAACGAGAAGGCCGCCCAGATGGCGAATGCACTTGGCATCGCCGAGGTCGCCCAGGGCACCATCGTCGAGCCGCTCCCCGCCGCGAAGACCTATGATCTATCGTTCACCAAGGGCGTGCTCATCCACATCAACCCGGACCTGCTCGGCAAGGTCTACGACAACCTGTTCGCGCTTTCGCACCGCTACATCATGGTGTGCGAGTATTACAACCCGACGCCGACGGTGGTGACCTATCGCGGCAACCAGGACCGTCTGTTCAAGCGCGACTTCGCGGGCGAAATGCTGGAGCGCTATCCGCTGGAGCTTGTCGATTACGGCTTCGCCTACCACCGCGACAACTATTTTCCGCTCGACGACCTGACCTGGTTCCTGCTCAGAAAGTGAGCGGGGCGGGGGTCGTCCCGGCCGCCTGAACGCGTTGTGGCGGCGCGTTGACAGGGGCAGTTTGCCGTGCTTCTATATTTACCAACCAGAAAGTAAATATGACGACGCGACGCCGCCCCCGCAATGCCGCCTTGACCATACGTTCGATCCTCGACGTGGCCAGGAGCGTCTTTGCCCAACATGGATTTGCGGGCACCGCGCTGGAACTGGTGGAGAAGCAGAGCGGCGTCTCGAAAGGGCTGATCCTGCATCATTTCGGCTCCAAGCTGGGCCTCTATGAAGCCGTGTTGGAGGACGCCGCGGAGGATTACACCGCGTGGCTCAAGCGCGGGGCCGCCTTCGACGCGCCGTTCCCGGAACTGATGCGCGGCACGATCCGGGCTTCGTACCGCTACTACAAGGCGCACGCCGATATGCGCCGTCTGCGGGCGTGGGCGCAGCTTCAGGCAGTGCCGTTCCTGAACGATACCGAAGAACGCTTCACCCGCGCGCTGGTAGACGCCGTAGCCAGGGCGCAGGCGGCCGGGATCGTGCGGGCGGACATCACGGCAGTACAGGTGCCGTTCCTGATCCGTGCCGTGATCGACTACCGGCTCGGCAATCTCGCCCTGGTGCGGCGGATCGAGCGGGAACAAGGCCTCAAAGGCAAACGGGCGGAGGACCAGTTCGTGGAAACGCTATGCAGGCTTTTTCTCGTGAGCCCCGCGCCGAAGGAGACGAACCGATGACCGCGAAAGCCGTCCGTATCGAGATTCCCGAAGCGCTGAGGGCGTTATGCCTTTGGTCGGCCGCCATCGTGCTGTGCTCCACCGGCGCGGCCGCGTGGTTTTATCAACCCTCGCATCCGGATTTTTCGCCCGCCACGACGTACCTGAGCGAGATCGGCGGCGCGGGAGGCTGGCCGGCGGCCTTCTTCAACACGGGGCTCCTGATCGTTGCGCCGCTTCGCCTTCTCGTGGCCGTCCTGCTCGCGCTGCGCTTGCGCGAGTTCGGACTTTCCGCACGCACAGCGCACCTGATCGTTGCGCTGGCGTTCATCACCGCGTCTGGCACGGTTCTGATGACCGCATCGCCGTACAACTTCGGCCCGGCGGAGCACAAACTGGGCATCCTGCTGTACTTCTGCGGTACGGTCTTCGTGCTGTCGTTGATCGGCACCGTGGAATACCGGCTGGCCGGCGTGCCGCGCCTGCTCGCGGCGATGAGCGGGTTGACGGTGATCGTCTACGCGGCCTTCGCGGCCATGCTGGGCGCGTGGGGAGCCGGCCTTGTGCCGAAAACGACTCCCGCCCCGCTCGAATGGATATGCTTTGCGGCCTCGATCCTGTGGGTCGTCAGCCACGGGCTCGTGCTGGGGCGAGCCAACCTCCGCGCTTCCTAAACCAACGCCCCGTGGCAGTGCTTGAACTTCCTGCCCGAACCGCAGGGGCAGGGCGCGTTGCGCTGCACCTTGCCCCAGGTCGACGGATCGTTGGGATCGACCGGCACGTCGCGCTGCTGGCGAACGAACGTGCGCTGGCCGCGGTAGGGATCGCCGCCGTTGCCGTTGCCCGCCATCTCGTTCTCGCCCGTGAGCGGGTCGATCTTGGTGGCATGCATCTCGACGGGAGCGTCCTGCGGGATTTCGGGCGGCGGCTGCTCGACGCTGATCATGATGTGCATGAGCTGGCGCACTACGTCGATCCTGAGCCGCGACAGCAGCGACTCGAACAACTCGAACGCTTCGCTCTTGTACTCGTTGAGTGGATCGCGCTGGCCGTAGCCCCTGAGGCCGACGTACTGGCGCAGGTGCTCGAGGTTGACGATATGCTCGCGCCACAATGCGTCCAGGGTCTGCAGCAGGATCGCCTTTTCGGCATAGCGCATGATCTCGGCCGAGAATCTGGCGGTGCGCTCCGCCGCACGGACTTCGACGTCCTTGCTGATGCGCTCGCGCACTTCCTCGTCGGCGATGCCTTCCTCGTGGGTCCAGTCCACGATCGGCAGGTCGAGGTCGAAGATCTTCTGGACTTCCTCGTGCAGGCCCTTGGCGTCCCACTGCTCGGCGTAGGCCTTGGGCGGAATGTGCTGCTGGACCAGTTCGTCGACGACGGTGGAGCGATACTCCTTGATCTCGTCGGACACGTCGTCGGCCGACATGATGACCTTGCGCTGCTCGAAGATGACTTTGCGCTGATCGTTAAGAACGTTGTCGAACTTCAGGATTTGCTTGCGGATTTCGAAGTTGCGGGCTTCGACCTTCTGCTGCGCCTTTTCGAGGGCCTTGTTCACCCACGGATGGGTGATGGCTTCGCCCGCCTGCAGGCCGAGCCGCGTCAGCACCGAGTCCATGCGCTCGGACCCGAAGATGCGCATCAGGTCGTCCTGGAGCGACAGGAAGAATTTCGAGGCACCGGGGTCGCCCTGGCGGCCGGAGCGGCCGCGCAGCTGGTTGTCGATGCGCCGGCTCTCGTGGCGCTCGGTGCCGACGATGTAGAGGCCGCCGGCGGCGATCACCTTCTCCTTGTCGGCCGCCACCTCGGCGCGGATCTGCGCCGCCTTCTCCGCCAGTTCCTGCTGGTCGACGATGCCGCCAAGCTCGTTCCTGATCCGCATGTCGGGATTGCCGCCGAGCTGGATGTCGGTGCCGCGACCGGCCATGTTGGTGGCGATAGTCACGGTGCTGGAGACGCCCGCCTGGGCGACGATCGAAGCTTCCTGTTCGTGATAGCGCGCGTTGAGCACGTTGTGCTTGATCTTGCGCTTCTTGAGGAGTGCGGACAGTTCCTCCGATTTCTCGATCGACGTGGTGCCCACCAGCACCGGCTGGCCGCGCTTCTGGCAATCCTCGATCAGCTTGATGACCGCTTCGTACTTCTCCGCCGCGGAGCGGTAGACCTCGTCGTCCCCGTCGTCGCGCTTGACGGGCAGGTTGGTCGGGATCTCCATCACGTCGAGACTGTAGATGTCCATGAACTCGGCGGCTTCCGTCATCGCGGTGCCGGTCATGCCCGCCAGCTTGTCGTACATGCGGAAGTAGTTCTGGAACGTGATCGAGGCCAGCGTGACGTTCTCGGGCTGGACGGTGACGCCTTCCTTGGCTTCGAGGGCCTGGTGCAGGCCTTCGGAGAAGCGGCGCCCCGGCATCATGCGGCCGGTGAACTCGTCGATGATGATGACCTCGTCGCCCTTGACGATATAGTCCTTGTCCCTCTGGAACAGCTTGTGCGCTTTCAGAGCCTGGTTCACGTGGTGGACGATGGCGATGTTGTCGATGTCGTAGAGATCGCCGCGCTCCAGCAGCCCCGCTTGACGCAGCAGCTCCACCATGTGCTCGTTGCCGGCTTCGGTGAGGGTGACCTGCCGCTGCTTCTCGTCGAGCTCGTAGTCGCCTTTGTCGGCTTCGTCCTCGTCGTCCTTGCCCAGAATCTGCTTGGCGCGCGCCGTGAGCTGCGGGCCCCCGGATTTGGCCTTCTTCGGCGGAACCAAGCTCGGAATGAGCGAATCCACCTTGCGGTAGAGTTCGGTCAGGTCCTGCGTCGGGCCGGAGATGATGAGCGGCGTGCGCGCTTCGTCGATCAGGATCGAGTCCACTTCGTCGACGATGACGAATGAATGCCCGCGCTGAACCATCGTGGCGATGGAGTACTTCATGTTGTCGCGCAGGTAGTCGAAGCCGAACTCGTTGTTGGTGCCGTAGGTCACGTCGCAAGCGTAGTTGGCGCGCCGCTCCTCGTCGGTGAGCCCGTGCACGATGCAACCGACGGTGAGCCCCAGGAACTTGTAGATCTGGCCCATCCACTCGGCGTCGCGCTTGGCGAGGTAGTCGTTAACGGTGACCACGTGCACGCCTTCGCCGGCCAGCGCGTTGAGGTACACCGCAAGGGTCGCCACCAGCGTCTTGCCTTCGCCGGTCTTCATCTCGGCGATGTTGCCGTAGTGCAGGACCATGCCGCCCACGAGCTGGACGTCGAAATGGCGCTGGCCGAGAGTGCGCTTGGCCGCCTCGCGGACCACAGCGAACGCCTCCGGAAGGAGGTCCTCGAGGGTCTCGTCCTTGGCCAGCCGTTCCTTGAAGGCGGGGGTCATGGCCTTCAATTCGTCGTCCGAGAGCGCCATGAAGCGGGGTTCGAGCTCGTTGATCTGGCGAGCCGTGGCCCAGAACTTCTTGATTCTCCGCTCGTTGGCCGAGCCGAAGACACGCTGCATGAAAGCGCTGATGGGATCCATGATGAGGCTTAGACCTTGTATGAAGTCCTTTGCCGGGCGCAGAAAATCCGCCCCGGGGAGGGACTCCCGGCGTATGGCCGCGCCGGGTAGATAAGAACGCCTCACCCCCTTGTCAAATCAGATGATTCCGGCCAAACCCCGCGGCCGTTTGTGACCGTTTGGCGATTCACCCTGACGCCGCGCCTTGGACAGCAGCACGGGGGTCTTGGAGATCGGGACGGCAAAGGGACGGAACAGAATGACGCAGCGGCCGAAGAGTCCAACTCATCACGTTTCCCCCTTGGCGCCCAAGCGGTTCGCGCGGCTGCCGGCAATCCCCGGCGTGGTCATGGCCGCGGGAGAGGCGGGCGTCCGTTACCGCAACCGCACCGACGTCATGCTGGCCGTGTTCGCACCCGGCACCAGGGTCGCGGGTGTCTTTACGCAATCGAAGACCGCGTCGGCGCCGGTCGATTGGTGCAAGGCGTGCCTCAAGGGCGGCTCCGCCCGCGCCTTGGTGGTCAACAGCGGCAACGCCAACGCGTTTACCGGCCGGGCCGGCTTCAGGGGCGCGAAGGACGTGGCGCTCGCGGCGGCGAAGACCGTCGGCTGCAAGCCCGAGGAAGTGTTCCTGGCCTCCACCGGCGTGATCGGCGAGCCGCTGCCGTCCGAGCGGATCACGGCCGTTCTGGGCTCGCTGGGGCTTGAGGCTTCGCCCAACCGCTGGCGCCAGGCCGTCGAGGCCATCATGACGACAGACACCTATCCCAAGATGGCGACCGCGCGCGCTCGCATCGGACGGGCGGAGGTCACGATCAACGGCATGTGCAAGGGCTCGGGCATGATCATGCCCGACATGGCGACCATGCTCGCCTTCGTGGCGACCGACGCGAAGCTGCCCGCGCGCGTGCTGCAAGAACTGCTCAGCGAAGGCGTGAAGCCGTCGTTCAATTCGATCACGGTGGACAGCGACACTTCCACCAGCGACACGCTGCTCTTGTTCGCGACGGGACGGGCGAAGAACCCCGCGGTGCGTTCGGCGCGCGATCCCAAACTCAAGGACTTCCGCGCCAAGTTGAACGAGGTGCTGCTCAAGCTGGCGCTGCAAGTGGTGCGCGACGGCGAAGGCGCCGGCAAGCTCATCCGCGTCAATGTTCAGGGGGCAGAGAGCGACGCCGCAGCCAAGCGCGTGGCGCTCGCCATCGCCAACTCGCCGCTGGTGAAGACTGCCATCGCGGGCAGCGACGCCAACTGGGGCAGGGTGGTGATGGCGGTGGGCAAGTCGGGCGAGAAGGCCGACCGCGACCGTCTTCGCATCTGGTTCGGCAAGCAACTCGTGGCCGAGAAGGGCGAACGCGCGCCGAAGTACGACGAGGAACGCGCCACCAAGGCGGTTTCCGGACTCGAAGTCGAGATCACCGCCGATTTGCGGCTGGGCAAGGGCAAGGCGCGAGTCTGGACGTGCGACCTCACCCACGGCTACATCGACATCAACGGCAGTTATCGAAGCTAGGCCGGCTGCCGCGATGGCCTATTTCGGAGGCGGCACGCGGCCGGGTCTCTGGTTGACCGTTTTTGGCGCCATGTGGCAGCGCCAGTCGCCGAAGCTCGTCTGGTAACAGACGCCGGATGCGTTCGAACTGTCGTACACGCGGCAACTGTCCGCGCCCATCGCGGGATACATGGCGAAGTTGGCGCACTGGTATTCGACCCACGAACCACGGATGGGATAAACCGGCTTAGAAGAGTCGATGTCCGTGTGATTGTCGCCCGTGGTGAACGCGCGCGCTGCGCCGATCTGCAATTTGACGTTGTCCGTGAGAACCAGATAGCTCCCTACCGAGGCCTCGGTCGAGCAGCGGAAAATCTGCGCCGCCTGTTGGGCGTTCGGGGCGCCTTTTTGCGCCGGGCACGCGACCGGATCGCGGCTGTGATAATCGGCGCCCACTCCCGCCTCGGCGCAGGCAAGCACGAGTAGAACAACTGCGGCCGCAGCCGCCCACGTCGTCGCACGTATCATCGATGTCTCCCCAAGATTCCGCAGCCCGTTTCGTCCCAGAGGTTGCGGATGACGCGGAACCTTAAGCGGTTTTTCACGCGTGCGCCAATCGCGGGTGACGCCCCGGCTTTCCGTCGCCGCTGCACCTCAGAACCGGTAGCGTAAAGAAGCCGATTTCATTGCTACACTGCTTGCGGAGCACCGAATCGCGGTCGTCGCAGCACGGCCGCCGTCAGCTTGGGGGAATCAAATGGGCAATACGAGACGTTCCATCCTCGCGATGGGAGTGGCCAGCGTTGTTTCGGCGAAGCTTGCGCCGCTCGCCTTCGCCTCGCCGCAGGACAACGTCAATTACCTGATTTCGCGCATCCGCACGACGCTGGACGACTCCATAACTTCGCCGCTGTGGCAGGCCAAGTACCGGCTCGCGGGGATGAACATCGAGGATCTGGCAAAGACGCTGGAGCAGGGCGGCGCGATCACATCCAATCCGGTCGCCGAGTTCGGCAAGAAGCTGGAGGACATGCTGAACGAGCGCCGCGAGATGCTGGCGTTCCTGGTTTCGAAGCAAAAGCTGATCATCCAGATGCGCAAGGGCCAGGCCAAGCAGACCATCCAGGACGTCGGTGTCGAGATGATCCGGCGTATCACCCCCAAGCCCGGTGTCATGGACTCACTGACCGCACCGGGCACGCATAACGAAACCGTCATCCGCGAAGACTTCTCGCGGCTCCGGAGCATCGACGACGCCGGCCGCAAGATCGACGAATACATCGCCAACCTGCGGCCCACGATCCAGGATATTCTGGCACGCTACAACGCGCTCAATCCCCTGCTGATCGCCTACGGCAAGCTGGGCGCCAAGGGCTTCGACGGAACCTACATCGGCCAGTTCACCGGCGGCGGGCAGGGGCGCATCAAGCTGACCGTGAAGGGCACATCGGTCACCGGCTCGATCAGCGGAAGCTGCCTTGCAAGCCCGTGCGGCGTCGATCCGATGGTGGGCACGTTCAGCGGTTCGATCACCAAGGACGGGTACATCACAACGACGCTCTCGGGCACGCTCACCGATTCCAGCGGCAAGCTGGGAAGCTTCGGTTTCACCGGCTCGATCAACGGCAGCATCTCGGGCGACAAGGCCAGCGGGGAGTGGGACGGCAAGAACCAATGGGGCGCACCGAGCGGCACCTGGAGCGCCTCGCGCTGAGGTATACTGACCCGCGGGTCAGTGCCGGCGGGAGAAGATGATGCGCTTTTTGTCCGTTTGTGCGGCGGCCGGAATTCTTGCGGCCGCCTTGATGCGCGCGGAAGCGGCGGACGCCGTCCTGCCCGTCGACCCTGTTCTGTGCGCCGAGATGAAGTCCACGCATGTGCTGAACGCCGGCGCGCCGGTCGGCTGCGACCGCTTACGGCTGGTCGAATTCGACTATGTCGATTTCCAGGGCAACAGGCACACCGACGGACGTCTGGTGGTGATGGACGCGGTTGCCGATCGCGTACTGCGCATCTTCGAGGCGCTTCGCGCGCGTAGATTTCCCATCGCCAAGGCGAAGCTCATGGATGCCTATGAAGGCAACGACGAAGCTTCAATGGCCGACGACAACACCTCCGCCTTCAACGACCGCGATGTCCCGAACACGTCGCACAAGTCGCTGCATGCCTATGGCGTGGCCATCGACCTCAACCCGGTCGAAAACCCGTTTGTGACCCACAAGGACGCCGTCTTCACCCTCGATCCGCCGGGCAGCGCGGGCAATTTCAACCGGCTGATCCATCGCCCGGGCAAGCCGGAGCGCCGCGGCTTCGCGGAGGAGGTCGTCACGATCTTCGCCGCGAACGGTTTCGCCGATTGGGGCGGTTATTGGGACGATCCCGTCGACTGGCAGCATTTCGACATCGGCCGCGCCCTGGCCGATGAACTTGCCGGATTGCCGCCCGAGGAAGCGAAGAAGCGATTCGAGGCATCGATCACGCACTGAGCGCTTCTGCTCGTCCGGCGGCGAAACGGCAAGGGCCGCCGTTCGCGCCGGGCCCGGAATCCGACTAAGCTCCACCTCCTTCCGACGGGACCAACGAACGTGTGCGGAC
>DATKOE010000111.1:0-7485 GCA_035524815.1 Rhizomicrobium sp.
GTCCGACATGCTGACGAAGCTGAAAGAAGACAGCGCGGTGTTCGAAACGGCGCTGTCGCAGCAGCGCGCCGGCATGGAATCGGCGATCGGCGCCTTGGGTGGCGAAGCCAAGCGCTTCGAGATGGTGACGGGTGATGCCGAGCGTCATCTCGAACTGATCATGGCCAATGCCGCCAACCGCGCCTCGCAACTCACCGGCGCGTTCGCGCGCGAAGCCGAGCGGCTGAAGGAAACCTCGGAAGCGGCCGGCGGCGTGCTCACCAACCTGGTGGCCAGCTTGCGCGACGCCGGCATCGGCGCCCAAACCCTGATCGGTGAAAGTGCCGCCCAGGCCAAACAAGATGCCCGCGGTCTGGTGGGCGAAGCGATGGTGGAATGCGAACGCTTGCTGCGCGCGGCCGGCGAAATGAGCGCCGAAGCGACGCAGATTCGCAGTCTGCTCGCGCGCACCATCGAGGAAGTGGAGCGCCATGTGGCGCGGCTTCCGACCGTTGTGCAGGGCGAGGCACAGCGCATTCGTCAGATGGTGCAAGCCGAAACCGATCAGATGCTCGACCTGTCCGCGCGCACGCTTTCCACCATCCATGCCCGCAATGCACAGGGCCTGCGCGTGCCGAGCCCGCCACAAGTCGCGGCGCCGGTGCCCGAAACGCCAGAGCCGGAAGGCCTCAAGGGCTTGGCGCGCAAATTCACCCAGCGTTCCAAACGCCAGCCTGATCTGCGCGGCTCCAAGAACGAGGCCAAAGGCTGGGAAATGAAAACCCTGCTGGCGGCGGCGGAGAACGGCGAAGGGCGCGAACTTTCCCAGGGCAGTGCCGCGGCGATGGGCGCCCTGCAAATGGCGCTGGCCGATATGGCGGTCGATCTGGAAGCGATCAGCACCGAAGCCGCGCCCGGCAGCGACGAATGGAAACGCTATCTGGCGGGCGACCGCGCCGTGTTCGCGCGCAAACTTGCTTCCGCCATCGACGAGGCGAGCGTCCATCGAATCACCACGCTCTACCGCGAGAACGCGCGCTTCCGCGATTCCGCCAATGCGTACATGGAGGAGTTCGAGTCACTGCTCGCGCGCGCCCGCGAGGGCGACGGCGGGGGACTGCTTGCCTCCACCATCCTGTCGGCGGACACGGGCAAGATCTATCTCGCCATCGCCTACGCGTTGGGAAGGCTATAGGGGTCTACGCCGTCCGCCTCAGGCGCGCCGCATAGAAGCCGTCCATGCCGCCGCGATCCGCAAGATGGCAGGGCAGAGTGCGCAGGTCGCCGCCCGATATCCACTCGGCGTGGCCGAACACTTCTTCGCGCCGCACCGGTGCGCGCGAAAATCCGGGATGGCGCGCCAGAAACGCTTCGGCCTGCTCGGGGCCTTCCTCGCGTTCGAGCGAGCACACCGCGAACACCAGCGTTCCGCCCGGCGCGGTCATCTCCGCCGCTGCGTCCAGCAATTCGCCGGCCGTTTGAGAAACCAGCGTCACGTCGCTCGCGTTCTTGATCCAGGGCAGCTCGGGATGGCGGCGGATGGTGCCGGTGGCGGTGCAGGGCGCATCCAGGAGCACGTACGGTGCGGGCTCGCGCGGCCGCCAGTCGCGCGCGTCGGCGACGACGCATTCGGCTTCGAGCCTGAGGCGCTTCAGGTTCTCCTGGAGCTGTTCCATCCGCGTCGCTTCGCGTTCGACCGCGATCACGCCGGCGCCTGCCGCCGCGAGCTGCGCGGTTTTTCCGCCCGGCGCGGCGCACAGATCGATCACCGTCTTGCCGCGCATGTCTCCGAGCAGCACGGCGGGCAGGCCCGCCGCCGCGTCCTGCACCCAGAAAGCGCCCTCGTCATAGCCTGGCAGCGCATCGACGCGGCCGTGTTCCTTCAGCCGCCACGCGCGTCCGAAGAGATGCTCCGCACCGGGAATATCGAGCGCCTCCTTCGCAGCAAGGTCGAGCGGCGGCAGTCGAGCATGCACCGTCGCGATCGCGCGCACCGCGTCCTCGCCGTAGGTTTCGCACCAGCGCGGCCACAGCCAGTCGGGCGTGTTGAGCCGCGCTGAATCCTGCGCCGCGACGACGTCGCGCCCCTCGCGCGCCACGCGTCTCAGCACGGCGTTGATCAGCGGCTTGAAATGCACGGCCCGGTCGTCGGCTTGCGCCAGGCGGTTGGCTGCGTCCACCGCCGCATGCGCGGGCACGTCGAGAAACAGAAGCTCGCAGGCGCCCGCCAGCAGGATCTCCGGCACCGGTCCGGCGCGGTTCCTGGCCGGAGGCTTAGGCACGAAGGTCTGGATCAGCGCCTCGAGCTGTCCGAACCGGCGCAACGTCTCCCCGGCGATGGCGCGGGCGAACCCGGCATCGCGCGGCTCGAGCGCCGAGGCGGCGTCCAGCGCCGCATCCAGGGGGGCGCGTTTGCGCAAGACATCGGAAAGGGCGGCAAGCGCCGCCCGTCGCGCGGCAAGCCCCGCGCTCAACCCCACGGTCCGGCGGCTCTGACCGGCGCCGCCGCCTCGCCCGCCATCGCCTTGAGCCGCGCGATGCGTTCCTCGGTCGGCGGATGGCTCGCGAACAATCCCGCGATTCCCCCGCCGGTCAGCGGATTGACGATGAACATGTGCGCGGTTGCCGGGTGCGCCTCGGCTTCGGGGTTCTCCGTCACCTGCACGGCGTGGTCGATGCACGCCAGCGCCGAGGCAAGCCACAGCGGATGCTTGGAAATCTCCGCGCCGGCCTTGTCGGCCTCGAATTCGCGCGTGCGGCTGATGGTGGCCTGCACCAGCATCGCGGCCACCGGCGCCAGGATCGAAACCAGGAGCACGCCCACGATGCCGAGCGGATTGTTGCGGCGGTCGCCTCCGAACCAGAACGCGAAGTTGGCCAGCATCGAGATGGCGCCCGCGATCGTCGCGGTCACGGTCATGGTCAGCGTGTCGCGGTTCTTCACATGACCCAGCTCGTGCGCCAGCACGCCCGCAAGCTCCTCGTCGCTGACGCGGTTCAACAGGCCGGTGGTGGCGCAGACGGCGGCGTGCTCGGGATCGCGTCCCGTGGCGAAGGCGTTCGGCTGATCGCTCTGAACGATGAAGACGCGCGGCATGGGAAGACCGGCGGCCCGGCTCAGCTGTCTGACGATGTTGTAGAGCCGCGGTGCGGTGCGCTCATCCGCTTCCTGCGCACCGTACATGCGCAGCACCGCCTTGTCGGAGTTCCAGTAGGCGAGTGCGTTCATGCCCACAGCCACCACGAAGGCGATTGCCATGCCCGTCGGTCCGCCGATCAAGAACCCAACGCCCACGAACAGCTCGGTCAGGGCGGCCATCAGGATGCCGGTGCGCAGAGTGTTCACGAACAAATCCGCCTTCGGGGTTGCGTCCCTGATGTATGGTGTCACAGAAGCCAGTCAAGTTACCGGAACCGTCATGTCGCAGAGCCCGAAGAGCTTGATCCGGCGAAGGGTCAAGGAAGCCGCCGCCCGGGCGCTCGAGGAGGCGCAAGCGCGCCGCAGGACGGCGGCGGCCGAGAAGTTGCCGGAGGAGCGGGGCGGCCGGGCGGGCCCCGAACCCACCCGCTACGGCGACTGGGAAAGAAAGGGCGTCGTTTCGGACTTCTGACACTGCGATATCCCCGCCGCGCCTGCGGAAATCCGGGATTTGTCCGGCTTGAACGTCAAACCTCGCGGGTCCATGTAACGAACGAATTGCGAGGTGCCATGTTCATCCAGACCGAGTCCACGCCTAATCCCGCAACCCTCAAGTTCCTGCCCGGCCGCGAGGTCATGGGCGGAGGCGCGGTGGCCGATTTTGCCTCGCGGGAAGCCGCGGCGCGGTCCCCCCTGGCGCGCGCCCTGTTCGAGACCCCGGAAGTGGCCCGCGTCTTCTTCGGCGCCGATTTCATCTCGGTGACCAAGTCGGGCGGGGAATGGAAGCATCTCAAGCCCGCCATCCTGGGCGCCATCATGGAGCACTTCACCCGCGGCCTGCCGCTGATCGAAGGCGGCGCGGAAGAGGCCGAGCCCGTGTCCGGCGAGGATTCGGAAGTGGTGGCGCAGATCAAGGACCTGATCGAAACGCGCGTGCGCCCTGCCGTGGCGCAGGACGGCGGCGACATCATCTTCAAGGGCTTCGACGAGGCCTCGGGCATCGTCTTCCTTCACATGCGCGGCTCATGTGCGGGCTGTCCGTCGTCGACCATGACGCTCCGCAATGGTATTGAGAACATGCTTCGTCACTACGTGCCCGAGGTGAGTGCGGTGGAGGCTGTGTGACGGAAGCGGGAGAGCTTCCTCATGCCGATCAACGATGAAGCCTTGGACGTCCTGTTCCGGAACGCCCGCACCCACCGGCACTGGCAGGACAAGCCCGTAAGTCCCGCGCTCCTGATGGCGATCTACGATCTGGTGCGCTGGGGGCCCACCAGCGGCAATTGCTGCCCGGCGCGCATCGTCTTCGTGGTTTCAAACCAGGCCAAGGAACGCCTGAAGCCGCATCTGGATGCCGGCAACGTGACCAAGACGATGAGCGCGCCGGCCACTGCGATCATCGGTTACGATCTCGGCTTCGCCCGTTATCTGCCGATTCTGGCGCCGCAGAATCCGGGCGCGATCGAAGACTACGAGCGCGATCCCGATCTCGCCCGGACGACGGCGTTCCGCAATGGCAGTCTCGAAGGCGGCTATTTCATCCTCGCGGCGCGCGCCCTCGGGCTCGATTGCGGACCCATGTCGGGCTTCGACAACGAAGGCGTCGACCGCGAGTTCTTCGCCGGCACTGCCGTGAAGTCGAACTTCCTCTGCAACCTCGGCTACGGCGATCCGTCTCATTTGCGTCCGCGCGCCGCGCGCCTCGGCTTCGACGAGGCATGCCGGCTTGTCTGACACGACCGTTCTCGCCGTCGATACCTGCTTCGGCGCCTGCTCGGCGGCCGTCGTGCGGGGCGCGCACGTCTTGGGTCACCGCAACCAAGCGATGGACCGAGGCCACGCCGAGGCGCTGGCGCCGATGGTCGAAGCGGTGATTGCCGAAAGCGGGATCGGATTCGAATCGCTCGACAAGTTGGCAGTGACAACCGGACCGGGAACGTTCACCGGCCAACGTGTCGGTCTGGCGTTCATGCGCGGGCTTCGTGTGGCGCTGCAAAAGCCGCTTGTCGGCGTCACCAGCCTGGCCGCGATGGCAGAACGGGCGCGTCGGGAATCCGGCGCTGCGGCCGCCGCGGCGGTGCACGACGCCAAGCGCGGAGAAGTCTATCTGGAAGCGGTGGGGCGGACGTTGCCTGCCCGCGTGCTGCCGTTCCAAGAAGCAGTCGCGCTGCTCGCGGAGGTTCCGGATCTCGTCGTCACCGGCACGGGCGCGCGCAGGATGGCGGATGCACTCGGCGGTGCGCGAGTGATCGACGATTTCGCGCCTGACGGGATTTGGGTAGCACGACTCGCATTCGCGATTGCAGCCGACGCCGTCCCGCGTCCGCTGTATCTGCGTGCACCGGATGCGAAACTCCCGGGACGATGATGCAAATGCGTCTACCTGCGCAAACAACCGATGCCGATCTTCTGGCGCGGCTGCATGCGCAATGTTTCGCGGACGCGTGGAGTGCCGATTCTTTCGCTGCGCTGCTCGCCCAGCCCACAACATTTGCTATTGGTGCCGGCGACGGATTCATCGTCGTGCGGGTTGCCGGAGGCGAATCGGAGTTGTTGACATTGGGAATCATACCTGCGGCGCGACGACGCGGTGCTGCATCGGCACTGTTGAGGGCTGGCTTGGAGGAGGCCGGCCGGAGGGGGGCCGCGGTCATGTTCCTGGAGGTTGGCAGCAGAAATTTCCCTGCGATAGCATTGTATAAGCGCCACGGCTTTGCCCAGGTCGCTACCCGCAAGAGTTACTATGCCGGTTCCGGTGGCACACCGGAGGATGCCCTAGTATTTCGGGCGGATATTCCACCCGTCCCGGTGGGAAAAGGGCTGCAACTCGGATAGAGTCGCACCAAACTTGGAGCAGGGGTTGACCATGACGCGGATCGAAAAACTCTGCGTTGATAAGGGGCTGAGGATGACGGAGCAGCGCCGGGTGATCGCACGTGTCCTGTCGGACGCGGCCGACCATCCTGACGCTGAGGAATTGTATCGGCGCGCATCGGCGCTTGATCCGCACATCTCGATTGCAACTGTGTATCGCACCGTGAAGCTGTTCGAGGATGCGGGGATTCTGGAGCGGCACGACTTCAGGGATGGGCGCTCGCGATACGAGGAAGCGCCTGAGTCGCATCACGACCATCTCATCGACGTGCAATCGGGAAGCGTGATCGAATTCCGCAACGAAGAGATCGAGCGCCTTCAGCGGCGGATCGCCGAAGAGCTCGGCTTCGAGCTTGTCGATCACCGTCTCGAACTCTACGGTGTGCCGAAGAAGTCGCGTTAAGCATGCCCACGCTGCGTGCGTTCTTTCTGGCCACGGCTTTCGTCGGCCTGACGGTGCTCAGCATCCCGATTCAATGGCTGTCCATCCGCCTGAATCTGAAGCTTCAGCGGAACTATCCGCACGCCTATCACAAGTTGCTGTGCCGCATCTTCGGCATCCGGCTCGAGATCGTCGGCACGCCCGTCACCGACCGCGGCGTGCTCCTGGTCACCAACCATACCGGCTACCTCGATGTCCTGATCATGAGCGCGGCCACACGCGTCTCCTTCGTCGCCAAAAAGGAAGTGAGAAGCTGGCCGCTGTTCGGCCTGATGGCGCGGCTGCAGCGCAGCGTGTTCGTCGACCGCGAGCGCCGGGGCGATGCCAGGCAGGCCCGCGACGTGTTGCGCGAGCGGCTGCGCGCCGGCGATGCGTTGGTGCTGTTTCCCGAAGGCACTTCCACCGACGGCAACCGCATCATCCCGTTCAAGAGCGCCTTGATGGGCGCTGTGGAGTCCGTCCTCGGCACCGACGCGAACGGCGCGCCCGTCTATGCGCCGGTGCAGCCGGTGACCATCACCTACGTCGCCATGTACGGCATGCCGCTCGGGCGCGAAAACCGCCCGTTCTACGCTTGGTACGGCGACATGGATCTGCTGCCGCACCTGTGGGAGATGATGAAGTCGGGCCCGCTCGACGTGGTGGCGGAATTCCACGCCCCCCTCACCGTGAGACCCGGCCACGGCCGCAAGCAGATCGCCGCCGAGGCGGAAAGCATCGTCCGCGCCGGCCAGCTGCGCGCCCTGGGCGGCGACTGGGGCGGGCTTGGCCGGGACCAGAAAAAGCCAAGGGAAGCAGCAGCTTGAGCCTTGCTTGTGTTCGCGGAAGCGATACCCGATAACCGGCCCCCATGAAGCGTGTTTTCATCAAGACCTACGGCTGCCAGATGAACGTCTACGATTCCGCCCGCATGGCGGACCTGCTGGCGCCGCTCGGCTTTGCCGCCGCCGAAACGGCGGACGATGCCGACATTGTCATCCTCAACACCTGTCACATCCGCGAGAGGGCGGCGGAGAAGGTCTATTCCGAACTCGGCAAGATCAAGCGGCTG
>DATKOE010000112.1:0-10130 GCA_035524815.1 Rhizomicrobium sp.
GGCGGCGGTCGCGACGGTGGGCGTAATCATGACGGTCATCATCGCCGCGGCGGCGTGATTTTCGTGCCGTTCCCCTATGGCGACTGGTATCCGCCGGAAGTCTACTATCCGCCCGATTACGGCGCCCCTGACGACACCGGCGACGACGATGGTCCGCTGCCGCCGCAGGTTCAGGAGGCGAGCCGTCCGTTCTGGTACTATTGCGATCAGCCCGACGGCTACTATCCCTACGTAAAGACCTGCGCGCACGACTGGGCACCGATCCCGATCTCGCCGCCACCCCCCGGCGCTGCGCCGCCGATCTCGTATTCCGACTGGCAGTGGTGCGAGGAGAAGAAGTCGTTCTTCCCCTATGTGGCGTCGTGCCCGAAGGGCTTCGAGCCCGTTCCGGTGACGACGCCGCACACCGACGGCGCGCCGCCGCAAGCGGCGAACTGGTTCTTCTGCCCCGACCCGAAGGGCTATCTGCCCTATGTGATGCAATGCAAGAGCGACTGGCGTCCGGTGCCGTCGGTTCCCCCGCCCGCCGTGCCGATCACGGTGAAAGAAGCGGCCAAGGGCCGTCAGTAGTGGGGCATCTTCTCGCCGTCGTAGCCGTGAAATACCACGTTGTAGACGCAGTAGAGCAGGAAGAGCACGTCCGGCCCGCCCGGTGTCATGCATGGAGCCAGAACGGGGCGGTGCCGCTTGATCAGTTCCTGCTGCCAATAGGCTCCGTATTTGAAGTCGGCCTTGACGCCGAACTCGTCGCCTCTTGAGGCCAACGCCGTCCGGATCTTGGCGCACGCCGCGCGGACTTCATCGGGCTCTTTGTCCCAGTTGTCGGGGGCGCAGGACGCGAGCGCCAAACTCAGCCTCTGTTGTCCGGCCTGCAGCGTCAGCGGATTGAACGCATATGGATTGAAGTAGGGCGCCGTGATCGCATTCGATCCGCCCTCGGTGCGACGGCCTTTGCGTTTCGGCACCTGGCGCACTGGTTCGACGAAGGGCAGCGGCACCAGCACGACCTGCGTTTCGTGTTCGGCTGCCGCGGGGCGTTCCTGGCTGGGGATCGCCTGCAGCAGGAAGCCGATCAGCACGACATGGAACAGCGCCGCCAGCGACAGCGCCGAACCCCGGCTACGCAACACGGCGATGGCCTTTGGCAACCCGTCTCCCTGTGCCGCCGCGAAATTGCCCTAGCACACCGGGAAAACGTGCCGGACTTACGGTAAGTTCATGACGAAGTTTCCATCGCCAAAATGTGAGAGCTCGCGCAGTCTCTCACACTTTGTTACGACCGGATCAGACGGAGAAGCTCGAACCGCAGCCGCAGGAGCTCGTTGCGTTGGGGTTGTTTACCTTGAACGCCGCCCCGATCAAATCGTCGACGTAATCGATCTCGGCGCCCTTCAGGAATTCGAGCGAAGTGGGGTCGATCAGCACCGTGATGCCGCCTTCCTCGATCACCAGATCGTCGTCCGCCCGTACGTCGTCGAGCGCGAAACTGTATTGGAACCCCGAGCAGCCGCCGCCGGTCACGGCAAGGCGCAGCATTGCAGGCCGGCCCTCCGCGGCGACGATCTCGGCGATCTTCCTGGCGGCGCGGGGCGAGACGGTTACGGGCAGGGCGGTTTCGGTGGTCATCTTGGCCGTGCGATAATGTTGGCGAGTCTAATGTAAGTGTCGCGATGGCGAACGCAAGAATTGAGCTGACCGGCCCGGCGGGGCGCCTCCTGGGCCCGCTTTTCGAGCCGCCGTCCGCCCGCGCGCCTTTCGCGACCGATCCGGAGGCGAGCCGGGGCCGGTTTTATGCCGAGGCCGAAAGCGCCACCCGCACCTGCTATCAGCGCGATCGCGACCGCATCATCCATTCGGCTGCCTTCCGCCGCTTGAAACACAAGACCCAGGTCTTCGTGCAACACGAGGGCGACTACTACCGCACCCGCATGACCCATTCGCTGGAGGTGGCGCAGATCGCCCGCTCGGCTGCGCGCGTGCTGGCGCTCGACGAGGACCTCGCCGAGGCGGTGGCGCTGGCGCACGATCTAGGCCACACCCCGTTCGGTCATGCGGGCGAGGAGGCGCTATCGGCGGCAGCGGCATCCATCGGCGGCTTCGATCACAACGCCCACGCGCTGCGTCTCGTCGCCAAGCTTGAGCACCGTTACGCGGCCTTCGACGGCCTCAATCTGACCTGGGAGACACTTGAAGGTCTCGTCAAGCACAACGGCCCCGTGAATCCGCCCGTTGCGGGCCCGATCGCCGGTTTCGATGCGCGCTGGCCGCTCGATCTCTTCACCTGGCCGGGATTGGAAGCCCAGATCGCCGCTCTTTCGGACGACATCGCTTATCTGAACCACGACATCGACGACGGCCTGCGCGCCGGCCTGTTCGGGGTGGAAGACCTGTTCGAGGCTCCGCTTGCGGGTCCACGGGCGCGCGCCATCGCGGAGCGCTACGGCGAGCTCGAGACCGGCCGCTTCATCGGCGAGCTCGTCAGTACACTGATCGGTGCATTGGTGGATGACCTTCTGGGCGAGACCGGGCGGCGCATCGCCACCGCCCGTCCCGGCTCGGCCGCGGCGGTGAGGGCGGCCGGCCGGGCGCTGGCGGCCTTCAGCCCGGAAATGGAGCGCGCCGCCGCCGCTCTGAAGCAATTCCTGTTCGCGCGAATGTATCGTCACGAACGTGTGATGGCGTCGATGAACCGGGCCAAGCGGCTTATCGGCGAGCTTTTTGCCGCGTTCCTGGGTGCCCCGTCGCTTTTGCCGGGCGATTGGGCGGCCGGTTGCGGTGCCGCGGGGGATTCCGCCACCGCCGGCGTCGTGCGGGACTACATCGCGGGCATGACGGATAACTTCGCGTTACAGGAATATCGCCGGATTTTCCACAAAGACGTAGCACTTTAGCGTCCTTCAACCGCCGTGATTCGGCGGCGACAGGGTGCTAGTTTATTCCACGTAAGATTCGGAGCAGGCCATGGCCAACTACGAGCGCGACAAGGACGACCTCCGGGTCTTCGACGGCGGCGACGACGAAGACGGCGAAGGTTCGCATCTGCCGGTCGTGATCATCATCGCGATTCTGGTGCTGGCGGCATTCGGCGGCGTGGTCTGGCTCGCCTACAACCAGGGCGTGGCCCGCGGCCGGAGCGACATCCCCGTGCAGGTGGCCTCGAACCAATCCGGCAAGGGCAGTCAGATCAAGGTCTATCAGCAGCCGGCCGGCTCCGAAGACGAGGAGGACGTGCAGACCGCACCGGCCAATCCTCAAACGGCCGAACCCATCCTGAGGAAAGAACAGCCCAGCGCTCCCAGCCAGGAAACGCAAGTCGCCCAGACGGCGCCCGCGCCGGTGGCGAGTCCGTCTCCCGCCGCAGCGGCGCCCGCCAAACCCGCGCCGCAGCCGCAGATGCAGGCGACCAAGCCGCCGGCGCCGCTCGGCCTGGCCCATCCTGCGGAGCCAACATCGACGTCAGCTCAGGCCGCGCCGGTCAAGCCGGTCGCCGCCGCTGCACCCAAACCACCCGCTCCCAAGCCGGCGGCGGCAGTCGCTCCGAAGACGGTCGCAACCGCCGCGCCAAAACCTGCCGCACCCAAGCCGGTCGCGGCGGCCGCTGCGCCGAAACCTGTGGCGGCAGTCGCGCCGAAACCTGTGGCGGCGGTCGTTGCACCAAAACCGGCGGCGGTCGCGCCGGCGGCCGTGACGTCGGGCAGCTATCTGCTTCAGGTTGGCGCCTACAAATCGCAGGACGAGGCGATGGCGGCGTGGAAGGCGTATCAGTCGAAGCACTCCTCGCTGCTCAAGGGTCTCAGCCCCGATGTCCAGCGCGCCGATCTCGGCGGCAAGGGTGTCTGGTATCGTCTCAGGGTGTCTTCGTTCGCCGACAAGAACGCAGCCGCAGCGCTGTGCGACCGCCTGAAGGCCGAGAACGGCGCTTGCTTCCTGGCGCGCTAGGGGACTTCATGCGCTCGCGTGCGATTTTCGGCTGTTCGGGTCCCGTGCTCGAAGCCGCGGAACGCGATTTCTTTCGCGACGCGCAGCCGTGGGGATTCATCCTTTTCGGACGCAACGTGCGCGACCGCCATCAGGTGCGTCTGCTCGTGGACAGCCTGCGCGAGACGCTCGGCGACGCGCACGCACCGGTGCTGATCGACCAGGAAGGCGGACGGGTCGCACGCCTCAAGCCGCCCGAATGGCATTTGCGTCCGCCCGCGGCGCAGTTTGGCGAACTTCACGCCAAGGCGCCTGAAACGGCAGGCGAGGCGGCCTATCTCAACGCGCGGCTGATGGCCGCCGATCTGGCCGAACTGGGCATCAACGTCGACTGCCTACCGGTTCTCGACGTGCCGGTAGCCGGCGCCCACGACATCATCGGTGACCGTGCTTTTGCGGCCGATCCTCCCGTCATCATCGAACTCGGCCGCGCGGTCATCGCCGGACTGGTCGACGGCGGCGTGCTGCCGGTCATGAAGCATATGCCCGGCCACGGCCGCGCCTTGGCCGACAGCCACTTCGACCTGCCGCGCGTCTCGACGCCGCGCGAGGAACTGAGCACCAGCGACTTCGTCACCTTCCGCAGTCTCAACACCTGCCCGATGGGAATGACGGCCCACGTGGTCTACGAAACGATCGACCCGAACCGTCCGGCGACCTTGAGCCCGCGGGTGATTCGCGAGGTGATTCGCGGTGAAATCGCCTTCGAAGGGCTTCTGTTGACCGACGACGTCTCGATGAGCGCGCTTTCCGGGCCGATTTCCGCCCGCGCCAAAGCAGCTCTGTTCGCGGGCTGCGATGTCGTGCTTCACTGCAACGGGCAAATGGCGGAGATGAAGGAAGTGGCGGGGGAAGCCAAGCCGCTGGAGGGATTGCCCCTCAAGCGGGCGGAGCAGGCGCTCGGCCACCTCATCACGCCGGATGCGTTCGACCCGGCCGGAGCGGAAGCCCGGCTCAACGAGTTGTTGGCGGCATGACAGAAGAACTTGATGCCTTCGAACCGTTCGAGGCGGCGGCTGCGGCCGAAGAGGCGTTGGTCGTGACGGTGGACGGCTTCGAAGGTCCGCTGGACCTGCTGTTGAGCCTGGCGCGCAACCAGAAGGTCGACATCGCGCGGATTTCCATCCTCAAGCTCGCCGACCAGTACCTTGAGTTCGTCGAGCATGCGAAGAAGATGAATCTCGAACTCGCGGCCGACTATCTCGTGATGGCCGCCTGGCTCGCCTACCTGAAATCGCGCCTGATCCTGCCGCAGCCGGAATCCAAAACCGGCGATCCTACGGCCGAAGAGATGGCTGCGCGGCTGCGCTGGCGTCTGCAGCGGCTGGAGGCGATGCGCGAGGCCGCGGCGCGGCTGATGGCGGGCGACCGTCTGGGCCGCGAGATCTTTGCGCGCGGCATGCCCGAGCCGGTGAGCGTGGTGAAGCTGCGCACCTACAAGGACACGCTGTTCGACCTGCTCACCGCCTATGCCGGCGAACGCGTCAAGAAGCTGCGCGGCAAGAGCTATCAGCTCAAGGTCACGCCCGTGATGCTGATCGAGGACGCGCGCAACCGCATCGAGCGGATGCTGGGCGCGATCCCGGACTGGAGCGGACTGTCGCAGATCATCCCGTTCGACTGGTCGGGCGGCCCGCGGCGGCGTTCGGCGCTCGCGTCCACGCTGATGGCGTGCCTGGAATTCGCCCGCGACGGGCGCATCGAGCTGCGCCAGATGGCGCCGTTCGGGGAAGTTTTCATCAAGGATGTTGCCAGAGAGGCGTCAGCATGAACCGCGTCCTGAGTATGAGAGAGGCCTTGGCCGAGGCGATCGCGAGCGGCGAAGTCGTGTCGATTGCCGAGCGGGACGAACAACCGGTGACAGCCGTCAACATCGAGCATCTGCGGATGGCGGAGGCGCTCTTGTTTGCGGCTTCGGAGCCGCTCAGCATCCAGGCGCTGGGTTCATCGCTGCCTGAGGGGGCGGACGTTCCCGCGCTCATCGCGGAACTTCAGCGCATTTATGAAGGACGCGGCGTAACCTTAGTCTGCGTCGCGGAAAAATGGCAGTTCCGCACGGCCCCGGATCTGGCTTTTCTGTTGCGCAAGGAAAAGCCCGAGCAGAAGCGTCTATCGCGGGCGGCCATCGAGACGCTGGCGATCATCGCCTACCACCAGCCGGTCACGCGCGCCGAGATCGAGGACATCCGCGGCGTGATGCTGTCGAAGGGGACCATCGACACGCTGATGGAAATCGGCTGGATCAAGATCCGCGGCCGCAAGCGCACTCCTGGCCGTCCGGTTACCTACGGGACAACGGAAGCTTTCCTCGTGCAGTTCGGTCTCGAAAGCGTCGGCCATCTGCCCGGCATGGACGAACTCAAGGCCGCCGGCTTCCTGGAAGCGGTTCCCCCTGGCGGGCTGGACATTCCCGCCCCCAGCGACCAGCTCACCGCCGACGAAGACCCTTATGAAGGCGACGAACCGGACGATCTGGCCACTGGCGGGCCCGACCCGTTCATGCCCGGTTCATCCGGCGGGTGAGATTTTATTGTAGCGTTAGGAACACGTCGCGCTCTTGGTACGTCCAATTCGACGTGGCTTCGGGAGTGGTAGCTATGAAAACTGCAACGATCGCAATTATCGCCGCCGCTGCGGCACTTTCGATATCGGCCGGCTACGCGCAGACGGCCCTCGGGGTGCCGAACAAGCACCTGTGCATCCAGACCAGCATGATCGACAGCATGACCTACCCGGACGACAAGACGATAATCTTCCATATGACGGGCGGGCCGGTGAAGACATATCGCAACGATCTGCCGGCCGAATGCCCGGGCCTCAAGTTCGAACAAGGCATCGCCTGGAACATCTGGGGCGGCGAGGTCTGCTCGAACATGCAGATCTTCTACGTGCTGCACCGCGGCACGCCCTGCGCCTTGGGTGCGTTCACGCCGGTCGAGTTGCGGACGCCGCCGCCGCACTGAGGCGTTCCCGGCGCGAGGCTGTGATTGCGGTTTGTCTGCGGCGTCTTCCGCCGTCGCGGGCATCCGCCGGCGTGGCGCGCTAATCTTCGAGTTCGACGATCACCGCTTCGCCATTTTCGAGCGCGATCGAGAGCTGTCCGTTGCGCAATGCCACGGCGTCTCTGCCGAAAACTTCGCTGCGCCACCCCGAGAGCGCGGCCACGCCCTCGTCGTCGCCCGCCGCCAGCCGTTCGATGTCGTCGGCGGAAGCGATCAGGCGCGGCGCCACGCCGGCCTCTTCCGCGCGCAGCCTGAGCAGCGTCTTCAACAGATCGACCGCGGCAGCCGAGGGCTCCTTGCGCCGCCGGTGGCGTTCGGGTTCGGCGGGAAGCTCCGGCGGCGAGGCACCCTTCGCGTCGGCGACGGCTTCGAGCAGGTTCCTGCCCATCTTGGAGGAGGCGAAACCCTTGGGCACCGAGCGCATCCGCTCCAGCGCTTCGCCGTCCTCCGGCGGATTGGCCGCGATTTCGAGCAGCACTTCGTCCTTGATCACGCGGTTGCGGGGCACGTCGCGCGTCTGGGCCTCGCGTTCGCGCCAAGCCGCCGCCGCCGCCAACACAGTGAGGAAGCGCTTGTTCGCCGTGCGCGGGCGCAGCCGCTTCCACGCCAGTCCCGGATCGAGCGCATAAAGCTCCTGGCTCTTGAGTGCGTCGATTTCCTCCGCCACCCAGCTCTCGCGCTTGTTGCGTTTGATCTGCTCCGACAGCGCTTCGTAGATCGTGCGCAGGTGGGTGACGTCGGCGAGCGCGTATTCGAGCTGGCGCTTGGTCAGTGGCCGCCGCGCCCAGTCGGTGAAGCGGGCGGATTTGTCGATGTCGGCGTGCGCCAGCTTGCGCGCCAGGGTCTCGTACGAGGCCGCTTCGCCGAAGCCGCACACCATCGCCACGATCTGGGTGTCGAACAGCGGATCGGGGATGACGCGGCCCTTGTGCCAGAAGATCTCGATGTCCTGGCGGCCGGCGTGCAGCACCTTCACGATCCTGGGATTCTTGATCAGCTTGAAGAACGGGGCGAGATCGATGCCGTCCGCCAGCGGATCGACGATCGCCGCCACCCCCGGCGCCGCGATCTGCAAGAGGCACAGCTTCGGCCAGTAGGTCGAATCCCGCATGAACTCGGTATCGAGCGCCACGTACGGCGCGGCGTCGAGCTCTTTGGCGAGTTCCTTCAGGTCCGCGGTGGACTCGATGATGCGCATGAAAGTTGTGATAGCGGATTTACAGGGCCTGCGGCCATGACTTAACGCCCCGCGCGGCGGGATGCAGCAGCCGTTCGCCTATTAGGAATATCGTCATCATAAATAAGGGGACACTATACTTGACTTGCCCGCGCCCGCGTCAATCCTCGTCGTCCTTGGGCCTGGGCCCGGGTTTGCGGCGCGCCAGCACCCGCCCCAGCCTGGTTTCCAGGCGTTTGAGGAACTGCGCCGAGCCGAGCGGCCGGCCGGTGCGCTCGGACCTTCGGATCGCCTCGAGCGCCTCGCCGCCGAGGCCTTCGCCCAGGAAGTCCGCCCAGTCCGGCGCCAGCGCCAGCAGCGGCTTTACCGTCACCAGAGCGTCGTCCTTTCCCGCCAGATGCGCCCGCGCGCTCGACCATTTCCAGTCGCGCGCCCGCCGCGCCATCTTGGCCCGCACCGGGTTCAGCTCGACATAGCGCGCGCAGGCGAGCAGGTGGGGCTCGTCCATCGGGAACGAGGCGAAACGCCCCTGCCAGAGATAGCCGCGCCAATCCTCGCGGGCGTTGATGTGGCGCGTGTAGCGCCGGTGCGCTTCGCCGAGCGCGGCGCGCAGGCCGTCCTCGTGCGTGGGCCTCAGAATGAGCAGCACGTGGCCGGGCATCAGGCAGTAGGCCCACACCTCGGTGCCCGCGGCGCGGCAGCCTTCGTGGAGCAGTTCCTTGTAGAGCGCGTAGTCGCCGTCGCCGAAGAACACCGGCTGGCTGCGATTGCCCCGCTGCGAAACAAGATGGGGAACGCCCGCCGCGACCACGCGTGCCAGTCTCGCCATGTGGGGAGACTAAGGGATCGGGCATGCGGGCGCAAAAGTACTGTGTCCCTTTGTTTATAGCCGGCGGCGCAGGCCGAGATGCATTCGTTTTCGCTTTTTCGGGAGGGGGAGCGCCTGGGCTCCGTGGCTTCGGCTTTTCGGGAGGGGAAAAGTCGCATTCAACCCTGCAAAATCGACCCTAAATGATTGTGAGGCATCGATTTTCGCCTTGCGTCGCGAACCTCGCGAGCGGGCATCGAGGCGACACGATCGAGCATGAAGGTGGCCCAAGGCGTGCAGTTCGCCCGCGGCCGCGGTGCTGAACGCGATCCGGCAATGTCAAAGAACCTCTTGGAAATGGGAATCGCACGGCGAGGCTTCAAGGGGCACGGCGATCACTTTTGGTTTCACATCCGAGGCGCAGTTGAAGATGAACACACGCGAGCCGCAGACGGGGGATTTGAGTATGCAGTCATCGGATTCTCCAACGTCGTGCTTGAGAACGCGTCCGGCAAGGTGAAATGACGGGTGTTGACATCGATACTCTACATATATAGAGTATCGATCATGGCACCTCGACCGAACCAGTCTTCTCAGACCCGCGCCGTGCTGGCGGCGTTGTTGGAAAGGCCGCTGGCGTGGCGGCACGGCTACGATCTGTCGAAAGCGACCGGGCTGAAATCGGGCACGCTTTATCCTTTACTGATGCGCCTCAGCGATCAGGGCTTTCTCGAATCCAAATGGGTTAACTCGGAACAACCGGGCAAGCCGCCGCGCCACGCCTACCGCCTGACGGCGAGCGGCAAAACCCTGGCGCGTTCGTTCGATGCGGAAAGAGAAAGACACGCCGCCCCGCGCGGGAAACTGGCGGGGAGGCCGGCATGAACCGTCTCGCACAACGCCTGATCGATCATGCCGTCTCGGTGATGCCCGAACACCGTCGCGATTGGGCCGAGGCCATGCGCGCCGAATTCCATGCGCTGCCGACCGACCGCGAAGCGCTGGCCTGGGCCACAGGCTGCGTCTGGGCAAGCTACTGCGAAAGGATTCAGCCGATGCAGGCGTTCCTGAAATCGCTGCTGCGGGCCTTCGCCGTGTGGCTGGCGATTCCGGCGTTTTTCACGGTGCTCTCCCTGCTGTATCCCATGCCGAAAGGCTTATTCGA
>DATKOE010000113.1:0-2344 GCA_035524815.1 Rhizomicrobium sp.
GCCGTCGATGAACAGCGGCGGGCCGTCGTAGTAGTCGTAGTCGTCGCAGTAGTACGGATCGTACCAGCGGCTATACGGATCGCAGTAGGCGTTCGCGTAACCCGGCGGGCCATAGTACCCGGGGCCGACGCCGACACCGAACGACCAGGCAGCGTCTGCGGGCGCTGTGAATGCGGCGGCCGAGCCGGCCAGCATCAACGCACCGAGAATACTCTTGGCGACGAGCTTCATGTTGCTTCTCCTTCTTCGTCACACGGCGCGATTCTCGTCCCGGGCGGCTGAACCGCACATGAACGGTTCTGTTAGTTTCGCGTCAGAGACCGCCTTCAATCGGCCACAATCGGGCCAGCGGGGCCGGTCCGCTCGCATCCGCGATGCTGCCGTTCGGGCGGGAACGGATTCGCGACTAGCTCGATCGAGGGAGAGCTACGGTGATCCTGGAACACGACGGCAAGCGCCTCAACATCGCGGCCTCCGCGCGTATCGCGCGCAACGCGGTGGTCTGCGGCGAGGTCGTCATCGGCGAGAACTGTTCGATTGGCTTCCGCGCCGTGATCATCGCCGAAAGCGACGCGAACGCGATCGGCGCCAATGTCATCGCGATGGATACGGCGGTGCTGCACGGAATCGAGAACGCCCCGCTCACCATCGGCGACAACGTGCTGATCGGCTTGCACGCCGCGAAATCTGGGAAATCCAGCGTGTGCTTGATCTTGTCAGGACCGCGTTGGGCGCCGAGCGGCCAGCCGAGGGAGAATCCTTGATGGCGGAGGTGATGCCGCGCTATGCCAAAGCCCTCAAGCGCCGGCACGCTAAGGATCACACGATCACATGAAGACGTTCTACTCCCCCGTCCACCTGGAACATGACCCTCAAGTGCAATTCGAAGGCGGCCAGCTGCTGCCCGCCGTCGAGATTCCGGTGCGCGCCGAGCGCGTGCGCATCGAGTTGCAGAAGCGGCGCATCGGCCCGGTCGCGCCGCCCACGCATTTCGAGGACTCGGCGATCCTGCGCGTTCACGATGCGGGACTGGTCACATTCCTCGGCGAAGCCTACGAGCAATGGATCGAGCGCTACGGCAAGAACGCGCCCGCAGCGATCCCGTCGGCCTGGCCCGCGCACGGATTGCGCGACGGCCGCCACGGTGACATCGAAGCCCGCCTCGGCAGCTACGCCTTCAGCGCCGACACGCCGATCGTCAAGGGCACCTGGAGCGCGGCGCGCGAAGCCGTCGACGTCGCCCTTTCGGCCGCCGCGGCGGTGCGCTCCGGCGACAAGGCAGCGTTCGCGCTGACGCGTCCGCCCGGCCACCACGCCTCGTCGGACGTGTTCGGTGGCTTCTGCTATCTCAACAACATCGCAATCGCGGCGCAGTGGTTCGTCGATCAAGGGTTGAAGCCGGCCATCCTCGACGTCGACTACCATCACGGCAACGGCACGCAGAGCATCTTCTACAAGCGGGGGGACGTGTTCTTCTGCTCCATCCACGCGGACCCGAGCTTCGCCTATCCACATTTCCTGGGGTTCGCCGACGAGCGCGGCGAAGGAGCCGGCGAAGGCGCCAACCTCAACCTGCCGCTGCCCGAAGGCACCGACTGGGCGCGCTACGACGAGGCGCTGGTGCAGGCGATCGCCGCGGTCAAGGCCTGGCGGCCGGACGTCGTCCTGATCTCAATGGGACTCGACACCTACGTCGAAGACCCCATCGCATTGTTCCGGCTGAAAGCCGCCGATTACTTGCGCATGGGCGCGCGGCTGGCCGAGTTGCACCTTCCGGCGCTGTTCGTGCTCGAGGGCGGATACTGCTTCGACGCGCTGGGCGAACTTGCCGTAAACGTACTGGAAGGTTTTCAGGGCGCCTGACGACTCCGTAACCGCCGCAATTTCCTTTGCCCGGGTTCGGAACTAAGGTTCCAATCAGGTCTTCAACGGGCAGGATTTCACGCATGCGGTCGTGGAGTGCGGCGCTCGCCGCGGTGTGGTTTGCGTGCGGGGCGCTCGCCGACGAACCCAACCACGCCGTCGTGACGGCGGACATGGTGGTCGCCCGCGACGGCGCCACTGTTGAGACCGTCCATTCCGAGACCCGGACGGGCAACGACGCCGGCGCGCTGATCGCCTCGCGCCAGAACATTCCGTTCAACGCCCAGATGCAGCAGCTCGAGATCGTCGAGGCGCATACGCTGAAAAAGGACGGAACCACCGTCCCCGTCGACCTGACATCGGTCTACGAGCAGCTTTCCCGGGACGGCGGCCAGTTCGCCACCTTCGCCGACCTGCGCACCAAAGTGATCCTGTTCCCGCAATTCGCCGCCGGCGACACCGCCGTGTTCACGGTGCGCAT
>DATKOE010000114.1:0-34697 GCA_035524815.1 Rhizomicrobium sp.
CGGGCGATGATGCGCGCGGTCGTGGTCTTGCCCACCCCGCGCACGCCGGTGAGCATGAAGGCATGGGCGATGCGCCCCGTGGCGAAGGCGTTGGACAGGGTGCGGACCAGCGCCTCCTGGCCGATCAGGCCGGTGAAATCCGACGGGCGATATTTGCGGGCAAGGACCTGGTAGGCCTTGCCGCCGCCCGCCGAGGGGGCGGGACCCAGGCCGAGGGATGGTTCTTCGGTGTCGTCCATGACCTGTCCGGCGTGGAAGTGGGAGATTGGCGACGACCCGGGCCGGATTCGTTACGGCTGCTTTCTTCCGAACCTGACCGGGTTGGCGAGCGGCCCGTCCGCCACCAATCTCCCGGACTGGATATAGAACGCCTGAAGCCGGATTGCGAGTCGGCTAGTGCACTGAAACTGTTGGCCGATCCCGGACGCTTTTGTCGACTGAAGGTCAGTCCCCGCTTTTGCGCATCAGGTTGAGAACGGTGTAGCCGAACACGGCGATCAATAGCGTCACGACGCAGATGAGAATGGTTGCCATGGGTCCTCCTCCCCGGACGCACAAATCTAGCGCGCAAAAGTGTCGAAAGCGGGACCCTCATGGCGGCGAACGCAAATACGGCGACGGTTTATTTTACGCGCAGCCCGAGAGGGGATCAGGATGTGCCCTGCACGATGGGTTCGCCGCGGGCTTCGGCGGCGGCGTTCTTGACGATGCTGTCGAGGAAGAAGGCGTTGAGCAGGAACTGCTTCCAAGGATCGTTTCCGGCAAAGTCGCTCTTGAGCGTCTCAAAATTCGTCTGCTTGGCGATGTCCGCGGTGGGCAGGCCCTTGGCGGCGAGCGGACCGACCTGGGCACGCACATCCTCGAGCGCGGCGATCACCTTGTCGACATAGGCGCGATCGCGCATCGGCTCGCCGTGACCCGGCACTAGCCAGGCGAAATCGAATCCCTTCAGCTTTTTCAGCACGCCGATCCATTCGGCGGGATAGGACGCGGCAGCGTAGGGAATCGGACTGACCACGATGTCGCCTGAGCAGAGCACACGCTCGGACGGCACCCAGATCACCGCGTCGCCGTCGGTGTTGGCCCTGCCGAGGAACATCACCTGCACCGGCGTTTCGCGGTCGGGAATGTCGAAGCGGTCGGTGAAGGTGCGCGTGGCGGGATAGGCCTTCAGGTCCGAATAGCCCGCGACGATGCTGTCGCCGACGTCGAGAAACTGCTGCCAGCCGGCACGGATTTCCGGCGCCAGCTTCGTATCGGCGGCCTGCGTCTTGGCGTAGGCGAGTTCGCCCGCGTAATCCTTGCCATAGGTCTTGATGTAATCCATCGGCTTGCCCGTCATGCTGGCCTTCGTCGCCGCGGTCGAGACGATGACGACGTCGGGCCATGCCTTCAGGAACGCACCGGCGCCGAGATTGTGGTCGCCGTGATAGTGCGTGTAGACGAGGTACTTAACCGGCTTCGCACTGAACGACTTGATCTGGCGCACGATGGCCTCGCCCGCGGGCGGCGCGCCGCCGGCATCGACGACAACAAGACCGTCGGACTGCTCGATGACGATGGAATTGCCTTCATAAGGTGCGTTGATCGCCACGGGGCGGATCACCGCGTGCACGCGCGGCGTCAGCGTTTCGGTCACGCGCGCAAAACCGTCCGTTCCCGCATTGGCCGCCGTGCAGAAGCACACGAGCAGCAGTCCCAGCATGCGCTGCATGTTCTTCTCCCCATCAGGACGCGGCGATGCTATCAAACGTCCCGGTTCTCTGAGCACACGAAGCCGTGAAGTTGCTGCCTTTCACCGGAAATCCCCTCGACCGCCGCTCCGACAAGCGCCCCGACGCCTCTTGGATGGCCGAAAGGCTGCGCGGGGCGCGGGTGCTGCCGCTGTGGCGGCTCACGGTGCTCACCGCGGGTGAGAAGATATTTAGTGCGGCGGCAGTGCCTCAGGCCGTGATCGATCCGCTGGCCGCGGCGGATGCGGCATGCGTCTTTCTCGGCATGGATGGCGAAGAGGCGCTTTTCGCGCTCGATGTCTCGGCGGCGGAAAACGCGGCCGAGGCGCTGAAGCCCTACGGCGAATTCCGCGACCTGCGCGCCGCCGCACCGTTGTTGCGCCACAACGACCTGGCGATTCTGTCCCAGGCCCGCGCCGTGATCGACTGGCATCAGCGCCATGGTTTCTGCTCGCGCTGCGGCGCGCCGAGCGTGATCGCCGATGCCGGATGGCGCCGCCACTGCCCGCGCTGCGAGGCCGACCACTTCCCGCGGACCGATCCGGCCGTGATCATGCTGGCGATCTGCGGCGAGGAATGCCTGCTGGCGCGCAACGTGAAATGGACCGATGCGTTCTTTTCCACCCTGGCCGGCTTCGTGGAACCGGGCGAGAGCATCGAGGAAGCCGTGCGGCGGGAGAGCTTCGAAGAGGCGGGGCTGGAGGTGGGCAAGGTCACATACTTCGCCAGCCAGCCCTGGCCGTTTCCGGCCTCGCTGATGATCGGGTGCTATGCCGAATGCGAGAGCAAGGCGCTGAAACTCGATCAGACCGAGATCATCGACGCGCAGTGGTTCAGCAAGGCCCGGGCGCTCGACCTGATCGAAGGTCGCATCGAGGGCATGCGGGGTCCTATGAGCGTGGCCATCGCCCATCATCTGATCCGCAATTGGGCGGAGAAATAGAACACGACTTTGCGCGTATCGGCCGCGATCCGCCTTTCGCCGAAAGCCGTTCGGGCATAGCTTCGCGGGTGACAACAAGACGGGGGCATCGATGTCGGTCAACCGGTTCATCATGGCGTTGCTTTGGGCGGCGGCATTGTGCGCGACGGGCGCGACCGCGCAGACGGGGTCGAAGGCTGCCTGCGCTTCGATGACCGAGCTGAAGCTCGAAAGCGCAAGGGTGACGGCCGCCGAGCATGTCGCACCGGGGTGGAAATTCCCCGCTTCGCTGTTCAACGGCTTTCTCGGCGCAAGGGCGGAAGCCCAATCCTCGTTCTGCCGCGTCGCGCTCACCATCGAAAACGAAATCAAGGTCGAAGTCTGGATGCCCGACGTGTGGAACCAGCGCTTCCAAGGCGTGGGAAACGGCGGCCTGACCGGTGCGCTGAATTACCCGAGCATGGGGGCGGCCGTGAACGCAGGCTTCGCGACGGCCTCGACCGACACCGGCCACGAGAACATCGGCGGATTCTTCGATTCAAGCTGGGTTGCAGGCCATCCCGACCGCGTCGAGAATTTCGCCTATCGCGCCCATCATCTGATGGCGATGGCGGCCAAGAAGGTGATCGCCGCCTATTACGGCACGCCCGCCAGGAAGAACTATTTCACGGGCTGCTCGTCGGGCGGCTGGGAGGGCTTGAGCGAGGCCCAGCGCTATCCGGAAGACTATGACGGCATCGTCGCTGGCGCGCCCGCCAACAATTTCGTGCGCCTGCAATCCAACGCCTTTGTGCAGGCCTGGCTCATGCGGCAGAATCCCAAAGGCGAGATCGAGCCCGCCAAGCTTGCGATGCTGGCCAAGGCCATGGTGGCGCAATGCGACGCTTCGGACGGCCTCAAGGACGGCATCATCACCGATCCCAGGCTGTGCAAGTTCGACTATGCGAAGCTTCTGTGCAAAAAGGGCGACGGGCCGGATTGCCTGACGAAGGCGCAAGTCGCGCGCGCCAAGAAGCTCTATGGGCCGCTGTCGACGCCCAAGGGGTTGCCGCTCTATCCCGGAAAGCCGCTGGGTGTGGCCGCCATCGCGCCGATCGAATTTCCGGCGGGCCGCGATCCACTCGAATCCCTCATGTTGATCCAGGTTCTGAAGGAAAAGCCGAGCTGGACGACCACCACCTTCGATCCCGATCGCGACATTCCCCCAATGGACAAGGAAGTGGGGCCGATGCTGGACGCAACCAATGCCGATCTTTCGGCCTTCCGGGCGCGCGGCGGCAAGCTTCTGCTGTATCACGGCTGGGGCGACAACGTGCTGTCGCCGTACAACACGCTCGACTATTTCCATGCGGTCGAAAAGAAGAACACCGAGGCGGACGATTTCGTGCGGCTGTTCATGATTCCCACAATGGGCCATTGCGCCGGGGGCGACGGCCCCAACGCCTTCGACAGCAACTCTGCAATCGTGGACTGGGTGGAGAAGGCCGAGGCGCCGGAAGAACTCACCGGCTATCACGTCGGAGCGGACGGGGTGATCGGCATGACGCGCCCGCTCTGCGCCGAGCCGAAGGTGGCGGTCTACAAGGGCAGCGGTTCAACCGACGAGGCGGCCAATTTCGTGTGCCGGATGCCGAAGTAGCAGGCGCTTCCGCGCGAAGACGCGGAGCGAGGGCGCAAACCGTTGCTCCGCGACTGCGCGTGATTCGGCATTTCCGTGCCGCCGCGGCGATGCCATTCAGCTGCGGTGGTAATGGTCGCGGCCGGCAAAAGCACCTGCTCGTCAGGCAGCACTTCCTGTACTTGCGGCCGGAACCGCAAGGGCATGGGTCGTTTCGGCCGAGCTTCTCGACGAGTTCCTTGTCGCCGTGGACCCAGCGCTGACCGCGCTTGACGTGCGTTTCGCTGTTGAAAGCCCCTTCGACGCTTGCTCATGACTTCAAAAGCAGAAGTCTTCGTGTTTGCGGGCCATGATCGCCTCCCGTCTCGGAAAGGCGGGCCTGTTACACGGGTGCAGAGAACAAGCCAATAGCATGACGGCCGCAGAGGGCGGTTTCCCCGCGCCCCGACGCCTTCAGGTCACGGCATCTCGTTGCGGTAGGGGTGCGCGGGATAGATTCCGAGCATGATCACGCGCGAGGAGAAGAAGGAGAGCTCCTCGAGCGCCAGCCGTACGTTGCGCGAATCAGGGTGGCCTTCCACGTCGGCATAGAATTCGGTGGCGTTGAACGAGCCGCCGAGCTGGTAGCTTTCGAGCTTGGTCATGTTCACGCCGTTGGTGGCGAAACCGCCCAGCGCCTTGTAGAGCGCCGCGGGAACGTTGCGCACACCGAACAGGAACGTGGTGATGACCGGCCGGCCGTCGTTGGGCGCATCGTCGGCCTCGCCGCCCACGATGAGGAAGCGGGTCATGTTGTGCGGCTCGTCCTCGACGTCCGGCTTGAGCACGTCGAGGCCGTAGATCTCGCCCGCCAGCGACGAGGCAATGGCGGCGCAGGCGGGATCGGCCTTCTCCGCGATGTGGCGCGCGGCGCCCGCGGTGTCGGACCATTGCTTGTCGGCGAGCCCCAGTTCCTTGATCACCTTGCGGCACTGGCCGAGCGCCGGGCCCTGGCTGTAGACCGTCGTCACCCCGGCGAGCCTGGCGCCCTTGAGCCCCAGAAGCTGATGGCGCACGCGGTGGAAGTGCTCGCCCAGGATGAAGAGGTTGCGATCACCGTCCTTGGTGTAGCCCTTGATCGGCCGGCCGAAGTGGCGGACCAGGAAATGCACGTCGGCGATCCGTCCGTATACGGAATTCTCGACCGGGATGATGGCAAGATCGGTCTCGCCCGCGCGCACGGCATCGAGCGCGGCTTCGAAGGTGGGCTTGGCCAGGGCCTCCGCATGGGGGACGGCTTCGCGCGCCGCCAAATTGGCGTAGGCGCCGGGCTCGCCCTGGAACGCGATTTTTCTGGCACGCGAAATCAACGTGGTCACGCGTTCTCCTTGGCGGCGATCGCGCGCACCTTGTCGAGATCGGCGGGAGTATCGACGCTGAGCGGCATCTCGCCGACGGTGTCGACGGCGATCCTCATGCCTGCTTCCAATGCCCTCAGTTGCTCCAGCTTCTCGCGCAACTCGAGCGGCGACGGCTGCAGGCCGACGAAGCGCTGCAGCGCCTCGCGCTGGTAGGCGTAGATGCCCACATGGGCGAAGAACGAGCCCTTGCCCCACGGCGCCTTGACGCGCGTGAAGTAGTGGGCGCGCCCGCGCGTGCCGCCTACGTCCCAGGTGGCGATTACTTTGGTCACGTTTGGATTGTCGGCGTCCTCGCCCTCGTCCATTTCGACCGCGACGGTGCCGATGTCGGCGCCCGTGGCCGCCGTCGCGTCGATCGCGGCCTTGATCGCCTCGGGATCGACGAACGGCAGGTCGCCTTGCAGGTTGACGACGACGTCATGGTCGTAGCCGCGGTCCACGGCATTGAGGGCGGCCCACACCCGGTCCGAACCCGACGGCAGTTTGGGCGCCGTCATCACCGCCCGCCCCCCGGCATCCTCTACGGCCTTGGCGATTTCGTGCTCCGCCGCCGCCACGACAACCGGGCCCGCGTCGGCCGCCACCGCCCGGCGCCACACCCGCACGATCATGGGCACCCCGCCGATGTCGGCCAGCGGCTTGCCGGGCAACCGGGTGGAAGCCATCCGCGCCGGGATCAGAATGATGGGTTTCATTGGGTTTTCCCCTCGTGTAATGCGACTGTTCGCCGCACTGACGCACCCGGGTGTGCATGTAATGTCGCACCCTGGAGGTCCCATTGCGGGCCTCTTTTTCGTCCGCGTCCGTAACCGGCGCAAGGCCGCATACGGCCGCAAATTCGGAGCCTGACCTTATGGATTCCTGGGAGTGGAACAAGATCGCCGGGGCGGTCCTGGGCACATTGATGTTCGTTCTCGTTGTCAGCTTCATCGCCGAGGGCGTGTTCGAAACTCCGCTGCCGAAAAAGCCGGGCTACGTCGTCGAGGTCCCCGAAGAACAGCAGACCGCCTCCGCCGCCGGTACCCAGCCGGCCGCCGAGCCCATTCCCGACTGGGGTGCGGTGCTGCCAAAGGCGGACACCGCCCATGGCAAGGACGTTTCCACCCGCTGCGAGCAGTGCCACGACCTCTCCAAGGGCGGACCCAACAAGATCGGCCCTAATCTGTGGGGCGTGGTGGGACGGGCGCGCGCCACGCATCCCGGGTTCGACTATTCGAGCGCCATGAGCGCCAACCACGATCCGTGGACGCTCGACAAGCTCTTCGTCTTCCTGAAGCAGCCGCAGACCTATGTGCCCGGCACCAAGATGAGTTTCGCCGGCCTGCGTTCGACCGCGGACCGCATCGACCTGCTCGCCTATCTGCGGACGCAGTCCGACAGCCCCACCCCGATCCCGGCGGCAAAGAAGTAGGCATGCCCCCTGCGTCTTGCTGCGGCGCAGCCCGACACCGCCCCCGTGAACGGGGCAGGAAAGACGCTTGAAATCGTGCGCCAAAGCGTCAAGGTCCGCGCATGAGCAAGCCGAAGCTGCTGATGATCGTGCCCTCGAAATGGTCGGGGCAATGGACAAACCTGCTCGACACGGTGCAAGTGGTGATCGAAGGACGGGATTTCTACCGGCCCGAGGACATCGCCTATGCCCTCAGCTTCAAGCCGCCGCCGGGCCTGCTCAAGACGTTGCCGAACCTCAAGGCTGCCTTCTCGCTCGGCGCGGGCGTCGACGGCTTCCTGTCCGATCCCGACTACCCCAGGCACGTGCCGCTGGTGCGCTTCGTTGACCGCACGCTGACCGCCGAAATGGCGCAATACGTGCTGCTGCACGTGCTGATGCGCCATCGCCTGCAGCGCTTCTTCGATCAGGCACAGAGCCAGAAGCAGTGGCGCCAGATGATGCTGCCGCGCCGCACCGAGGACACGCGCGTGGGCTTCATGGGCCTGGGCGAAGTCGCCCGCTTCAGCGCCGAGCGCGTGAGCGAGCTGGGTTTTCCGGTATCGAGCTGGACGGCGCACAGGAAGGACTTTGCCGGCATCAGGAGCTTCGCGGGCGATTCCGAGCTGCCCGCATTCCTGGGACAGGCCGACATCCTCGTCTGCCTCTTGTCTTTGACGCGCAAGACGGCCGGGATTCTCAACACCCGTACCTTCGCGGCGCTGCCCGAGGGCGCCTTCGTCATCAACGCCGCGCGGGGCCAGCACCTGAACGAAAAGGACCTCGTCAAAGCGCTGGACTCGGGATGGCTGTCGGGCGCCGCGCTCGACGTGTTCGAGGAGGAGCCGCTGCCGGCCACGAGCCCCCTGTGGACCCATCCCAAGGTGACGGTGACCCCGCACGTCGCTTCGATCTCGCAGCCGGCGGTGGTCACGCGTTACGTGCTGGACGGCATCGCCGCCTTCGAACGCGGCGAACCGCCGAAGGACATCGTCGATATCGACACGGCGTATTGAAAGAAATGGCGAATAGAGGTGGTCCAGGCTTCTGCCGGCCTGTCGCCACCCCGTTCGCTACGCAGCATCGATCCGTCTACCGGTTGTCGGCTTGCGGACGCACCGCCAGCCGTCCCCGGCGTGAGATGTGATACGGCCCTCCGTTCCTGGATTCGATCAGCCGCTTGGACTTCAGCTTCCTGAAGATCGCCAGCGTGCAGTCGGCCAAGCCGTAGCCGTCGCGCGTGAAACAGATGACTTCCACGATGTGGCCCGCTTCGTCGCGCTGGTGACGGATGTGCCCGCCTTGAGCCAGAACGTGCAGTGCACGTTGCTCCACTTTCGAGATGTTCATGGAAAAGAGACTCGCCGGATCAGCCTGATATCCGGCCGCCGGGGTGCGCTTGGTCACGCGCCGCGAGCGAACCGGATTGGACGGGGCCTCGCCGCGAGGGCGAAGCGTTCACCGACTGACGACAGTCTCCGACATACAACCTCTGTAGCTCCGGCAGCGCCGGATGGCGCGGACCCTTTCATCGCGCGCCGCGCAAGTCAACGCGAACCGAACCGCCCCTTCAGCATTTGCCAGATTGCGCGCGCCGCTGTTGCCTCCGCGCCACGAGGGCGGCCGGGCTTGGGACGATCGGTCCAGGCGGCGATGTCGAAGTGCACCCAGCTTTTCGCGGCGGTGACGAAACGGTTGAGGAACAGGGCGGCGGTGATGGCTCCCGCATAGCCGTAATCCGGCATGTTGGTGAGGTCGGCGACCGGACTGTCGAGCGCCGATTCGTACGGCCGCCACAGCGGCAGCCGCCACATCGGATCGTTGACCTCGGAGCCCGCTCGCATCAGAGCGGCGGCGAGCGCCTCGTCGTCGGTGAAGAAGGGCGGCAGCTCGAAACCGGTAGCGGTGCGCGCCGCACCGGTCAGCGTGGCGACGTCGATCAACAGATCGGGCGCTTCGCCGTCGGCTTCGGCCAGCGCATCGGCGAGCACGAGGCGGCCTTCCGCATCGGTGTTGCCGATCTCAACGGTCAGCCCCTTGCGGCTGGGAAAGACGTCGGCGGGACGATAGGCGGTGCCGGAAACCGAATTCTCCACCGCCGGGATCAGCACGCGCAGGCGCACGTCGAGCTTTCCGTCCATCACGAGCTGCGCCAGCGCCAGGCATACCGCGGCCCCGCCCATGTCCTTCTTCATCGCGAACATGCCGGCGGAGGATTTAATGTCGTAGCCGCCGGTGTCGAAACACACGCCCTTGCCCACCAGGGTGAGCTTGGGTGCGCCGGCACGGCCCCATCTGATGTCGATCAGCCGAGGCGCCCGCGCCGAGCCGCGGCCGACCGCATGAATCAGCGGATAATTCTGCTTCAAGAGCGCTTCGCCCACGGTTTCGGAGAATTTCGCGCCGCCCCGTCCGGCGACGGCGCGCGCGGCGGCGGCAAGCTCGGCAGGCCCCATATCGTTGGCCGGCGTGTTGATGAGATCGCGCGCCAGGAACACGGCCTCGCCGATCCGGCTTGCCTCCTCCGCCTCCGCACCGGCGGCAACGACGAGCTTCGGCGCGGGCCTGGCCTTCTTGCGGTAGCGATCGAACTTGTAGGTGCCGAGGATCCAGGCGAGCGCGGCAAGCTCCGGCGTGAAACGCTCCGGCATCGCGGCGTAGCGATAGGTGCCTGCGGGCAGGCGATCCGCGAACAAGGCAACGGCAAGCGGATCGGTCCCTTTGCCGAGCCCGAGAAACGCCGCAGCGATGCCACCCGAGGCATCCGGCAGCATCACGAATTGGTTATCGCGCGCGGCAAATCCCGACGCCTTGAGTAACGCCGCCTCGCGCTTGTTCCGTTTTTCCAGGAACGATCTGAGCTTCGCATCGGTAACGGCATAGAGCGGCGCCGCCTTCCTGGCGTTTCGCACAAGGCTGGGATGCATGGTCGGACCTTTGTGTTTGCGGCGCGAGACGATAAAAGCGCGGGATTACACCCGAAAGCGGAGAAACGCCATGACGTACACCCTGGTCCTGGGAAACCGGAACCTGTCGAGCTGGAGCCTGCGTCCCTATCTCGCCATGCGCGCCATCGGCGTCGCGTTCGAAGAGGTGACCGTGCGGCTCGACAGGCCGGAGACGAGGGCGCAGATCCGCGACCATTCCGCCGCCGGCAAGGTGCCCGTGCTCAAGATCGGCGAAGGCGGGCGCGCGCTGACGGTGTGGGACAGCCTTGCGATCTGCGAGACCCTGGCCGAGCGCCATCCCGAGGCGAAGCTGTGGCCCGACGACCCGGCCGTGCGCGCCGTGGCCCGTTCCTTCGCGGCGGAAATGCATTCGGGCTTCCCCGACCTGCGCGAACAGCTTCCGATGGATTTCGCGCGGAAGCTTGCGACGCCCGACATGCGCGAGGCTACCCGCAATCAGGTGGCGCGCATTCTGGAGGCCTGGAGCGGTGCGCTCCAGCAATACGGCCTCGACGGCGGCTTCCTGTTCGGCCGTTTTTCCATCGCCGACTGCATGTACGCGCCGGTGGTGTCGCGCTTTGCGACCTACGGGATCGCAGTGCCGCCGATCGTGGGCGCCTATTGCGAGCGGATGATGGGTTTGCCGGCGATGCAGGACTGGGGTGCGGCGGCGAAGAACGAAATCGACGCCGGCTGGAAATGATCAGTTGCCCGCCGCCTGCTTCAGCAGGCCCGCCTCGCGATAGAACTGCGCCGCGCCCGGATGGAGCGGCAGGCGCGCCAGGCTGGCGGCCGCGATGACGCGCACGTCGGGGGCGGGACGCGGGGCCTGCGCCAGAGTCTCGCGATTGGCCGGGCTGTAGAGCGCCCGCACCAGTCCGTAGACCACGTCGTTCGAGGCCGTGTCGGCGGTTATCCAGAGCGTGCGCACGCCGATGGTCTCCACCGTGCCGCGGCCGGCCGATACCAAGTCGGCCGCCACGCCGGGAAAACGCTCCACGAGCCGGTCGCGCGGCCTGCCGTCGATGGCAACCAGCCGCGCCGCCCCTCGCGCTACCAGATCGCCGGTCACCGCAGGATCCCCGAGAACGAACAGGGCGTCGAGCTGTCCCGTTCGCAGCTCCGCCGCTGCGGCCTTGGCCGGCTCGCGGCGGAGCTTCGCTCCGCGCACGCCATAGGCGGAAAGCACTTCGGCAGCGACCGCCGCGCATCCCGCCTCGCCCAGCGACACGCGCTTGCCGCGCAAGTCGCGCACCCCCGCGATGCCCGGGCGGGCCACGAGCGCCAGCGGTTCGCCGAACAGGTCGGCCATGACCCGCAGGTGCCTTTGCGGGCCGTCCCTGCGGAAGACGCCGCGCCCGGCCACCGCGTCGGCCACCACCGGGGCCTGGGCCAGTCCCGATGCCGCGGAGCCCAGATTGACCGCGAGGATGTTGGAGACGGCACCGTCGCTGGATCGCGCCGAGACGATCACCCCGGCCGGGGCGCAGACGCCCTTCGTTTCGCAGCGGACGAGACCCGGGGGATGGCTGATCGTCTGGGCGATCAGCTCGCCGGCGGCAAAATAGCCGCCGCTTGCCGGGCCGGTGACGACGTCGAAGGACTGGCGTGCCGGCTGGGCGCCCGCCGCAGCCGCAAGCACGAGCCCTGCGAACACGAATCCGGTTCTGACGAGGCGATCCATCGCCGCTTCCGTGCCACAGTTTTGCGTCAGCCTTCGGACGCACGCGTTAACGGTTATTTACCGCCGCGGCCGTATGCAATGCCAGCCAATAAAGGCTCATAAAAGGCCGAATTTAAGCCTTTGTTGACCGCGCACGAAGCATGCTTTGCGCTGCAATCAGAAGGCGGAAACCCATGCCCCGCTCGACGGCTCGTTTGGGCATTTTGGCATTGTCGGCATTGCTTTGCGGCACGGCCGTTGCGGCTGCGCCAGACCAGCCTCAGGCCACGCTGACGCAGGACTTCAATGCGGGAATCCGCGACGCCCAGGCCAAGCGCGCCGCACACGATTACGCCGGGGCGATCAAGGTTCTGAGCCAGCTGATGCTGGTGTCGCCCGACGATCCGCGCGTCGTCGGCGAGTACGGCAAGGTGTTGGTGCAGCAAGGCCGCACCCGCGAGGCAATCGATTTCCTCGTCCGCGGCACGCAGCTTTCGCCCGGCGACTGGACGGTCTATTCCGCCCTCGGAATCGCCTACGACCAGACCGCCAATTACGCCAGCGCCCGCAACGCCTACGAGACCGCGCTCGCCATCAAGCCGGGCGAGACGGTGGTGCTCAACAATTACGCCATGTCGCGAGTCCTGGCGGGCGATCTCGTCCAGGCCAGAAAGCTGATCGCGCAGGCGGCCGCGAACTCGAAGGACGAACTCATCGCGCGCAACCTGAAGCTCATCGACGGATTGCCCATGCCGGCAGTGACGAGCGCCAGCGCTCCGGCGCCCGCGAAGATCATGCCGAGCGCCGTTGCCCAACACGCGCCGCACCCGCTCACGACACCGGCCGCCACCGCCGTCAACGCACCGAAAATCATGATGCAGTCCGTGCCGCACGATCCCCAGGCGGGCCAGGTTGCAACGGCGAAGGCGACGAAGCATGCGGCCAAGCCTAAAACGGCGGTTGCCAAAGCGGCCCCCGCGGCCAAACCGGCTGCCGTCACGCCTGTGAAGGTCGTAAAGCCCGCCAGCAACGGCATTCCGGCGCTGCGGCTGGCCAACGACAGGCCGTAAACCCGATTTCCGATATCTCAACCGCGGCGGGCAGGCCGCCCGTCAGAGCATCCGCATGACCCGCATGATCGCCGGGCCCATGATCACGACGAACAGGCACGGCAGGAAGAACAGGATCATCGGCACGGTCAGCTTGGCGGGCAGCGCGGCGGCCTTCTTCTCGGCCTCGGACATGCGCATCTCGCGGTTTTCCTGGGCGCAGACGCGCAGCGCCTGACCCAGCGGCGTGCCGTAGCGCTCGGCCTGGTTCAACGCCGTCGCCACCGCCTTGACGCCCTGATGCCCGCAGCGCTTGGCAAGATTCTCGAACGCCTGCCTGCGGTCGGGCAGATAGGAGAGCTCCGCGGTGGTAAGCGCGAATTCTTCCGCCAGCTCGCCAGATGCCTGGCCGATCTCGCCTGCGACCTTGGAGAAGCCGGCTTCGACGCTCATGCCCGATTCCACGCAGATGAGCAGAAGGTCGAGCGCGTCCGGGAACGCCGCCATGATCGAATGCTGGCGGCGCGCGATGAGGTTGGAGATGAAAACGTCCGGGAGGTAGTAGCCCACGAGGGCCGCCGCCACCGCCGTCGCCACCTTCACCATCGGGGGCCAGCCGAAATGCGTGACGACGAAGAGATAGAACAGCGCCGCCGCGAAGACCACGAACGGCATCACGAAGCGGAAGAAGTTGAACACGATCAGCGGAGTGGGCCCGCGCATGCCGGCCTGTTGCAGCTTTTCCTGCGTATCCTCGCTCGCCACCAGCCGCGAAAGATTGAAGCGCACGACGATCTGCTTGATCAGCTTGGTCGAACCGACCGGTTCGGCGCGCAAGCCGGGGCCGCGCCGGCCGTTCAGGGCCTCCTTGTTCTTGGCGCGCAGCTCCTCGCGCCGCTCCGCCACCGCCTTGAGGCGCTTGTTGAGCGTATCGCGTTCGAGCAGCGGCAGGCCGAGCGTGACGATGGTGGCGAACGACAGGATCGCCGCCGCGGCCGTCGCCAGGAACGCCGGATCGAACAAAAGGTCCATGATGTCGGCGGTGTCGAACATGCCGCTTCTCAGTGCTTGAAGTTGATCATCTTGCGCATGACCGCAATGCCGACGCTCATCCACACGACACAGCCCGCAAGCAGCAGATTGCCGACGCGCTGGGTAAACAGCAGCGATATGTAGTCGGGCGCAGTGAGGTACACGATGAAACCGACCGCCGGCGGCAGCGAACCGATGATCATGGCCGAGGCCTTGGCCTCCGACGACATCGCCCTGATCTTGCCCTGCAGCCGCTTGCGGTCGCGCAGCACCGCGGCGAGATTGCCGAGCGCTTCGGAGAGGTTGCCGCCCGTCTTCTGCTGAATGGTCATGACGATGCCGAAGAAGCTGACCTCGGTGGTCGGCGTGCTTTCGAACATCTTCTTGAGGCCCTGTTCGAGGGTCACGCCCATCTTCATGCTCTCGACGAGCTTCTTGAATTCGCCGCCGACGGGATCGCGAAACTCGCTCGCCACGATGCGCAGGGCGTCGGAAGTGGGCAGGCCCGACTTCACGCTGCGCACGATGACGTCGATGGCGTTGGCGAAATCGCTGGTGAATTTCTTTTCGCGGCGCGCCTTCAGGAACGACAGCACCCAGCGCGGCAATCCCAGCCCAAAACCGAAACCGGCCATCGCGGTGACGAGCAGGCCCTGGCGCTCGATGAGGCAGACGAGCGCTGCGAGGATTCCCGCGCCTGCCGACCAGATCCAGAACGTCCTCTCCGACACGCCGGTCATGCCGGACTGGTCGAGGCGGCGGCGCAGCGTGATCCTGGGCTTGTTCTCGGCCTGCTTCTTCTCGAATTCCTTGAGCGCGCTGGCCATGTTGCGCTTGCGCTGCGCGGATGCGTCGGACTTGGCCGACAACACGGTTTGGGATCTCGTGACGGCGGCGATGCGCTTCTGCGGCGGCTCGCCGGCGCCGCCGGCATAGGCGAAGGCGGCGCCGCCCAGGAGCAGCACGAGCAGCATCGCTCCGAGCGCCAGCATCATGGCTAGACCTGCAGCTGGTCGAGGGATTCGGCGAGTTCGCGTTCCAGGCCGAAGTAGCGCGCGCGCTCCCAGAACTGCGGCCGTACGATTCCGGTGCCGGCGTGCTTGCCCTTGATGCGGCCGGTCTCGTCCTCGCCTTCGATTTCGTACTTGAGCAGATCCTGGGTGATGATGACGTCGCCTTCGGTGCCGACCACCTCGGTGATCTCGGTGATGCGGCGCGAGCCGTCGCGCAGGCGCTCGGCCTGGACGATGACGTCGATCGAGCCCACGATCATCTCGCGGACGGTCTTGGTGGGAAGCTGGAAGCCGCCCATCGTGATCATCGATTCGAGGCGGCTCATGGCCTCGCGCGGGGAGTTGGCGTGCAGCGTGCCCATCGAGCCGTCGTGGCCGGTGTTCATCGCCTGCAACAGGTCGAACGCCTCGGGTCCGCGCACTTCGCCCACGATGATGCGTTCGGGGCGCATACGCAGGCAGTTCCTGACCAGGTCGCGCATGGTGATCTGGCCCTGGCCCTCCAGGTTGGGCGGGCGCGTTTCCAGGCGGACCACGTGCGGCTGCTGCAGCTGGAGTTCGGCCGCGTCTTCGCAGGTGACGATGCGCTCGTCGGCGTCGATGAAGGCGGTAAGGCAGTTGAGCAGCGTGGTCTTGCCCGAGCCGGTACCTCCCGAGATCAAGACGTTGCAGCGGCAGCGCCCGATGATGCCGAGGAGCCTGGCCCCGGCCTCGTTGACCGAGCCAAACCGCACCAGATCCTCGAGCTTCAGCTTGTCCTTCTTGAACTTGCGGATGGTCAGCGTGGGCCCGTCGAGCGACAGAGGCGGGGCGATGACGTTGACGCGGCTGCCGTCGAGCAGGCGAGCGTCGCAGATGGGCGACGATTCGTCCACGCGGCGGCCGACCTGGCTGACGATGCGCTGGCAGATGTTCATCAGCTGCGCATTGTCCCGGAAGCGCACGTTGGTGAGCTGCACCTTGCCGCCCACTTCGATGAAGACGCGCCCCGCCCCGTTGACCATGATGTCGGCGATGTCGTCGCGGGCGAGCAGCGGCTCGAGCGGGCCGTAGCCGAGCACGTCGTTGCAGATGTCCTGCAGCAGCTGCTCCTGCTCGGCGATCGACATCACAACGGCCTTGATCGAGATGATCTCGTTGACGATGTCGCGGATTTCCTCGCGCGCCGAATCCGGATCGAGCTGGGCGAGCTGGGCAAGATCGATGGTGTCGATCAACGCGGAGAAGATCGTGGCCTTGATCTGGTAGTAGTCTTCGGAACGCGCGTCGGCGGTGTAGGTCGGTTGCGCCGCGACGGCCTTCGGCATCGCGGCGGAGACGAGCGGCGGGGGCGCGGCCGGCTCGGGCGCGCGCACGCGCTCGACGGCCCTGAACGGCCTCGGGTTCGTTTCCGGCGCGGTGCGCTTTCCGAACATCGGTTAAGCTCTCTTCTTCGCCTGCAGGAACGAGAGGATCGACTTGGCTTCGGCCTTTGCCGCGATCTTGCGTCCCGTGATCAGGCCCGCCAGGTTGCGGATACCGTCCACGACGGGGGATTTCTGGCCCAGTTCGGCCAGCATCTGGCCGTTGTTGGCCGCTTGGCCGAACAGCAGCGGATCGTAGGAAACCACGAGCGCGGGTTCGATCCCGACCGTCTCGGCGAAGTCCTTGACCGGAATTTCCGGACGCTTGGCCATGCCGACCTTGTTGAGGATGAGGCGCGGCGGGACATCGTTGGGCCGGTTATGGCGCAAGTGTTCGACCAGGTTCTTGGTGTTGCGCAACGAGGCGAGTTCCGGCGAGGCGACCAGCACGATCTCGTCGGCGCCGATCAGCGTCTGCTTCACCCACGGCGCCCAGTGGCGCGGCAGATCGACCAGGACGCAGGGGCTGGACTGGCGCACCGCGTCGAGAACGGACTCGTAGGCTTCGAGACTGACCTCGAAATCGCGCTCGAGCGAGGCGGGCGAAGCGAACAGCGACAGATAGTCGCCACGCTTCAACAGCACGCGCTCCAGAAGGACGTCGTCGAGGCGTTCGGGCGCCGTCAGCGCGTCGGCCACGCTCTGCCCCGGCTCGTCGTTGAAATCGAGCGCCACCGTGCCGAAGGGAAGATCGAGATCGACGATGGTCGTGTTGATGTGGAATTCCTCGGCCACGCACCATCCGGCATTGTGGCAGAAGGTCGAGGAGCCCACGCCGCCGCGCGCGCCCATGAAGGCGATGACTCGGCCGATCGGGCGGCCCTGCGGATCGGCGTAAAGGGAGGAGACCACTTCGATCAGGTGCAGCGGATCGAGCGGAGCCACGAGGTATTCGGAAGCGCCGCGCCGCATCAGCTCGCGGTAGAGCTCGACGTCGTTGACCCGGCCGATGACGACGACCTTGCTCGCCGGATCGCACACTTCGGCGAGCCGGTCGAGTTCCGCCAGCGCCTCGTGGCCGCCAAGCCGCGTTTCCACGATCAGGAGATTGGGCGTGACCTGCGCGGAGTAGTGCTCCACTGCGGCGCCGATGCCGCCGAGCTGCACGGTGAGGGTGGCCTTGGCCAACCTGCGGTCGGCGCCGGCGCGCTGCAGCGACGCCCCGGTGTCGGGGAATTCGCAGAAGGCATGGATCGATATGCGCGGAACGGGCCGTTCGTGCGCGGCCGCTCCGTATGGTTCGATTCTCTCGGGCGGTGCGTTCTTGTTCATGGCCTAGTTCCTGTTCACGTCGGAAACCGCGCCCGACTGGTCCTGGCTTTTTTGCGCGGACGTGACCTTGCCCTGCTCGTAGTTCTGGATGACCGCCGCACGGCGGGTGGCATCGGCAGGCTCGCTCGCGCGCATCTCCACGAGGTCGCGCGGATCGGCGACCTGGGCCGCGATGTTGTTCTGCACGGCACAGCCGAAGTTCTTCGCCGCGCGGTTCGACGAGGTGTCACCCAGGTTCTCGGACCAGTCGCCGCAGGCGGCGGTGTGGGCCGAATAAGCGATGAAGCCGATCTCGACCTGGCCGTCGCCCTGATGCGTACCGACGAGGACGCTCGACCGCGGCACTCCCATCGAGAACAGCCGCTGGCCGAAGTAGTCGAGCGCCGCCGCGGAATAGGGGCCGACAGGGGCCGAAACCGAAATCGAACCGGAGCCGCGCGACAGATAATCGGCGACAAAGGCGTCGAACTTGGCGGCGTCGTCCGGCATGAGACCGGCCTGAGGCGCCGAGAACGGGACCTTGATCGAGGTGAAGTGCGGCTCGACCGTGATGGGGTGGTTTGCGGCGGGATCGTTCGTAACGCCCTGGCCGTTGTTCATCGGAGCGGCGCAGCTCGCCGCCAGGATCACGGCGGCGATGGAGGCGGAACGAAGCGCTGCTTTATTGATCGTCATTTCCGCTCTCCTATTGCACGATGTAGCCGACCGGACCGCCGTCGGCCGTCACGGCGCCCTTGTCGCGGCTGTAGACCGCGTTCAGGCGTCCGAGGAAGATGGTCTCGAGATCCGTGGGCGGCACATAGCCGTCGGTCGGGCTGGCGAGCTTGGCTTCCACCGTCGGCTTCACCAGATAGGCCGTCACCAGCACCACCAGTTCGGTCTCGTCGTTCTCGAAATCCCGGCTGCGGAACAGCGCGCCCAGGATCGGCATCTCCTTCAGCCCCGGAAATGCATCGAGCACCTGCTTGGTGGTCTTCTGCATCAGCCCGGCGATGGCGAAGCTGCCGCCCGAAGGAAGTTCCACGGTGGTTTCCGCACGCCGCACCGTCAGCGCCGGAATCGTCAGACCGTTGGTGGCGGTCGAACCCTGGAGCTGGAAGGCTCCCGTCGAGGTGAGCTCGCTGACCTCGGAGGAAAGCTGCAACGAAATGCGGCCGGGGCCCAGAACGACCGGCGTGAACGACAGGCCCACGCCGAACTGCTTGAACTCGATCGAGACGTTGCCCTGCTGGTCGCGGCCGGCCGGAACCGGGAATTCGCCGCCGGCGAGGAACTTCGCCGTTTCGCCCGACACCGCGGTCAGATTGGGTTCGGCGAGGATGTGGACGAGCCCGACGCGCTCAAGCGCCTGCAGGTTGCCTTGCAGGTTGTTCTTGATCTGGCAAACGCCGCCCGTGGTCGACAAGGCCGCAAGCGGATTGCTCGCGGTGCTGCCGGGATACGAGCAGACCTGGCCGAACTGGGCGCCGGAAAGATCGGCCAGCGCCTGGCCGACCAGACTGAAGTGGTTGTCGGTGGAGACCGCGATCGGCACGCCGCCGGGGATGTCCGCGCCGCTGACGTTGACGCCGAACTGCTTGGCGATGGTGCGCTGCATCTCGGCGATGCGCACCTTGAGCATCACCTGCTCGCCGGTGTTGATCTGAAGGACGTTGACGACCTTGGTCGGATCGCCGGCAAAGCGCGCCGCGATATCCTGGGCGCGCGACGATTCCGCCGCCGAAGCGACGTGCCCCGACAGCACCACCGTGTCGTTGATCGCGGTCGCCTTGATGTCAGTGTCGGGGAAGCTCGCGTGAATCAGCTTGGAGAGATCGGTGACGTCCTTTTCGACGCGGATGTCGATCGAGGCGAGCTGGCGGCCGTTGCCGTCGAAGAAGAAGGCGTTGGTCTGCCCGCCCTTCTGTCCCATCAGGAAGACGCGGCGCGGCGTACGCACCACCGCATCGACGATGTCGGGATTGGAGACGAGCACGTCGCGCGCATCGGCGTCGAGTTCGACGACCGCGGCCTTGCCGAGGCCGAGCGTGACGCGCTGATGCGCGGGCTGGCCCGCGCGGGCCGACACCTGGATCACGCGCGCCGACCCGGTGCCGTCATCGGCATCGGCAGCGTGCGAAGCGTAGGCCGTGGCGAGCGCGGCCAGGATCGAGAGCAGCGGAAGAAGCAGGCGGCGCATCATTGTCCTCCGCTAGAAGCGGTGCTCCGGCGACCCATGCCGTAACGGATCACCGTCACCGCGGTCGATTCTCCGTCTTCGGAGCCAACACCGGATTTCGAGTTACTGGCGAACGAATCGTTGTCGCCGAGGCTGCGCAGCGACAGCGACAGCGTGCCCATCGCCTGTGCCAGCTGGACCATCTCGGCCTGGCGCGGCGAAAGCTCAAGCGTGGCGGTCTTCACGTCCGACACCGCCTTGTTGTCCTTGCCTGCCGCCGACTGATCGATCGCGAGCACGCGCACGTTTGAAAGTACCGTGCGCGTGACGCCGCGCTTGTCGGGCAGCATGACGGTGCAGATCAGATCGACGCGATCGTTGGGAAGGATGAAGCCGCCCGCGACCGAGGCGACCGAAACGTTGATCGAAACCGCGCGCATGCCCGGAGCGATCGTCGCCGCCATGAAACCGGCAGACTGGCTTCTCACGATTTTCGCGTAGGTGACCGGTTCGCCTTCGACCATCGGCGAACGAACGACGGTACCTTGCACCGCAGCCGCCGACGTGAGCGCGGCGCTCTTGACGATGAAGCTCGAATCAACCTGGCGCGAAGGCCAGCTCTGCCAGCGCACCTGCGATTCCGCAAGCGGCTGGCCGGGCTCGAGCCGCGTCGCCGCGACGAGCACCTGCGTGACCGAAACCTCTGCGGGACGGATGCTCGCTTCGGCCTGCTTCGCCCCGCCTCCGAAGAAGCCGCGAACCATGAAAGCTATGACTCCCGCCGCGCCTGCAGCCAGCAAGAGCACAACAAGTCGCCGCGTGTTCATGCGTGAGGCTCCCTTTGGAGTTATCGGAGCACGAAACCCTTTAGGGAATGCTTAATGGGACGCTGCGAAATGCGCTGAAAACCGTGACTATCCGTTGCTTTACGGCGCCAAGGCCAGGCGCACGATTTCGGCATGCGGCAGCGCCAACAGCGCGCCCGCAGCCAGCGCCGCGCCATAGGGGATGCCGCCGCGCTCCTCGTGCAGGCGCAACAGCCAGGGCTGGCGCGCCAGCAGCGCCGGCAACGGCACCTGGCGGACCAGAAGCAGGCCGAGGGTCAGCGCCCCGCCGAGGACGCTGGCGTAGAGGGCATAGGCGGCAAGGTCGCCGAAGCCGAACCACAAGGCCGTCGCGGCGAAGAGCTTGGCATCGCCGCCGCCGATCACGCCGAAGGCGAACAGGGCAAAGCCAACGACGAGCGCGGCCGCACCCGCCGCCGCGTGGCCGGCGAAGCTCCACGCTGGAACGCCGCACAAAAGGGCGAAGAGCAGGAATGCCGCGATCAGGGCGAGCGGCAGCGCGTTGGGGATGGTGTAGCTTGCGACATCCCAGCCTGCGGCCAGTGCAAGCAGCGCAGGCAGCACGGCGAAGACCAGGAATTCGGCGCCCATTTCGCCCCCGATAAGCGAACGGCCGCCTTGAGGCGGCCGCCCGCAAACGCGCAACTACGCAACCGACGCCTATTTGAGGGCGTCGCTGACTGCGGTGAACTTGGTCGTCAGGTTCGTACCGATCGTCTGCAGAGCGGTAATGATGACGACCGCGATCAACGCGGCGATCAGGCCGTATTCGATAGCCGTCGCGCCGGACTCATCGCGTACGAAACGCGAGAAAAGGCTGTTCATTGAGACCTCCACTTGTGGACACCCTAGGATGTCCGGCACGCCGGTCACGACGGCCTGGACGCCCACGAGATTAGCTGCGGAGGTTTAATGCGTCCTTAAACGGCAAGCGCGCCCGCTCGGCGAATTGTATTGAGATGAAACGAAATCGGCCGATTGCCGGGGTGCACGTTGGTTTATCTTCGAATTCCGTTTACCAAGCCTGGCGATCGGACCGCGGTGCGCCGACAACGGCGGCGATCAAAGCGGAGACGGGCCCATATTGGGCGGCGATGCCGGAGTTCTGTCGCGTCGGACGCGGCAACACGGTTTCCACTCGAAGCTCTGGATGCGGATGTCCGGTGCGCGCGCGACGGATTGCGGTCGATTTCCCCGGCGCAGGCAGGCGCAGGCGCGTGCACTTGTGGGAATCCGAAGGCGTGCCGGTTCCCCTTTCTTGGGTGGTGCGTCCTGGTCCGGCTCAGAAACGGCGGTTGCGCATGCACTTGTTGGTTTTCGTTTGCCGCCCGTTCACCACGCCGGCATTTGTCCAGGTTCCCACGGGTTGACGCCGTCCCAATCCCAAACCTTAAAAGTTATTTTACGGCGCACGGCATAGGATCGCCGCCGAGATTTGTCCGGGACACGTGACATGCGCCACATCCTGCTTGCGACCGCCGCTGCCCTCCTCTTCGCCAGTGCGGCTTCAGCTGCCCAGTACGTCTCCGTCCCCTTGGACCAAGTGAAGATCGTCACCTTCAAGAAGCCGGTCGCCACGCTTTACGTCGGCAACCCGGTGATAGCGGACGTGACCATCATCGACAGCCGCCACGCCTTCCTGCAAGGCAAGGCGTTCGGCACCACCAACATCCTGGGGCTCGACGCAACCAGCCGTCAGGTCCTGAACGAACAAGTGGTCGTCGCCGGCAGCAGCGGCGGTCTCGTCACGCTCCAACGCGGGAACTCGCAGACCACCTACGCTTGCGCCGGCGCACACTGCCAGGCCGCGCCTCAGCCGGGCGACGGCAAGGACACCTATGACGCCGCCGCCGACCAGATCGCGAAGCACCAGTCGATGCTGGCAAAGGCGGCCACGGGGGAAAGCCCGTAACCGCCGCATCGCGAGCCCGAAACCGAAAGAAGCCGGAACGCGAGTTCCGGCTTCTTTTTTCCAAGGCACCCTGAGCATCCGGCGAAGAACCGGTTTGTGCGTTCCGATGCGCGCCCTAATGCGTGAGACGCAGATTGGTGATCTGCTGGCCGATGGCGTTGAACGCGGCGTTGATCTGGCTGGCGCTGGTCAGATCGAAGTACTTGCTCGAATCGGTCGCGCAGTTCTGCAGCACGGTGGAATTGCCTTGCGTGCCGCCGATATCGACGAACACCGCGTAGATCGTGACGCCGGCGGCCTTGGCATTGGTGCAGACGGCGGACATGCGATCGTCGACCTGGGTGCTCTGGTTCGAGCCGTCGCCGTACCAGCGATCCTGCGTGTTCAATCCGTCGGAGAGGATGATGATGTACTGCTTGGTCGCCGCCGGCAGCGCTCCAGAATTGAGAGGGTTGGCGTTGGTAAGCGCGTGCCAGCCCCACACCAGTCCGATCGTCTGGTTGGTCGAGCCGCCGGCGACCATCGCGTTGACCTTGTTGTTAAGCGACGTCCAGTCGTAGCTGAGGCCCATCAGCGATTGCGGACAGTTCGAATACTGCTCCGTCGGGAACTTGCTTGCGGTCGAGGAACCCGGCGCCGTGTTCATCGTGTCGTAGTTGTTGACCGTATCCGGACCACTGCTGTTGCCGCGGTCTTCGACGCAACCGGCCCAGTTCGAGTGATTGGAGGCCGTCCAGGTGCCGGCGTTGTACCACGTGCCGCTGTGGCTCTGGCATGTGCTCTTGGTCGTGTATTGCGACTTCGAGCAATGCGCCACGGTGCAGACGCTTTGCGTCGTGCCGTTGGTGCCGCTGCCGCTGCAAGTTCCGTTGTTGGCATTCCAGTCCGTCCAGTCAAGCCACGAAGCGCTTACATTGCCGGTGCCTATGTTCACGTCCTTGACGAAGGGGATGATCGCGACCTTGACGTCGCCCGGATTGGAGGCGGCGTTCTGCAGCATGGTGAGAAGGTTTTGCGTCGCCGTCTTCAACGAGGCGATCTTGGTGCCCGAGGCCGGAGGATTGCACGGGCTCGATGCGTTCGGATTGGTGTCCGACTGGCACATGGATCCGGTGTTGTCGAGCACCAGCGAGACCCAGACCTTCAACTGGCCCCACACCACCGTGCTCGAGGCCTGCACGGTCATGGTGTTGATGCCGACCATGCGGATCATGGTGGTGGGCATCGCGTCGGAAGTGGCGACGACCATCGACTGCCCGTTGGGCGTGATCGCGACGGCGGTCGGCGTGCCGTAATCCGCACTTTCCTGATAGTTGGCGTTGAAGTACTGCTGCGCCAGGGTCAGCTGCTGGGCCTGGGTGAGACCGGGGGATGAACCCACCGCCAGCGCCGCCGCGTCGAGCGCTTCCGACAGGCTCGCCCGCACCAGCACCGCACGCGCGAAGTCGATGCCCGCACCGGCCGCCAGCACCAGCGGCACGATGGCCAGTCCGTAGATCATGGCGACATTGCCGCGCCGGCTGTGCGAGAACTTGCGGATGCGGGCGGAGAGCTTGGCGATGAACGGCATGAGCGCGACCTTTCGAGGCCTTCCCTCCATATGATCCGCCAGAAGGCGTGAAGAAGCCGTTCCTTTTCGCGCCATTGGTTAGGACTCCGTTAGCCACCATGTTTCCATTTGGCGAAATGGCGGGCGTCCGGCGCTTTACGCTTTGGCAAGCATGCGTGCCGCTTTCATTTCATTGCCGGAGGCCATGCGCGTTTAATGGGGCGTTGGCACCAAAAGGCGGAACGCAGATCGTGGACCAGCTTGCCGACACTTTGCGCGCGCGTATGCAGCGGCGACTTGGACGCGTCGTCCGCCGCATGCGTTCGAAGTCGCGCGCCGGCTCGGCCGCAGTCGAATTCGCGTTCATCGCGCCGATCTTCGTGCTGCTGTTGATGGGAACGATCGAAGTGGGCGTGATGTTCTTCGCCGAGTTCACGCTGCAGAACGCCACCGTCGACGCCGCCCGGCAGATCCGTACCGGCCAGGTCCAGCTCGCAAACATGACGCAGGCCCAATTCCGCCAGCTCGTGTGCAACGAGATCAGCGCGCTCATGCCCTGCAACGCCAATCTGCAGATCGATGTCGAAACCTATGCGAATTTCGCAGCGGCGAGCTTTTCGAGCCCCCTGCAAGCCGACCAGACCCTCAATCCAAACCTCGACAACTGGGCGCCGGGCGCGGAGTGCTCGATCGTGCTGGTGCGCGTCTTCTACACCTGGACGGTGTTCACGCCCGTGCTCGACTCCTTCATGATCAACATGGCGGGCAACAAGCACCTCATCACCGCGACGGCGGCGTTCCGTAACGAACCCTATACGACGGCGGTGGCGGGATGCTGAAGCGGCTCGAACCGTTTGCGCGCTGCAAGCGCGGCATGGCCGCGGTCGAGTTCGCCCTCGTGGCCCCGGTCATGATTGCGATGTTCTTCGGGACGGTGGAATTGTCCGAGGCTCTGGCATGCCGGTCCCGCGTCGACCGCATGTCCGCCACCGCGGCCGACCTCGTCGCCCAATCGACCTCGGTGTCGACCGCCGACATGACCAACATCTTCGGCGCTTCCAACGCCGTGCTCTATCCGTTTTCCTCGGCCCAGGCGCAGATCGTCGTTTCCAGCCTGGTGGACGACGGTCACGGCGGCGCCAAGGTCGCCTGGAGCAACGCGCAGCACGCCACGCCCCGTACCGTGGGCTCGGCGGTGACGGTGCCCACGGGCCTGATCGTCTCGGGATCGGGCGGCAGCGTGATCTTCGCCGAGATCAGCTACAATTACACGTCGCCCACCACGGATGTGCTTCCGGGCACCATCACGATGACGAGCAGCTTCTACTCGCGTCCGCGCCGGAGCACGACGGTAACCCACACCTAGCGCGGCGTTCCGCGCCGCGGGCGCATCAATCCCTCTTGCATGACGGAAGCGGCCAGGCGGCCGTCGCGGGTGAAGATCAGCCCGCGGTTGAAGCTGCGCGCGCCCGAGGCGCTCGGGCTGTCCTGCACGTAGAGCATCCACTCGTCGGCGCGGAACGGGCGGTGAAACCACATGGCGTGATCAAGGCTCGCTATTTGCACCTTGTTGTCGAACCAGCCGATGGCATGCGGCAACAGGCCCGTTCCGATGATCGACATGTCGGACGCAAAGGCGAGCACGCATTGATGCAGGCCGACATCGTCGGGAAGCGCGCCCGCAGCCCTGATCCAGAACATCTCGTGCGGCGCGCGCTTCTCCGGCGCGAAATACGGACGCGGATCGACCGGGCGCGTCTCGATGGGACGCGGACGCAGCGCCCAATCGCGCAGATCCGCCGGCAGGCGGTCCGCGACCTTCGCGCGCAGCGCCGCATCGCTCTCGAGCGTCTCGGGATCGGGCGCGGCGGGCATCTCGAAGGCGTGGTCGTAGCCGGACTCCTCGCGCTGGAAGGAAGCTTCCAGGGTGAAGATCGGGCGGCCGTGTTGAATCGCGACCACGCGACGCGAGGTAAAGCTGGTGCCGTCGCGGGAACGGTCGACTTCGTAGAGGATCGGCACTCTGGGGTCGCCGGCGACGAGGAAATAGGCGTGCAGGGAATGGCACAACCTGCCCTCGACCGTCCTGGTCGCGGCGGTCAGCGCCTGACCCAGCACCTGGCCGCCGAAAACCCTTTGAATCCTGTCCTTCGGGCTCATTCCCCGGAAGATGTTCTCCTCGATCTTTTCGAGATCGAGCAATCCGAGAACTTCCTCTACCGGCGCGGTCATGGCGGGAAGCTATGACGCACCCGTCGCGCCGTGCAAGTCGCGGGCCGCGATTTCCCTTTGCCGTGCCCGCCCAATGCCTCTAGATAGCGCGTTTGGATCCGGGCTCCGGGGCCTTCAAAAAGTAGATCATGGCAAATCAACTGCTCGAACGCGCCGCTCATCAGCGGCCGGCCAACACCAGACGCGGCGCCCTGGAGCGCCTTTTCACCCTCATGTTCCAGGGGTTCGTCTACAACCAGATATGGGAAGACCCCGACGTCGACCTCGAGGCGCTCGACCTCAAGGCACACCACCGGCTTCTGACGATCGCTTCGGGCGGCTGCAACGTCCTCAACTATCTCGCCGCCGATCCGGCCAGGATCGTCGCGGTCGATCTCAACCCCAACCACGTGGCGCTCACGCGCCTGAAGCTGGCGGCACTCGAGCATCTGCCGAGCTATGAGGAGTTCTTCCGATTCTTCGGCCAGGCCAACGACAAGGCCAACCGCACCGCCTACGACGCCTACCTGGCGGACAACCTCGACCGCGAGACCCGGCATTATTGGGAAAAGCACATCCCGCTGCACGGCCGGCGCATCAACATGTTCGCGCGCAACCTCTACCGCTACGGCCTCTTGGGGCGCTTCATCGGCATCCTGCATGCGGTGGCGAAGCTGCACGGCAAGCACCTGGAATACATGCTCGAAGCGCGGACGCCAGCGGAGCAGCGCGCGGCCTTCAACCGCCTAATCGCGCCGATGTTCGACTACCCGTCGGTCAGGCTGCTGTCCAAGACGCCGGTGTCGCTCTATGCGCTCGGCATTCCGCCGGCGCAGTACGACGAGCTCGTGGGCGCAAACGGCAACGCCATCGCGGTGTTGCGCGAGCGCGTCGAGCGGCTCGCCTGCGACTTTCCGATCCACGAGAACTACTTCGCCTGGCAGGCGTTCGCGCGCAGCTACGACGTGGCCAACCGCTCGGCGGTTCCGGCCTACCTTCAGGCCGCAACCTACGATAAAATCCGTACACGGACAGACCGGGTGGAAGTACATCATGCCTCGCTGACCGACTTCCTCGGCCGCTGCGACGCCCACTCGATCCACCGCTACGTGCTGCTTGACAGCCAGGACTGGATGAACCCCGCGCAGATGAACAGCCTGTGGGCGGAGATCGATCGCACCGCCGACGCGGCGGACGCGCGCGTCATCTTCCGCACCGCGGGTTCCGCCTCGCCCCTGCCGCGCAAGCTTTCGGCCGCGCTCCTGGCCCCGTGGCGCTATCTCGAGGACGAGAGCAAAGCCTTCCACACCAGGGACCGTTCCTCGATCTACGGCGGGTTCCACGTCTATGTCCGGCAGCCCTGAACACAGCCTGCTGATGGACCGGGTCTATCGCCGTCAGCGCTATATCTATGATTTCACACGCAAATATTACCTGTTCGGACGCGATCGCCTGATCCGCGAGCTGGCGCTTCCCCCCGGCGCAAGGCTGGTCGAAATCGGCTGCGGCACGGCGCGGAACCTGGTCAAGATCGCTCGGCGCTATCCGCAGGCGCACCTGTTCGGACTGGACGCTTCGCAGGAAATGTTGAAGACCGCCGCCGACACCGTGCGGCGCGCGGGCCTGAACGGGCGCATCAGCCTGGCACACGGCTATGCCGAGGACCTCTCGCCCGCGATGTTCGGCGAGTCCATTCCCTTCGATGCGTGCGTGTTTTCCTACAGCCTCTCGATGATTCCCGACTGGAAGAAGGCCCTTAACGCGGCCTCGCAAGCGCTTGCGCCGGCCGGGCGCATTCACGTCGTCGATTTCGGCGATCTGGCGGGGCTGGCGCGCCTGCCAAGAGCGCTGATGCTGCGCTGGCTGGCGATGTTCCATGTCGCGCCGCGCATGGAACTTCTGAAGAGTTTCGAACGCGGAAACGAGAACGCGCTCGAAGTTCTGCCGCTGCGCTATGCCTTCCTCCTGACCACGGGCAACCGGCGGTTCTGAATGGGCTTGCGCGCCGGCCGCGCTTGCCGGCGCAGACAACAGGCTGTCCCGCCTGTGGATGAAACTTCGTGCACCCAGGCGAACAGTGTTTCGTGTGAAAATCAGAATCAATCGCGTGTGACTGGGTTCGCCCGGATTGAACCGGATCTTGCCGTGAATTCCTGGGCGGCCGCCCCAGCGAAATCAGGGGCGGCCTTCGAAACGGCCCAGGCCGACAAAGTTGTGAATGAGCCGGTCGTCAGTCTCTGCAAGTACTGCCAGTGTCGGCCCCCGCACCATGAAGTTGTGCACCACCCGCGCCGGAATCGCTGAAGAACGAAACGAGGCTGGAAGGAGGAGCGACACTTAATTTCCATCGCTGGCAAAGGCTTCCACGATCCGCCGGAGTCTGCCGGGCCGGGCATGCCAGAGCCGCAGCAGCGACGCGCCGTCATCGATCCCGTCAGTTAACCGAACTGTCCACAGCAATACTCGCAGGGACCGCACCAGGAGTGTCCGCTCTTTTTTATTGACTATATTTTGCGATCGATTTGGACTTCTCACGCAATGTGCCCATGACGCCACAGTCGGGTATTAAACAAAGAACGTCAGGCCGCCGGTATGGCATTGCGGCTCCCGTCGGGGCATATTCCCGACCCAAGTGTGCCCTCAGGGGGTCTGGGTAGGTCGGGCAACGTCGTTGCCTTTGCAATTAGGGGATTCAGATGAAACTACGTAGTCTGGCGCTCGCGAGCGTAGCCGCTCTGGCGCTTTCCGTTCCGGCATCGGCAGCGGCAAATGGTACTGCGGGCTGGTACGTCGGGCTTGGCGTCGGCTGGGCCATGGCGGACGATACAAAAGCCCATCTCCACTTCACTCAGCCGCCTACGGTGGGCGCAGCCGTCGTCCCTGACGCGGATTACGCGTTCAACACCGACGACGGGGTCCTGCTTGCCGGCATGCTCGGCTATCGCTGGGACAACGGCTTCCGGATCGAAGACGAGATCGGATGGTCCACTCACAAGGTGAAGGCGACCGGTTTCGACGGCAACATCGACATCTACTCCGACTTCGTCAATCTCCTCTACGATATGCCCGTTGCTCCGCGTTGGGATGTGTACTTCGGCGGCGGCGTCGGTGCTGCCTCCATCAGGCAGAAGGGCACTCTCGGGACTGATCTGATCTTCGACGAGCAGAAGCTCCATTGGGGCGTGCAGGGCATCGTCGGGGTGAAATACTGGCTCAGCGATTCCGCCGATATCGGCGTCGACTATCGCTATCGCGACTTCTTCGGCGATGTGACCCAGACGATCTCGGCGCTTGACTGCACCGCGACGGTGAAACCGCCGCAGGAGCAGATCATCATGTTGAGCGTGCGGTTCTATCTGACGCCGCCGCCTCCGCCGCCGCCTCCTCCGCCGCCGCCTCCGCCGCCTCCGCCTCCTCCGCCGCCTCCGCCGCCGGTCAAGACGTTCATCGTCTTCTTCGACTTCAACAAGTCGAACCTGACCGAAGCTGCCCAGGCCGTGGTCGCCGAGGCCGTGAAGACGGCGAAGACGAACGGCTTCGTCAAAGTGCAGATCACCGGCCACACCGATACGGTCGGCTCCGACAAGTACAACATGAAGCTGTCGGTTGCCCGCGCCCAGGCGGTGAAGGACGAGATGGTCCGCGAAGGCATGGACGGTTCGACGATTGCCATCGAAGGCAAGGGCTTCCACGACCTGCTGGTTCCGACCGGACCGGGCGTGCGCGAGCCGCAGAACCGCCGCGCGGTCATCAATCTCGACAGCTAAGGCTGCCAGAGGCACACATGGGAAGGGCGGGTCGAAAGACCCGCCCTTTTCATTTGTCCTGACGCATGCAAGCGTCGGAATCGCTCAGTCGAATTCCATTACGGGCTTGCGGGCGCGGCGGAGGGAGCCGGATCCGGCGCTTGCGGTTGCGCCGGCACGGCGGCGGGCGCAGCGGCGAGGCGCAGCGGATTGGGCCGAGGAACGATGCCGACGGCCTTGGCGCCCTTCAGCGTCACCGTCATCTCGATCGAGCAACCGTTGACGCCTCCGGCCGTGTCCACCACGGGGATGTCGGAAACCAGATCGGCCAGTTCGATCTTGGCCGGGCCGAGCGCGGCTGCCGCAACCAGATTGGTTTCCTGGCAGAAATCGTCGTGATTGTGGGTGCGGCGCAGCTCCGAGCGCGCCGCCAGCTCGGTCTTGAACAGATTATAGGCCTTGTCGCCCTTCCCGCCGCCCATCACGCGCGCGAACATCGTGTGCAACACCTTGTCGGAGGCGCGCAGTTCGCCCGAGAACCGGGTCTGGAAGGCGTTGTAGTTGTCCCGGGCCATGTCCCCGCAAGTGAGCGCCGCGTCCATGAGCTCCTGCTGGATCGACGCCGCCTGCATGGCCGTCACCTCGTCGGGGCTGGCGCACCTGCCGGCCCTGGCTCTGGGCGCCGCAGACGCCGCCGCACACAACGCGAGCACGCACACGCCCGCCACCCACGCAGATCGCATTGTCATCAGGACCTCGACTTGCCTCTTTCCGGATGCGGCGAGCCTAGCACTGCCGGGACGCCTTGCGCCAACCACCGCGTCGCCGCGGCCATATTTCCGGCCGCCCGCCGCGCCCGCTGCCAAGCCCGGAGTTTCAGCCTTTCCGGTCTCGAATGCTTCCTGTATCTGTCCGGGCGCATTCCAAGGCGTGAAGCAGGTTCCATGTCCTACAAAGTCGCCGTCGTCGGGGCCACCGGAAACGTCGGCCGCGAAATGCTGAGCGTTCTCAGCGAGCGCCAGTTTCCCTATAGCGAAGTCGTGGCACTGGCCTCCACCCGCTCGGTCGGCGTCGACGTCTCGTTCGGCGACGGGACCCTGAAGGTGCATGCGCTCGACTACTTCGATTTCCGCGGCACCGACGTCGTGCTGATGAGCGCCGGCGGCGCGCTGTCCAAGCAGTGGGCGCCGAAGATCGCCGCTCAGGGTGCGATCGTCATCGACAACTCCTCCACCTGGCGCATGGACCGCGAAGTGCCGCTCGTCGTACCGGAAGTGAATGCCGCGGTGCTGGACGAGGGCATCAAGAAGGGCATCGTCGCCAATCCCAACTGCTCCACCGCGCAGCTCGTGGTCGCGCTGAAACCGCTGCACGACGAGGCGACCATCAAGCGCGTCGTCGTGGCCACCTACCAGTCGGTTTCCGGCGCGGGCAAGGAGGCGATGGACGAACTGTTCCGGCAGACGCGCGCGATCTTCGTGGCCGATCCCATCGAGCACGAGCACTTCACCAAGCAGATCGCCTTCAACGTGATCCCGCACATCGACGTCTTCCTGGACTCCGGCTACACCAAGGAGGAATGGAAGATGATGGTCGAGGTGCAGAAGATCCTCGATCCCGACATCCAAGTGACGGCGACGTGCGTGCGCGTTCCCGTGTTCATCGGCCATTCGGAAGCCGTCAACATCGAGTTCGAGAAGGCCATCACCGCCGAGCGCGCGCGGGCGATCCTGCGCGAGGCGCCGGGATGCCTGGTGGTCGACAAGCGCGAGGACGGCGGCTACGTCACGCCGGTCGAATGCGCGGGCGAGGATGCGACCTACGTCAGCCGCATCCGCAAGGACCCCACGGTCGAGCACGGGCTGAACTTGTGGTGCGTGTCGGACAACCTGCGCAAGGGCGCGGCGCTCAACGCGGTTCAGATCGCCGAGTGCCTCGTCAACCGCAAGCTGCTGAAACCAAGGCCATGAACGAAATCCGGCCCCGCCGCAGCGTGCTCTACATACCGGGATCGAACGGCCGCGCGCTGGAGAAGTCGCGCTCGCTGGCGGCCGATGCCGTCATCCTCGATCTCGAGGATGCCGTCGCCCCCGACAGGAAGCAGACGGCGCGCGAGCAGGTGTGCGCGGCCGCGCGCAACGGCTTCGGCGAACGCGAGGTCGCGGTTCGCATCAACGCGCTCGATACCGAATGGGGCGAGCATGATCTGACGGCCGTCGCCGCCGCCGCGCCGCAGGCCGTGGTGATCCCCAAGGTGTTCTCCCCTCGCGACATCCACAAGGTGCAGCACCGGCTCGACCACCTGGATGCGGGAAAGACCATTACGATCTGGGCGATGGTGGAGACGCCGCGCGCGATCCTGGAGATTTCCCAGATCGCCGATGCGGGCGGACGGCTTGCGTGTCTGGTCCTGGGCGGCAACGACCTCGTCAAGGACATGGGCGGCACCCACATGCCCGGCCGCGAGAACCTGTTCGCTGCGATGTCGCTCACCGTGCTGGCGGCGCGGGCCCGTGGTCTTGCCGCCATCGACGGCGTCTACAACGACATCGCCGACGCGGGAGGTTTCAGGGCGGCCTGCGAACAGGCCAGAAGTTTCGGCTTCGACGGCAAGACGGTGATCCATCCGGGCCAGATCGAGCCCTGCAACGCCGCCTTCGCGCCCTCGCCCGAACAAGTGGCCGCCGCGCGACGGCTGATCGCCGCCTTCGATCAGCCGGAGAATCGCGACAAGGGTGCGATCCGGTTCGAAGGGCGCATGGTGGAACGCCTGCATGCCGAGGCCGCCCGGCGGCTGGTGGCGCTGGCCGGCGCCATCGCAGGCCGGCCCTGACCCCTCCCCGAGGCGCCTGCCGCTGCCTATATTGTGGGGGCGGAGTGCCCCTTCATGTTCTGGAACCTGACCACCACCGCGCTGTTCGTGATCGCCGCGCTGGTGCTCTACCGGCTGTGGCCCGCGATCTCGGCCGCGCTGAAGCGCTTCGATGCGGCCAACCGCGCCCGCATCGAAACCCAACTCCGCGACCGCTGGGACCGTCAAGCGCACTTCCGCCACACGCTCGACGTGGCGCAGGAGCAGGTGGAAGACGTGGTGGAAGTGGCCGACACCGATCCGCGCACCGGAACGCCCGTCACCCGCTACGCCTTCGAAGGCATCTGGTATGCCACGCGCGACGAGGCCGAGCGCATCCGCGCCCAGAAGATCGGCGACATCGCCCGCGGCTTCTATCGCGATCTTCCCGCCGCACTGGCGGCGCGGCGCGAGGACGGGAAATTGGGAAATTAGGCGGCGCCCCGAGCATGATCGATTGAGTTTGAACCCAACGCGTCATGACCGGGCTCAAACCGGCCGATCATGAAGACAAGGCACCGAGCGTAGAAATGGATCACCGCCTCGCGCCTGCCACAAGGCTCCGGCAGGCAGGAATGCGCACGCTCGGCCTCCGTGGCTTCGGCAAAGGTGGCGGCGGCGGCCATGACGATGCATTCGTCGGCCAACCCGGCTCAATCACGCACGCATCAAGCTCGGCAGCCTGCCCACATCGCCGCCGGCCTGGCGCATGAAGAACCGCCGCAGCGGGCCGATTCGGTCGACGATCCCCAGGCCCAGATCGCGCGCCAGACGCACCGGCACGACGTCGTTCGAGAACAGGCGGTTCAAGCCATCGGTCGCCGCCGCCATGGCGAAGGAATCGAAGCGGCGCCAGCGCTCGTAGCGCCGGAGTGCGCCCAAATCGCCGATGTCGAGGCCGATCGCGGCCGCATCCAAGATCACATCGGCCAGCGCCGCCGCGTCCTTGAGCCCGAGGTTCAGCCCCTGCCCCGCGATCGGATGGATGCCGTGCGCCGCATCGCCCGCCAGGGCAAAGCGCGGACGCACGTAATCGCGCGCCAGGTGGAAGCGCAACGGATAGCACCAGCGGTTCTGTTCCGCGCGCGTCTGGCCCAGATGGGCGCCGAAGCGGCGCGCGATCTCGGCGTCGAAATCGGCTCGCGGCAGCGCCATCATGGCGCCCGCGACCTCGTCGCGTTCGGTCCAGACCAGCGACGAGCGGTTGCCCGTCATCGGCAGGATCGCGAACGGACCGGAAGGCAGGAAGTGCTCGTAGGCGACGCCGTCGTGTGCCCGCTCGTGATGCACCGTGGCGACGATGCCTTTCTGCGCGTAGGCCCAGCGCACTACGCCGATCCTCATCGCGCTTCGCAAGGGCGAGTCGCGCCCGTCGGCCGCCACAGCAACACGCGCCTCCACGTCCGCTGCATTCGACAACGTGGCGATCACGCGCGATGGCTCGACGCGCAACGACATCACCGCAGCGGGCGCGACGAGCGTCAGGCGATCGGTTTTTTCGGCTGCGGCAAACAACGCCCGGCGGATGACGCGGTTCTCCGCGATGGCGCCCAGCGGCGCGCCGACCTCAGCGGAATCGAAATGCAGCGAGAAGGGCGACGGCGCGGCTCCCAGCCGGGCATCGGTGACCAGGATGTCGTGGATGGGTTGGGCCTCGGCCGCGAGGCCGTCCCACAGCCCCAGCGCTTGGAGCATGCGTACGGACGCAAAAGACAGCGCCGACACGCGCCCGTCGAAGGATTCGGCTTGCGCCTCGGGCGCCGCCACCGGATCGGCCACGACAACCGACAGGCCGCCGCGCGCCAGGGCCAGCCCCAGGCTGAGGCCCACCATCCCGCCGCCGCCGATGATCACGTCCGCCGTCCGCATGCGCTCTGACTACAGCATCCGCACCGGGGTTTCGCCCCCGTCGAGAGCTGATGCTGACAAAATAGGCAGCATGC
>DATKOE010000115.1:0-2134 GCA_035524815.1 Rhizomicrobium sp.
GGAATCGACCAAGCCGGGCTCCGCGCGCATCTCAGCTGCGGAGGAGATGCGGCGCCTGGTCCCGGTGCTCAAGCGCCTGCGCGGACAGCTGGGCATCCCCATTTCCGTCGATACCTATAAGGCCGAGGTCGCCGAGCGCGCGATCGAACTCGGCGCGGAGATCATCAACGATCCCTCGGCGCTGACGATCGAGCCCCAACTGGCACGGGTGGTCTCGAACCACGATGCGGGTCTGGTCCTGAACCACATGCGCGGGCGCCCGGAAACCTGGGCGAAACTGGCTCCCATGCCCGATCCCATAGGGACGATAGTCCGGGAACTGGACGCCGCGGTGAGCCGCGCGCGGCGTGTCGGCATCGACAAGACGAGGCTGGTGGTCGATCCGGGCATCGGCTTCGGCAAGCGGAAGGAGCAGAACTCGCTGATTCTCGGCTCGCTCGGCGCGCTGGGGACGCTCGATGTGCCGGTGCTGGTGGGGCCTTCCCGCAAGTCGTTTCTGGCGCATGAGGATGCCGAAGAGACGCGCTGTGCGACGGCAGCGGCGGTGGCGGCGGCGATTTTGAACGGCGCCCACATCGTGAGGGTGCACGACGTTCGTGAAATGCGCGCGGCGGCAGACGTTGCCGATGAGATTCATCGTACGAAAGATAGTTGATCGGTGCGCAACGTAACTGATGGGAGCGACGTCTCTGCCGGTGCGATGCGAAAGGTAATCCCTCTCCTTCTGCTGCTGGCCTGTGCCGCATCCGGGCAGCGCGGAAAGACCTCCGAATACGCGGTCATCCTTCAGGACTCTCCGGTAGCCCAAACGACTCATTCCCGGCTGGCCCTTCAGGGCTCTCAGGCGAAAGCCCGGCTCGCGACGATCCGTGCGGCGCAGAGTAGCGTGATCGCGGAGTTGCAGCGGCGCAAGATTCCCGTCCACTGGTCGGGGCAGATGCTGGTCAACGCCATTACGGTGACCGCGACGCCCGAGACGGCGGCCGAGCTTCGCAATATTCCCGGTGTGGCCCATGTGGTTGCCACGCCGCCGCTCTACATGGATCTCGATACGGCGCTCGATCTGACCAACGTTTCGGCGGCCTGGAGCCTGCTGGGCGGCCCGTCGAATGCAGGCGCGGGGATGAAGATCGGGATCATCGATTCCGGCATCGACCAGAACCATCCGGGCTTCCAGGATCCATCGCTGACGCCGCCGGCGGGTTTCCCCAAGTGCAGCGGCAGCGACTGCGCCTACACCAACAATAAGGTGATCGTGGCGCGAAGCTACGTGAGCCTGGTGGCCGCGGCGGCCGATCCGGCCAATCCCCTCGCGACAGCGTGGCCCGACGATCTTTCGCCGCGCGACCGGCAAGGACACGGTACGGCCATCGCGATGATCGCGGCGGGCGTGCAGAATACGAGTCCGCGCGGAGCGATCCAGGGCGTGGCGCCCAAGGCGTTCCTCGGTAATTCCAAGATCTTCGGATCTCCGGGCGTGAATTACTACGGGACGATCGACGCTGCGCTGCAGGCGCTCGAAGATGCTCTCAGCGACCAGATGGACGTGGTGACGCTCTCGCTGCACGAAGGCGATCCGGAATGGGCGGGGCCTCTCGATGTCGACCAGCAGGCGTGCGGCGGCGAGTGCGACGTGCTCGTGCAGGCGGTGGAGAACGCGGTACAGAATGGCCTCGTCGTTGTGGCCGCGGCCGGGAACGATGGCAATATCAGCGGCAAGACGCGGACGCTGACCACCATCCACACACCCGGCACGGCGCCCTCGGCGATCACCGTCGGGGCGACGATGAATTCGCACCAGCTCTATCAGTCACTGACCGTGAACGGGTCGTCGCTCGGCACGATTCACGGGCTGTTCGGCGATGGGCCGCACATCCAATCCGCCATGACCGCGCCGATTGTCGACGTGGCTTCGACGGGGAACGACGGGTACGCCTGCGCGGCGCTACCGGCCGGCTCTCTGAGCGGATCGGTGGCGCTGATCCAGCGCGGCAATTGCTTCGACAGCAACAAAATCATCAATGCCCAGAATGCCGGGGCGATCGGCGTGGTCCTGTATCTGGCGAGCGGTCAGAATACGCCGTTCTCGTCGCTGGGCGTGCAGGACACGGGCATTCCCGCGATGGTGATCGGC
>DATKOE010000116.1:0-3227 GCA_035524815.1 Rhizomicrobium sp.
CAGATCGCCATCGTGATGAACGGCAAGGCCGGCACCGCGATGCCGTCGTGGAAGTCGCTGTCCGACGTCGACATCGCGTCGGTGATCACGTACACGCGCAACAGCTGGGGCAACCACGCCGGCGACGTGATGCCCGCGCAGATCAAGGCCGCGCGCCAGTAGCGGCCGGCAGGAAAGCCAAGTCAGGAGCCACGCATGAGCAGCATTCCGCACGATCACGCCGAAGACCACGGGCACGACGACCACGCGCATCACCCCTCGGGGATCATGCGCTGGATCACGACGACCAACCACAAGGACATCGGCACGCTGTACCTGCTGTTCTCGCTGACCATGTTCTTCGTCGGCGGCGTGATGGCGCTCACGATCCGCGCCGAGCTGTTCCAGCCCGGCCTGCAGATCGTGCACCCGGAATTCTTCAATTCGCTGACCACGCTGCACGGGCTCGTGATGATCTTCGGCGCGATCATGCCGGCGGCGGTGGGCTTCGCGAACTGGCAGATCCCGATGATGATCGGCGCGCCGGACATGGCGTTCGCGCGCATGAACAACCTGAGCTTCTGGCTGCTCCCGCCCGCTGCGCTCATGCTGGTGGGCTCCTTCCTCGTGCCCGGCGGCGCGTTCGCCGGCGGCTGGACGATGTACCCGCCGCTGTCGGTTCAGTCCGGCATGGCCATGGATCTCACCATCTTCGCCGTGCACATCATGGGCGCGTCGTCGATCATGGGCTCGATCAACATCATCACCACCATCCTCAACATGCGCGCGCCGGGGATGACGATGATGAAGCTGCCGCTTTTCGTGTGGACGTGGCTCATCACCGCGTACCTGCTGATCGCGGTCATGCCCGTGCTCGCGGGCTCCGTGACGATGCTCCTGACCGACCGTCACTTCGGCACGTCGTTCTTCAACGCCGCCGGCGGGGGCGACCCCGTGCTCTTCCAGCACGTCTTCTGGTTCTTCGGGCATCCCGAGGTGTACATCATGATCCTCCCCTCGTTCGGGATCATCTCGGAGATCCTGCCGACGTTCTCGCGCAAGCCTCTGTTCGGCTACGCATCGATGGTCTACGCGGTGGGGAGCATCGCCATCCTGTCGTTCATCGTGTGGGCGCACCACATGTTCACCGTCGGCATGCCGGCCGCCGGGCTGCTGTTCTTCATGTACGCGACGATGCTGATCGCGGTGCCCACGGGCGTGAAGGTGTTCAACTGGCTCGCCACGATGTGGCGCGGCTCCATGACCTTCGAGACGCCGATGCTCTTCGCGGTGGGATTCCTGTTCCTGTTCACGATGGGCGGCTTCACCGGCCTCGTGCTCGCCATCACCCCGGTCGACATCCAGCTGCAGGACACGTACTACGTCGTGGCGCACTTCCACTACGTGCTGGTCGCCGGGTCGCTGTTCGCGTTCTTCGGGGGCGCGTACTACTGGCTGCCGAAGTGGACCGGCACCATGTACGACGAGAAGCTCGGCAAGTGGCATTTCTGGCTGGCGATGATCTTCTTCAACGTCACGTTCTTCCCGATGCACTTCCTCGGGCTCGCCGGCATGCCGCGGCGCATCCCGGACTACGCCCAGCAGTTCGCCGACTGGAACATGGTGGCCTCCATCGGCGCCTTCGGCTTCGGCTTCTCGCAGCTGATCTTCGTGTACGTGCTCATCAAGTGCCTGCGCGGCGACGGCGCGAAGGCGCCCGCCAAGCCGTGGGAAGGCGCCGACACGCTGGAGTGGACGCTGCCGTCGCCGGCGCCGTACCACAGCTTCGAGACGCCGCCGGTGGTGAAGTAGGGGCTAGGCGATGCCGCAAGCGCCGGACAGGCCGGACGTGCGCAGCGCCAACGTGCGCACTGCGCTCATCCTCGCGTCGATCGCGCTCGTCTTCTTCGTGGGCATCATCGTCGCGAAGCTGACGGGCGACACGTCGACCGGCATGACGGTGCTGGGCGCCGCCGTCCTCCTGTTCCTCGTGCTCGCGATCGGGCGCAGCGTTCGGCGGAAATGAGCGCCCCCAACGCCCCGCGCGACTCCAACCGCAAGCTGCTCGTGCGGCTCGTGATCGTGGCCGCCGGCATGTTCGCCTTCGGCTACGTGCTGGTGCCCTTCTACGACCAGATCTGCAGGGTGACCGGCCTGCGCAACATCGCGCAGCCCGACGAGGTGGCCAACACGCAGGTCGTGGCCGCGCGCAGCGTGCGCATCGAGCTCGACTCCAACCTGCGCAACCTGCCGTGGACGTTCCGTCCGCTGGAGCCCGTGGTGAACGTCCATCCGGGCGAGGTGCGCCAGGTCGTGTACGAAGTGACGAACAACACGGGGCGGTCGATCACGGGTCAGGCGATCCCGAGCTACGGGCCGCAGTACGCCGCGCAGTACTTCCGCAAGCTCGAGTGCTTCTGCTTCGAGAAGCAGACCCTCGGGCCGGGCGAGGTGCGCAAGATGCCGGTGGTGTTCGTGGTGGACCCCAAGACGCCGGAAGACCTGAACACGATCACGCTGTCGTACACCTTCTTCGAGGTCGAGGGTGGCGGTGGGTGAGGGGAAGACTTCTGATTGGAGACGGGCCGGCGCGGCCGGCCCGTATTTGCAATAGGGGATTCGAATGAGCGTAGCGACCAACGGCGCCAAGCCTTACTACTACGTACCGCAGCCTTCGCACTGGCCGATCACGGCGGCGTGCGCGCTCCTGCTGATGGGCTCCGGCGCGGCGTTCTGGTTCAACGGCTATGCCCCGGGGCCGTGGATCTGCGCGGCGGGCTTCACGATCCTGCTGATCATGTTCTTCGGCTGGTTCGGCACCGTCGTCGGCGAGTCCGAGCACCGCCTCTACAACAAGAAGGTCGACCTCTCGTTCCGCTGGGGCATGAGCTGGTTCATCTTCTCCGAGGTGATGTTCTTCGCCGCGTTCTTCGGCGCGCTGTTCTACGTCCGCAACCTGTCCGTGCCCGACCTGGGCAGCATCGCCTCGAAGCTGCTGTGGCCCAACTACGCGGCGCAATGGCCGACCAACGGCCCGTACGACACCGCGCGCTTCTCGCCCATGCAAGCGATGGGCATCCCGCTCATCAACACGATCATCCTCCTGACGTCGGGCGTCACCCTGACCATCGCGCACCATGCGCTCAAGGCGGGGCATCGCGGGCAGCTCAAGCTCTGGCTGTTCCTCACCATCGTGCTCGGCTTCACGTTCGTCGGATTGCAGGCGCACGAGTACCACGAGGCCTACA